>JBBCAV010000065.1:0-3075 GCA_051382305.1 Bdellovibrionota bacterium FG-2
CGTATGACTTCCTTTTTTGTAGTCCTGCATTCCCCCAACATGAGGCACCGGTCGCCTAAAGGCGAGGGGTTTTCAGATCCCGGAGGGGGGACTCTAAATTTAAGCGAACATTGGACTTAAGCGCCACGCTAGATAAGAAAAGCGCGTTCTTGTTCGGCCCCCGAGGCACCGGCAAATCCACTTTGTTTGCGCAAACCTTTCCGCATGCACGCCATTATGACCTCTTGGAAGAGA
Source organism: Bdellovibrionota bacterium FG-2 (assembly GCA_051382305.1). Lineage (GTDB taxonomy): Bacteria > Bdellovibrionota > UBA1018 > UBA1018 > UBA1018 > CAIRTR01. The sequence goes on from JBBCAV010000065.1 coordinate 235, forward strand.
AAACCTATCTCACCTTGATGCGAGACTCTTCGATACTTGAGCAAGAAAACCCCGGTCAGAATGAACTCATCATTATCGATGAAGTGCAAAAACTCCCCAAACTTTTGGATGAAGTGCAGCGCCTGGTTTTCAAAAACAAACATCGCTTTTTACTTACGGGAAGTAGCGCCCGAAAACTAAAAAGAGGCGGCGCTAATCTTCTGGGCGGCCGCGCGAGGGAACTGCATTTGTTTCCCTTGGTGTCCCAAGAAATTCCAGATTTTGATTTGAATACTTTTCTCAACCGCGGCGGTCTTCCTTCGGTCTACTTGTCAGAAGATCCCCTTGAAGATCTAAAATCCTACATCAGCTTGTACCTGCGGGAGGAAATCGCAAACGAGGCTTTGACCCGCCGAGTGGATTTGTTCGCAAGGTTCCTGGATGTCATGGCGCTCAACTGCGGGGAGGAACTGCATTTTCAAAATCTCTCCAGTGACTGTGGGGTTAAAGCCAAAACTTTGCAGAATTATGTCGAAATTCTCGAAGACACTTTACTCGGGTTTCAAGTCCTACCTTTTGAAGCGACCAAAATCCGAAAGGCAATCACGCGCTCAAAATTTTATCTCTTCGACCTAGGTGTGACTCGGGTTCTTGCAAAAAGAGGGGAGGTCGTTCCTCAAGGTGAACTCTTCGGAAAAGCCTTCGAACACTTTATCATGCTCGAAACGCGCGCGGCCTTGAGCTACTTAAAGAAGGATCTCCCCATGCAATATTGGCGGACCAAATCCAGCTTTGAGGTTGATCTCATTCTGGGAGATTCTTATGCCTTTGAAATCAAGTCCACAGACGAGATCAATCCACGCCACTTAAAAGGACTCCGCGCACTTCGCGAAGAGGCTCTTCTCCGAAAGTATGCCGTGATTGCGTTCGTCCCTCATCGGCGCATTATAGACGGCATCGCGATCATTCCCTGGCAAGAGTTCTTGGCGATGCTATGGGGTGGAGAGTTTAGTTAGCCTGAGCGCAGCCTCAACTAAAATGCAGCTTCGAGAAGTACCTCCGCAAATTGGGACATGTTTTGTCCCAATACTTGCAATTGGGACAGTTTTAGGGCTATAATGGCATCAGATCGCGGTATTGGGACTGATTTTGTCCCAATACTCGATACTTTGAGGGTCTATGGTTGCAATGAAGAAAACCGATATTGAAGCGATGATTTTGAAGCTGCTCGCAGAAAAATCTGAGATCAATTTGCACGACATAGCCCAGGCATCCGGACTGTCAAAATCAGACGAAGGCGACCGGAAGGCCATTCGCAGAGTCCTAAACTCGCTGATTGAGCGTGGACTTCTTGAAGCAAAAGGCGCCGCGCGCGCGCGCGCCTACGTTCGCGCCTCTCATCAGGCACGGGGGACAGCGTCTGAGACGCTACTCCACTACGTTTCTCAACCGCTCCAATCGCGGACGCCCGTAGGATACAATCAGGATTTTCTCCGGTCGTATAAACCCAATCAAACATTCTACCTCAGCGAAGCAGCACGCGCAGAACTTCTGACCGTCGGCGCAGTAGAAAACAAGATCCGTCCCGCCGGAACGTACGCACGTAATATTCTGAATCGACTGCTAATCGATCTATCCTGGAACTCAAGTCGCCTCGAGGGAAACACTTATTCGCTTTTAGAAACCCAACGCCTCATTGAACTCGGCGAAAATGCCCCTGGAAAAGACGCATCTGAAGCTCAAATGATTTTGAACCACAAAGCAGCCATCGAATATATTATCGAATCCGCACCCGAAGTGGCAATGAGCGCGCACGAGGTATGCAGTATCCATGCTCTGCTGTCTGAAAACCTTTTGGGCGACCCGTGTGCCTCCGGTCGGTTGAGGACGATTGCAGTCGGCGTGGGTGGCTCCGTGTACATGCCGCTCGAGAATCCCCATATTCTCAAGGACTGCTTTCAACTTTTTATCGAAAAAATGAACCTCATCAAAGATCCGTTTGAACAATCTCTCTTTTCTTTGGTGCATTTGTCTTACCTGCAAGCGTTTGAGGATGTGAACAAGAGAACCGCGCGCCTGGTGGCCAACGTTCCCTTGATCAAAACCAATCTCAGACCGCTTTCATTTATGGATGTCGACCGAGATGCGTACATAAAAGCCCTGCTCGGGATTTATGAAAAAAACGATCAAAGTCTTCTGCGCGATGTATATATCTGGGCTTATAAGCGTTCCTCGCAGCGATATTCTGCAATTCAACAAGCAATGGGAGAACCGAATTTACTGAAGCTGAAATATCGGACCGTCATCCAGGACATCATTCGCACGATCGTGCTCGAAAGAGTCGCGGGGCCAGAAGTAGTGAGCAAGATTCGCAGCCTCCTTAAATCTCAACAAGAAGCTCAAAACCTGCCTGCGGCGCATGCCACTCAACTTTTTGAAGTTCTCGAAACTGAAATCCTGAGCCTACACGACGGAAATATTGCGCGTTTTAAGCTCAAACCCAGCGAATTTCAAGCATGGAAAAATGTCCAGTGAGCGCGCACATGTTTTTAAGTCTGGTGGTTTAGCTCCGGCAAATAGGCCGTCCCCTGCCAGCCGTCAAATTAATTTCACTTGCCCCCCCCCTTAAAGGGTTTGGAGAAAGTGTGGTAAAAATCAAACTTTCTCTTGAGAAAGTTTTAAAAATCGCATACATTCTCTAGTGAGAGATCCCCAAAGGAGGTTCCACCTTGCTCAGTCTCAGTAAGGCCAGATTTCACGTGAGAACGAGTCTTTTGTTCTCCCCCTGGACGCGCGGCTCCCGTCCCCGAGCGATTTCAGGAGGGTAGGGCTAAAAGGAGACCGCGTTTGAACGGCTTATCC
>JBBCAV010000066.1:0-13532 GCA_051382305.1 Bdellovibrionota bacterium FG-2
CTCTTCGAATTTTGGTATCGACTTAAAATCGCAACAAGGTATTCTTTTGTGGCCTGGTAGCTCATAGAAACCGCCCTCCGTGGCGGCCGCAATCCGTTCCAAAATCTAAGTTGTGGTAACCGATATTTTGACAGAGTGCGGGATAGTGACGCTACCAGGTAATTCAACCAAAACTGCGCACCGCATCTAAGTAACAGATATTTTGAGGCAATTCGTGGGTAATCGGCTTCAATACCTTCCGCTTGCCCTTCTGCTTGACGATGTGTAGTTGAGACATGAGTGGTTCCTTTCCTTGCCGGGTTTCCGGCGGGTTAGTTCTCTTTGGCTGGGTAACCGAGAGAGTGAACCACTCAACTTTAAATTTCAACTAACCGAGGGACGATCTGGAGTTAGGTACCGAATGGCTTGGGTTCAAAATGGAATATGTCGCGTCCTTTTCGATAATCATCATGGCAAGAGCGATCCTATACATATTGATGGGGTCGAAAAAGGTTACCTATTTGAGTTGTTCGCCAGACTCAAGGACGACTTTGAACGAGAAGTCAGGAAATTAGGAGGTCAACTATGAAAGCTAAAAAGATTAGAATTCAACTTCAACCAGCCCAAGCAGTGCTTGACGAGTTCGTCGCGAACGCTGAGGCGATGGCGCATCGTAAGCATAAGACGCCGACTCGGACAAAGTCAAAGAAGGACGATGAGATTGTGCTTTGTTTTGAGGATCTCTCCGTCTTTGCCAAAGTTTTTAGTCCTGAGCGATTGAGATTATTGAGAACTGTTCGCGACAAGAAACCTGCTTCGCTCAATGAGTTGGCAAAAATTTTGGGTCGCGACTATCCGAATGTTTATAACGACGCTAGATTTCTTGCTGAGCAGGGTATCTTGGATTTACAAGAAAAGCCTGGCAGAGGGCGAGGTACGGTCAAGCCCACTTTTGATTGGAATGGGTTTGATATAGCGGTTTGATAGCGTTACCTCCTCGGTCATCCTTGATCGACTTGACGAGAGTGCGGATGATGGCTCCGTCCCGGCTGTGGAACTTTTCCCAGACCTCAAAGATCCGCAGAAGACACTGGAATATATAATATTTTTTCATGTAATCTCCAGATTGATAAAGACAGACCGAAGCACTTAACTCGGCGGGCCATAAGAGTAAAGCGCATTTTTCAAACGAAACTCCCACTTGCGTCTCGACCAATGAAAAAGCCCGCTTGTTATCGCGGGCTTGTGGTTTCACAAACTTCAACAATGATAGTTTTAAATGGTGGGCCTTGTAGGACTTGAACCTACGACCAATCGGTTATGAGCCGACCGCTCTAACCAGCTGAGCTAAAGGCCCCCACTAACAGACATCATTACTCCTTAGACTTACTTCTTTTTCGTACCAAACTTAAGTCCAATCATCGCCTGGACTTCACTTAATTTAAACACAGCCCCCGAAGCGCTTGAAAGCGCAAGATTCGGGACTCCCATGAAATAATTTGCACCCACCGTAAGAGTCGCCTTTTTCACCGGAAACTCTAACCCCAGGCCAGCATATCCTCCGTAATCTTTAGTCTTAAGCCCATACTCCGACGAACTCCCCGCACCCACATCACCCGAAGTTGCCGTCAGGACTTTCCCTGCAACCCATGAATAATATCCACCACCGCGCAATGAAAAAAACTTTCCAAGTGAAACCCAAAAACCACCCAAAAGCGGGAAAAAGGGCGCACTGACATCATACTTGATGCCTGCCGAAGTATGCGTCCACTGGTGATTGAAGTACTCACCGCCTAGCTCAAACGCGTACCGAGTCTTAAACGGAAAAACCAGCGTAGCCCCCCCACCCCAGCCCAAAGCGCTTCCGATTGTATCCGAAACACCCGAAACCTTAGGAAGCGAATACCCCGTGCCGCCTTGAAACCAAAATTCCACGGCATGGGCCGGGCGAACCCCCACCACGCCTAGTAAAATTAAACCAAGCCAGAGATTCTTCATGAATACCCTCCAAACTTAGCGAAAACCTAATCTACAAAAGCCTTCAAGAGTTTCGCCCGCGAAGGATGCCGAAGCTTACGGAGCGCTTTTGCCTCAATCTGACGAATACGTTCACGAGTCACGAAAAAGTCCTGACCCACTTCTTCGAGCGTGTGATCCGACTTCTCGCCGATCCCAAAGCGCATGCGAAGCACTTTCTCTTCCCGAGGAGTCAAGGTTGCGAGCACTTTTCGGGTCTGCTCGGAAAGATTGATGTTAATCACAGCATCAGAGGGATTGATGATCTTTTTGTCTTCGATGAAATCGCCCAGGTAAGAATCTTCTTCTTCCCCAATAGGCGTCTCAAGCGAAATCGGCTCTTTGGCAATCTTAAGAACCTTCCGAACCTTATCTACTGGAAGTTCCATTTTCTGAGCGATTTCCTCAGGAGTCGGTTCGCGTCCCAAACTCTGCACCAAGAGACGCGAAGTGCGAATCAACTTATTGATCGTCTCAATCATATGCACAGGAATCCGAATCGTCCGTGCCTGGTCAGCAATGGCCCGTGTAATCGCTTGCCGAATCCACCAGGTAGCATAGGTCGAAAACTTGTAGCCACGGCGATACTCGAATTTATCCACAGCCTTCATCAGACCAATATTGCCCTCTTGAATTAGGTCCAAGAACTGCAAACCGCGATTCGTGTACTTCTTCGCAATCGAAACAACAAGCCTTAGATTCGCCTCAACGAGCTCACTCTTCGCGTGGTCAGCTTTGCGCTCTCCAATCGTGAGTGTATCGTAAATACCGCGAAGCTCTTCAAGACCAATGCTCACCTCATCCTCCAAACGCTCTAGCTTTTTGGCAAGATCTTCTTCAGATTGAACAAGTTGGGCAAGCTTCTGCTCACTCACATCGTATTGCTTGCAAAGTCCTGGATGAGTTTCTAGCCCCTTGTGAAACTCACGGGAGATCTCCTTCATTTGCTTCATTTCCTTGATTCCAAGGAAATCAAAAATCTTTTTCTTCTCGTCAAACAATTCTCTGCCACGTCCCCAATACAACTTAATGTTGCCAGAGAGGTAGTTGATGGTTTTACGATTGAAGGCGAGACTCTGAAAAGCGGACTCGACGTTTTTCTCTCGTTTTTCTATTTCTTTGAGAAACTCGTCTTTTTTCTTTTGCGGAAGTTTCTTACCTTCGGGTCCGCGAGTTGCTTCGTCCATTTTCTCCTGAGCAGCCACGAGCGCCTTAACCTTTGAAATCGCGACCAAAACTTTTTCAAGATACTTTTTTTCGTCGTCGATAGAAATTTCTTCATCGACTCCGCGAATCACATCCTTAACTTTAGTCTTGCCGATTTCCATGCGCTCGCCGAGATCCACGATCGCAAGAGTTCCCAGTTTCGAGGCTAAAAGGCCCCTTAAAATATCGACTTCGCCTTCTTCAATTCTTTTCGCAATCTCGACTTCACCTTCTCGGGTCAGCAACGAAACGCTCCCCATCTTCTTGAGGTAAAGTTTTACAGGATCTGCACCGCGCGCAAAATCTGCCGCAGCGGGGGTGACGACCTCTTCAGAAGCATGTCCTTCTTCAGCGCCCGCAGCGGGCGCGACGAGGATCGGCTCTTCGGATTCCTCCTCATCGCCGTCGCTATCTTTCGGCCGTTTTGCGGCATCAATGACCTCAATTTCATTTTCAGAAAGGAGGTTCATGATCTCGTCGATGGATTCAGGCGAAATCAATTCAAGGGGGAGCAACTCATTCACTTCAACGTAAGTAAGAAAACCTCTCTGAACTCCCAGGTCCAGGAGCTTTTTGATTTCCTTATTTTTGTTGAGTGAACCCGTGCTCTCAGGTTTGCGAGCGGATTCCTTTGGCTTATTCATATGAAGCTCTTAAACTCCTTCATCTTGCGCTGAACGTCAAGAAATACTTTCATCAGTTCCGATTGGGCTTGCAGGTCCTTTTTTTCTTCTGCTTCCGCCATCTTAGTTTTGATTTGCTGCGAAAATCGTGCCCAAATCCTGGTCACCTTCTGATTCAGTGCGCCCTCGAATTCTTCTTGAAATTCTCTGCCGGAATTTTGTCCACCTGCGTCCCCAATATCCCCAGAATCTAAAGAACCCAGAATTTCGCTTATGGCTGCGCGGAGATGACCTTCCTGCCCTTGCCCCCCCCCCGAAGACACATCCCCGTTAGCATCGGGCGAAACATAGTGTTCCGGCATCTTCCTAAAGACCTGCCATCCTCCTACCGCACCGTCTCCCAGACTCTGAACCCACCCAGAAACCCAAACTTGCGCCCCCGGCGCGTCAAAAAGTTCCGATACGAGATGCCCCGGGGGCAAATTGCTCCCGGCCTTAAAAAATTGCCCAAAAGCGCTTTCGCTACAAATAAGCCCCCGCAGAATCACCCGATCAGAAATAGTAAGTTTTTGAGACATTTGAGGTTTTCCTCCGCCCGAAATACTCCGAACAATCTTCTTAACGGGAACACCCCCACCATCTGGAGCCAGCCTGGATTGCATAATCGGCGCCGCATGCGCCCCCACCCCGCCAGGAACGAGATGCCTCAGCATTTCCTGGGACAAATTCAACTTCTCCTTAAGCCCTTTAAGCCGCACCTCACGCCCAAGCGGATCCTGAAACTTGCTCAGCCACGCCCCAACTTGCTTCAATGCTTGAGTCAACGCCTCAGGGCCTTTTTCTGATTCTTTAACCGCCTGCGAAATACGGGAATCCAAGAGCGGCTCAGATTTCGCGAGAATCTCCCGCATTTGCTCTAACCCACCAGCACTAACGCGCCCGGTTTCTTTATCTAGGAGCACTTCGTCGGGATCTTTTCCCTCGGGCATCACCGCCCCATAGAGCACACAGCCATGCTCAAGCCCCACTTCCATCACGCGCTCGGTGGCTTCAATGCCTGCGCGATCGCCATCAAACAGAATAATAATTTTGTCCGCAAACTTTCGAAAAAGCGCGAGGTGATCGCCCGAAAGCGTCGTCCCGCAGGTCGACACCACGTGCTTAAAACCCGCAGCATGCATAGCCAAAACGTCAAAATAGCCCTCTACCAGAATAATCTCGTTTGTTTCCCGAATATGTTTTTGAGCCTGAAATAAACCAAAAGCGATTTTGCTCTTTTTGAAGATAAAGGACTCAGGGGAATTTAAATACTTTGGCCCATCCGATGCGGTCTGAGAAGACAGCCCCAGGAGCCGCCCCCCAAAACCCGCGACCCGTCCGCGTTGATCCAAAATAGGAAACATCGCGCGGTCGCGAAACAAATCAAAGAAGCCCGACCCGCCCGCGTTTTGTTTGGTCGAAGGTCGCAAAAGTCCCAGTTCCGCGGCGATGGGAAGCGGCGCTTTTTTTGCGGCCAAATGCCCACCCAAAGCGTCCCAAGAATCCGGGGCAAAACCGACATAAAAATCCTGCTCGAGCTCCGGCGTGAGGCCGCGCTTTACAAAATAATCCCGGACAGAGGGAGCAGCTTGAAACGTCTGATGAAAAAATGCCGCTACAAATCGGTTGAGTCTAAAGGCCAGCGCTTTTTTTTCTGCCACGGCATCTCGCTGCTCCGCAGACTGAGAAGATAGACTGACCCCTTGAGGCAGTGGAATTCTCGAACGCTCCGCTAGCTCAATTACCGCATCGGGAAAACTCAAACCATGGAGGTCGATAAAAAACGAAAAGAGATCGCCCCCTTTTTTGCAGCCATAACAATAGTACACTTGGCGCGACTCGCTGACACTAAACGAAGGCGTGCGCTCAGAATGAAAAGGACATAACCCTACATGATTTGAGCCCGTTTTACGCAAAACGACGTGCTCGCCCACCACCTCTATGAGGTTGACGGCTTCACGGATTTTTTGAATAAACTCAGGCGGAAATCGTCCCGCTGAAACCTGTGGCAACTTGATTTCAGCCTTTTGCAATTCGATCGCGGACAAGCTGGTTAACCAGTTTTCCGTCGGCGCGCCCCTGGATTTTGGGAACGACAAGCTTCATGACATTCCCCATGTCCTTTGGACCAAGCGTTGGATTCGTCGACTTAACTTCGCCAACCGCCCATTCAACAATCTGCTGTACTTCAGCTTCGCTCATTTGAGCCGGCATGAAGGCTTGAAGAAAATGGAGTTCTGCCTCTTCTTTCGCCACCAGATCCTCCCGACCCCCTTGTCTAAATTGGTCGATGGAGTCTTGGCGCTGCTTCACAAGCGTCGAAATGATCTTCAATACCCCAGCATCATCAAGGTCAGTACGATCATCGATTTCACGCTTCCGAACAGCCGCATGCAAATTGCGACAAAAAGCGAGCCGATCTTTTTGAGAGGGCCCGCCTTTCATGGCAGCTTTCATGGATTCGGAAAGTGTTTCTTTGATTGTGGCCATCGCTGGCCCCCTTTCTTAGAAACGGCTTGGCCGTCCTTTTTTAACCAGGCGCTTGCGAGCGGCGGCGTCTTTCTTCTTACGTTTCACAGAAGGCTTTTCATAAGACTCACGCTTACGTACTTCCGAAAGAATGCCGGCTTTTTCACACTGCTTCTTGAATTTCTTCAAGGCAGCTTCGAAGGAATCTCCTTCACGAATCATTATTCCAGGCATAGTTGTCACCCCCTTTCGCCAATAAAATTAGGTTTAAGGTTAATAAACGTTTCGCGGGAAAAAATCCATCATTTCTTGGGATCGCTAGCTTTTGGATCAGCCGCCGGCAACGCGGGTGCTCCTGCGCAGATCTTAAGATCAAGCTCCAAAGGCGGAGGCGTCGCGTCCGCACTTTCCGCGTCAAAACGCAGTGAGACGTGAGAAGACTTCTTCTTGAAGATGTCCAGGGGGCTAAACGTCAAGGTTGCCTTACTCGTGGCGGTCTTGATTTTGTGAACCGACTGGAGGTTCGCGTTAAATTCAAACTGAGTTTCCCATTGAGGAAGATCAATTTTCGCATTTGGCGGGTTGGTTTTGTCATTTGAAAAATCTAAAGTGGCGGTGGCTTCATAGCTTTTCGTCCAGAACTTCCACCACTTCCGCACTGCGTACTCTTCGAGCCATTTATCAGTCTGACCCGCTATGCATGACGGAATAGGGTAAATAAAGAGGGGGGCGTTGGGCTCGCCCGGCGCTACGACTTTGCCTGAAGCCGCCCAACTGATTTTGGCGGAATGCGTGGTGTTCCAAGTCTTCAAGGTTTCGTCGATTTCTTTTTGCGCTTTGGGTACGGCGATAAGAAAAGGCCGTTCTCTTAAGGTATTCACCGCCGATTGCGATAGATCCGCCTGGCACCCCCCCGGAACGGCGGGCGCATTTTTGTCTTTAGGGTCTGGATTCACGCAAGCCAAGTTGGTCGCATAAACCATCTTCGCCATAGTCTCAGAGAGCCTCCCTTGAAGCTTGGAGTTCCAAGTTTCCGTAGCATCAACCGGAGCATGGACGATGGCCCGAACCGTATCGCCATCATCAATGACTGGGGCCCCTGCATTTCCAGGGATATAGGCGAAAGGACAATTTAGCGTCACAACTTGAGTTGCTTCATTATCAAACTGAGGCAGCGCAAAGGAGTTCTGAACCGCCGTACAAAATTTGCTGCGGATTTCACCCATGAGATGGATGGTCGTCGTGGGAATCATCTCCGAAACTTTCACTACTTGGCCCTCTTTGAGTCCTTCCCGGTTCACGACAAGAATGTCCCGCGGAACGGGACGATCAAGGCGAATGAATGCATAATCAGGGTTAAATTGGCCATTAATCGCTTCAACTCGAGAAGCACTCAAAACTTCCAAACATTTCGCTTCGGAACCAGGAAGATTTCCCACGTCTGGAAACATGACCTTGATACGATCCGTGCAAACTGCACCCTCCTTTTTCAAATCTTCCGGAATACAATGACTGCTCGTCGCAAGCATTTCGTTATTGTTGGCCAAAAAAGCGGTACACTGTTGAATCGAATTCTCACCAATAGCCAAAAGCATCCCCACCGCGGGAGGACAGGCCGAAGAATTCTCTCTTTCCGTGCAAAGTACCCCGCCTTCTGTAACCAATTTTGCTTTTTGCTCATCACTAAAGGAGTTGATTTTTCCGTTTGCGCCCGGGGTTCCCGAGGGACCCGCACCCGGCGTTGCTGAATCCGCCTTTTTCTGATCCTCACCCAGTTGTGAACTGTCGTTTTTGCTTTTGGCACACCCAGAGATTCCAAAGATAATCCCGAGAGAAAGCCCGCCCACCAACAAAAATATTTTTCCTGTTTTCATAGTCGGCCCGGACCATACCTCGTCATGACACGTGGCGTCAAGAGAGTAATTGGACAGCCCCCCAGTCACGCGCTACAATCAAAGCCCATGACACCCCCAAACGACCCTAGAGGCTCACATAGAGGCTCAAAAGATAAAGACATTCCAGTAGATGGCAAAGCTATCGCCGCCGAACTCCTCAATGGCTTGGACGAGGCCACCCGTCAGCGAATTTTGGGCGAAATGCGCAAACGCGACCCCGCGATCGCCTCCAAGGTCGAGGGCCGGATGTGGAATGTTGAAGACCTTATCCACCTGGATCCCAAAGACATCAATCGCCTCGTCACTGAAGTCCCTTCTCGTAAAATTGCGCTTACGCTTCGTAAGGCCTCTGACGAACTCAAACAGCATCTATTCTCTAATCTGCCCAAGCGTGCGGGAGATCTTTTGCGCGAAGAAATCTTGGTCATGGGCCCCCAACGCACTTCGACGGTCGAAACAGCTCAGCGCGAGATTTATGATTTCGCCAAAAACAAAGGCTGGCTCTAAAACCGACCGGAGGCTGACCTAACTCTTCGGTGCCGCCAATACCAGACCCGCTGCGGGATGATCTAGAATTCCAGGCTTTTGGACTTGCCTCATGACGCCCTCAATGGACTGCCGCGGAATCCTTTTTTGGTAAAGATTCACAATCCATTTTGGAATCAATCCCTTGAGATCCGCATGTCCCTCTGCCTCAATGCGCGTCTTTGTGCCGTTTTCAACAGGAGTGAAGACAAAAGTACCAGAATACAAATGTGCCCGAATGCAGGCATCGGTTACAGGACATAAGGGCTCTTCTATGGACGCAATCCGAATCGTGATTGTTTTTGCCACGACATTTGTCGCCAACGTAGCCCGATACACGAAATCGCGATCTTTAAGGGGCCACGGCGATTTAACATGAATATATTCCACCCGCTCCGTTGCCGAAACCTGAGTCACAATCTTTGCACTGCGCAGCCTGGCCATCCACTCCGGCTTGCGAGAAGTATCGACTGCGACCGACAGGAGCTTGCCGATAGGCGCATTCAAAACACCCACACCTTTGTAGGCGAGAACAGGAGTACCCGCAACTTCTTTGCGGTAGATCGTGACACCACTGTAAGAGTCGACTTCTTCCCAGCCGTCATTAGCACCAACCCCTGCAGCGCCTGCTCCTGAGGCGAGCAGCAGGACAAAACCTAGAACCAAACCTATCCGAATATTCATTTGCGACTAAGCAACCTTCTTAGGCGCGCCTAACGGCGCGTCTTTTGCCCCAGCAATCAAGAGGCTTCGCTCGTCTTTTTCATAGATTGCTTTTGCATCGCCGATGATCCGCGTGTCCAACTTACCCACCTGCTTTTCGTCTTTTTCAGCATAATTCAGTTGGGTCAAAACATAGCGCATGCAATTGATTCGCGCTCGTTTCTTGTCATCCGAGCGTACGACCGTCCAAGGTGAATCGGCGGTATCTGTATGAAAAAACATTTCCTCTTTTGCCCGCGTATAATCATCCCACTTGTCCATCGAAGCCATATCAATAGGACTCAACTTCCACTGCTTAAGTGGTAAGCATTCAGTCTTGGATTCCTTTTTGAAATCCACCACTCGCACATTTTCCGGCAGCTTTGAGGACATAAGTTCGCTCTCCTTATTGTACGCATCGGATTCTGCCAGATTTTCTTGAATTTTGATTGTTGGCTGCGCGTCACTCGTCAGGCGACGTACCCTTCATCACAAACCGAAGCGAGCCAAACACGACGTTTCCTTGGATATTGAGCACATGGGGAGCCGTCTTTGCGGATTCCGAAACGTAATTCAAACTCCCGATCGCCACCATGTTTTGATCGGGCAGACGCGCTTCCGCCAACACTGAATTCGCGGTGATCTTCACGGGCGTCTTCGGGTCAATCAAAACAATCCCTTCGCCAAAGACGGTGTTGATTTCTGCGGACACATCTTTATCAGTCACGCTGATCCCAGTGAGATCAAAAGTCCCTTTGCCAAACACCACACTGAATTTATTACTCCCGGTGTTCGTGGCAGTGAATTTTCCATCCGCGAAAACTGCGGCGTTTTCGTGAGAGGCGCCTCCTTTTATTCCACTAAAATGGCAACAGCCCTGAGATCCCCCGCCCACCAAAACGCGAACGCCTAGGTAAATAAAGAACCCCGCGAAAGCGATTCGCATAATGGGAAGGTGAATCCCAAGATCAAAAAAAAGACACCTAGAATCATATGTTTTCCCGTCCGATGGCGCATAATCAAACCTCTTGCGTCAAACTTGTATTTGAACACGAGCAAGGCTAACTTAGGGGCATGCGATACTCAAATATATTCTTGGTTCTCGCTCTCGTGATTTCGTCTTTGACCTCTTTGACCAGCGCTGATGCGAGGGCCGCCGACGGGGGCATGACCAGCTCTGGCGCGGAATTTGTGACGACCGAAGGCAACCCCTGGTTCGTCGGGACCGCTCCCGTAGAGTATTGCATTCAAAAATCTGAAGACTTCTCCCCCACCCTTGAAGTCGCGCGCCATGCCGTGACAGAGGTCATTAGTGATTAGGTAAATACGCTAAAAACCCTACACCCCAATTCGACTCCGTTTCTCTTACCCGATGGAGACTACAAAACGCTTACACTCGAGTTTCGCGAAGTGGATTGTGTCGTAAAACATGATCTCACTTTTTTTCTTGGCGTCAGAACCCCAGAAATCGAATTCGTCCTCAATCACATGGCACGCTACACCGCCGGATTTGCGGGAAAAGCTTCCATCGACGATCAGACCGGACGAACCCCAGGCGGTGTCATCTGGCTCGCCCCAGATCGCGGGGAAAAAGGCTACGCCGGGCCGGCGCTTAAGGATTTTTGGAGTCATGAGAACATTCTCTTTGGCGTTTTGGCTCATGAAATGGGGCACGTCTTTGGATTGGGCCATCAAATCGATGGCGTGATGAACGAGGACATTCCCGCAAACTTGATTCGCAGTAAAAAAGCCCTTCGGGTGACACCACAGATTTTTCGCTATTCACGGTGGTTAGATCGCGGTGAAACGATTTGCGGTGACTTGCCTGAATCTGAGTACGAACAAGTTCGAAAGTTCCTTGGCGTTTCCGATGTGATTCGCTGGTCGATGTGCATCACCCCCAAACGAGATTCCTACGGCGGAGCTTTTTCCGAGTTGCAGCTCGAATTCATTTCAAAAAAAGAAATCATCAAGCGCTCCTTTGACGTAACAAAGAGCTACGCCCGTTACGAAATCGGGCAACCCCGCAGATCCATTCAAGGCCTGTATTATGAAAATCAGGTCAATATGGCTTTTGAATACCATCATGCAACGTTTTTAGACCTCACCGACATCCAATATCGCGGAACGCTGGCCACCACCCCCGCAATGCCCCTCATTATGAGTACCTCAGGACCGCTGGTGCAACTCACCCTGCTTAACGGATCCGAGTTCTTGGATTTTCATTTTTTCATAGGCAATTGGAACCCCTATCAACCCGGCGGCATCAAGAACTCATCTGATTTAGATTCGGAATAAATCAAAATTAAGCTGAAAGACCTGCTCAGCCGGGGAGTCGCCAATCTCTTTAGATTGACGCTTAAGAAACTGCAGAAACCGCTCTTTGATCTGCGTTCTCAACGCTTCGGTCGCGCTAAAAGAGGCGGTAAAAAAATAATCCTCCTCACTTTTGGCGCGCTGGAGCGAATCAATGGCCTTAAGCCTAAAAAAAGTACCGTTCACTCTTGCAAGCGGGGATTCCTTTTCAAGATGCAGGTTGGGCTTGAGCACCTCAAGCCCCTGGGGCGTAAAGCGAATCAAACCACAATCTTCAAGAACCGACAAAATTCGCGTAAACTGTTCTTGCGAAACATCCAGTTTTTCAACCAAAGCCTCGGGATTCTTTTGAAACTTAGGAATCGTCAGAAACATATGTGCAATCGGAATATGGGGATCGCAATAGTATTGAGTGAGATGCTCGGCAGAAACCTTAACGGTCTCATGCTTTATGAATTTTTCGGTCTTAAGATGTTTAGCGCGTATCTGATCGCGTTTTAAGGCCAGTTCAGCCTGTCTCTCGGGGACGGTGCAACGTTCAATTTCAAGAAGCAAGAGAAGATAGTCGATTTCCTCTGAGCCCAACCCCAAGCGCTTGGCGATGAGATAGAGCTGATCCGCACTCAGGTGCGGCGCGCCGTTTAAAACCTGCGAGAGATAGGAGCGTTGAATCTTGGCGTAATCCGCAAGCTTTGAAAAAGAGAGCGTAGAATCCTTCTTTTTCTTGATTTCCAGTGCCGACTTCAAGAACCTCTTGTAGTCCTGAATACTGAATACGCTCATACTGATTGTTTAGTTTAAATGAACAAAGAAGTCTCGAATTAAGTTTAATAAAATATACGATTGCTGCCAAGCCCGTTAGCCTGGATTCACAAGGAGACAGTGAAAATGAAAAAACAAATAATAATGGTATTGGGATTGATGGTTGTGGCCGGTTCCGCGTCAGCCAGAGAACTGCCAGATTTTTGGAAAATCGTAAAAGAAGACACGCTTGAAGCCGTGACGCCCTATGGGATTTTTGAAATCATGCAGCGGTTTCCCGTTACTTTTGAAACTTACCGAAAGGAGAATGCGAATCTTATGCTAGCGGGATTGCCGACTAGGGTCTTCAACAAGGTTGCCGTAACAGTCGTGCAAATGGAATGGCAAGGTCCCACCCTATGTCCTGCTGACGATCCGCGATTAAAAGCCAAATTCACAGATGGGCAAGTTTGCTGGGCGAGTTCCTCGCCAGAAGAGAAGCATCCGTGTCAGGCTTGGACAACGGCGATCAGCATCGGCGATCCTTGCGCGAAATAGAATGATGGTAGGACGTGGCTAGACGTTGCTTTAAAGAAGTTTAGTGCGCACTATCCAGTTTCGGGAATACATCGGCAATGGCAATTCCCATCCATTCCCAAAACTGGATAGTGCCACTGAAGCGAACGCGGAACCTTCTGGCAATCAGTAAATCGCTCCGGCATGCAGCGCCTTCAAAAAATCATCAACTGGAAAAACATCCACATTTCCAAACCTGAGAATCGCCTCCCCCGTATACACCCCAATGAGCTTTTCCACTGACCGCTCCCCTTTCCAAAGACGAAATTCCTCAAGCTGTCTTATCCAAGCTGGGTCCCACTTATTCTTTAATTTAAACTCAATTGCCACAATTCGGTCGGATTTAGACGTCGTTTTCTTTTCAAGTTGAACGATGAGATCAATGTCCCGCCCGCCGCTTAAGGCATAATGAAAAAGATCGCGCTTTTTTCGAGAGTATTCGTTA
>JBBCAV010000067.1:0-17327 GCA_051382305.1 Bdellovibrionota bacterium FG-2
ACTTTTGTCGATCCCATGACACCGATCCAAAAGCAGGTGCTCAAGCTGCTGAATATTCCAGTCTCCCAATTTTCTTAATCACTGCCGCACCGTGAGAAAACTTGCGCGTTCTAAGTGCGGAATGTAGGTTTGAATGCCCATGCCGGCATACTATTAAGTAAATAGTATTATTGAAAGGAAGGGATTACGTCGTCTTGACCACGATATCCGCAATAATATTCGCGGCTTCATCGGCACGATCAGCGGCATTGGAGAGATGCCGATACACTTCGCGCTTCTTAAGCATGCGCACGATTTCTGGCGCATTTTCAGTCTCGGTGAACAATTCTGCGATGGCTTTGCGGTAAGTCTTTTCGACGTTGTTTTCAAAGCGCTTCGCTTTACGGGCGTGCTCACTGGCAACGGCTGGGTGTTTTTCAATACGTTGAAGGGCGAGCAGAATTTCACGGGAGGCTTCTAAAAGCATGGTCGCCATATCCGTGAGATGTTGAGTGGGGGAAACTTGCAAGACCACCATTTCATCGACCGTCGAGTGGGCATAATCCAAAAGATCATCCACGGCGCGCGAGAGTTTGAATATATCTTCGCGATCAATGGGGGTGACAAAAGTACGAGTCAAATCATCGATCAGCATCCGCCGGACTTCGTCGCCATCTTTTTCGGCGCGATTGACGCGTTTTTCGTTTTCGGGTGTTGGACTTTTCATATAGGCCACAAGCCCTTCAAGACCCACGACCCCGATTTGGGCTTGCTGAATCAGGTATTCTCTAAAATTATCTTTTCGTGGTTTTAAAAAGTCATTGAACCAACTCATAGTGTTTGCCTCAGTGCTAAGTAGATTAACCCTGCAAGAATTGAGGTGCAGGGGATGGTGATAATCCAGGTAATAATGATTTGCCGACTTACGCCCCACCGAACTTTCGAGAGTCGGTCGGCACTACCTACTCCCATGATGGCTGTAGAAACGACTTGAGTGGTGCTGACGGGGCCTCCGAGTAACGAAGCACAAATAATGACTAACCCTGAGCCAATTTGGGTAGAAAACCCATCAATCGGTCGAATCCTAAAGAATCCTGAGCCCAAGGTGCGAATGAGTCTCCAGCCGCCAACGGACGTCCCCAAGGCAATGGCGCTTGCACTTAAGGCAACGACCCACATGGGTACTTCGAATTTGTTAATTTGGCCACTCGCCAGAAGTCCCATGGTGATGATTCCCATGGTCTTTTGTGCGTCATTGGTGCCATGCGAGAGGGCAAGGCCGATAGCGGTTACGACCTGACTTCTTCGAAAAAATTTATTGATCGAAGGGCTTGATCCGCGCGCTAGGAATCGCCAAAGCTTAAGCAGAAAAAAGCCCGCAATAAAGCCAATCGCCGGGGATATGAGCAAGGAGGTGAGGATCTTGAGTAGGCCCGCAACCTGAACGACTTCGAAAATTCTATAAAAATCTTGTAGGGTCACAATCCCTTTTGCACAGTGAACAATGGCGCTATGGGAAACTGCAGCTCCGAGGAGGCCTCCGATCAAGGCGTGCGAAGAGCTTGAGGGAATTCCGGAGTGCCAGGTCAGGACGTTCCAGCAAACTGCCGCAACGAGCGAAGACAAAATCAGAGGCAGTGCAGTTGTGGCATCCGAGGGAAGAATCAGGACTCCTGCGCCAATCGTCTTAGCTACGGCTACCCCAAATAAAAAGGGCCCGATAAATTCGGCAATCGCCGTGATGGTGAGGGCTTGTCTAGGTGAAAGCGCGCGAGAGGAAATCATCGTCGAAACGATGTTGGCGCTGTCGTTAAAGCCGTTCATGAAATCAAAAACAACGGCGACGGTAATGAATAGGATTAGGGTAAAGGTCATGAATTATTTAGCAAAAAAGAGAGACTCAGCCCCGAAGGACTTGAGCTGCGGCCCTCCGGGGCTGAGTCTAATAGTTTAGCAAGAAGCCGGTGGCTCTTCGCTTCCTCCTGCGACCTCAAAATCACGGTCCATTACGGTTTTTCTGCCGTCTTTTTTTGCGTTTTCGACAGCTTGATCACATAAGGATCGCACGCGCGCCGAAAGAATTTCCATCACGGCGGCCGACGTATTCATTTGTGAAGATTCACGGATGTAATTCTTCACTTTTGATGCGACGACTAGGGTTTCAGTTTTTGTGTTTTCTGCTTCAGTCATATTATTCCACTCCCAAAAGTTCGACGTCAAATACCAAGGTTGCATTGGGCGGAATCACGCCGCCGGCACCTTGTTCTCCATAACCAAGCTCTGAGGGAATCGTGAGTTTGCGCTTGCCGCCGACCTTCATTCCCACAACACCTTTATCCCAACCTTGAATGACCTGTCCGGCGCCGAGCGAAAACTTAAACGGCTCCTTATGATCCAAAGATGAATCAAATTTTTTGCCATCCGTAAGCCAGCCCGTATAATGAACGGAGACCGTTTTCCCGGCCACGGCTTCAGCGCCAGTGCCGACTTTGAGATCTTCACTTTTTAATTCGGGTTTGGCATCTGATTTTCCGGGCTGAGCTTGGGTCACAGGTGCTCCTTTTGCGGCTTCTGTTGTTGTTGCAGGTGCGGCGGTCGTTGCCGTTGTAGATTCTGGTGCCTTGTCTTTGTTAAAGCAGGAAACAAACAACAGCATTGAGGTAACGAGAACAAGAATAGATCGAAATGATTTCACAGGTAGTCTCCTCTTTCATGACTTTAGGTTGTCGTTCTAGGTTTTACCCGTAAGATGGCACGGCTTTTAGATTTCCGGAAGAAAATTCCTCAATCCACTGTGGAGTAATGCCCTGCAAATCTTTGATCTTGGCGTGGGCTTGCGTCGTGTCTTGCTTGAGGTGGTTGGTTGCAGAAATCGCCACGACATAAAGCCCCGCTGCGTTAGCCGAAGTGATTCCAGCAAGGGAGTCTTCAAAAGCGAGGCCATGTCCCGGCTTGATGCCGAGTTCCTTCATGGCTGTAAGATAGGGGTCCGGCGCAGGTTTGCTCTTGGGATAATCTTCGGCACCTACCACGGTTTTGAAACAATGCCTGATTTTCAAGCGATCCAGCGCCCACAGAATATCGGACCGGGTGGAGCCACTGACGACGGCTAGGGGGAATTTTTCCGCGAGGCATCTTACCGCCTCGGCACTCCCCGTTACTTCGGGGAGTTCGCGTTTGAGTTCCTGGCGGTAGGTGCGCAGCACGTTGCTTTTGATCCTCTCGTGAGGAACGGCGACGGAATAAATGGAAAAGAGATATTCAAAGGCCGACTCCCATGTGCGACCTGTGATGAAGTCTGCGTCACCGGGTTTGAGTTTGACGCCTACTTTTTCAAAGCATTTTTCTATGGCTCGGCCTGCTGCGGGCTCTGTGTCAATGAGGGTGCCATCGAGGTCAAAAAAGATTGCCTTGATCACTTCGCTTTTGGTCACGTTCAGCCTTTTCTGCGTTCATTTTTGACTTCAGGAGAGATCGTCTTGAGTCGCTCTAGAATGTCTTTGAGGAGATCTAAGAAAATGGTCTTGTTCATTTCATCGATTTTTGTAAATTTGATTCCAATGTAGCGAATTGTATTTCCATTTCGAGAGTTGATGTCATCAACCACGCGACAAATCATCCCCTCCATTTCGACGGCGACGGGAAACCAGCCGCGAGGCTCCATTCGAAGCAAGAGGCGGTGGCCAGGAAGAAGTGTTTGTGCGGGGAGGCTTTCGGTGGATAAAAGGATTCCATTTGGGCTCAAGTTTCCTACATCAAAAATGTGGTCAACCGCTCTGACTTTGGGATTGGCCTGGGTCGCCGTGACCAGGGTTGTTCCTTGTACACGAAGAGGGAAGGTTTGAATGACGGAAAGCGACGGGATTCTCGGGTATTTGCGAATATACTCGGTCGGAAAAAATCCGTATTTTGCGATCAGTGCGTTCACTTTTTTGGCTTGCTCTGGAATGAGGCTAAACTTCAATCCCATGTGCTCGGAGACTTGAGTGGCTTCGCGAATGATCTGGGCTTCGGTTGTAAAGGTCATCGGCTCAGGGGTCTCAAGTTTCACAGTCACTTTGAGCTTTTTTGCAAAATGGCGCGCAGGATCGAGAGATCCCCAGGGCAGGCCGCCTACGCCGTAGGCGGAGAGGTTTTGCTTGTCATAAGTGTAGAAGTGGCCTTCAAAGGTGAATTCGAGTGTGCCTTTAACGTAGATGGGTAGCATCCTGTTTTCAATCGTAACACTCAGTGGCTAGGGGATTCAAGGGCCAATAAGTATCTTGGAGAACTCTCGTGAAAGTTCCTGAGGAACGATGAAAACCGCGCCCTCTCGGGAACTCAGAGATGCCGTAAGAACCTTGGATTCAAGGTGGGGCCTAATTCGGAGTTCTGTCGCCGCGTTTTTGCGGTCCTTGAACACAATTCTCAAGAGGGGTTTCTTTTGAAGTGCTTCGAATGCAGTTTTTTCCCAAGCCGGGTCATCAGGGAAGCGCTGAATTTGAAAATGAGTGATTTTTTCGAGATAGGCTTGAACGTCCGTGTTAGGATCCAACTTCCGCACTTTTGGGTTCATTTCTTTCCATAGATCGCCGTGTCGTTCGATGTGGAGCGTTTTTTTTGCTCCGTTCCAAAATTCGATTTCATCCACGTCATCCCCTTCAAAGGTGAGAAGGGTTCGTCTTCGGAGTGCCTCAAACCCGCGCAAATGCCCAAGCATAGAGACCCCGGCTCCTCGGACGCGGAAAACTCGTTTAGGTTCTTGGGGATCGTAGGCAAACACGTTTTCCTCACCCGACCCAAAGTGGATCTCAAACTCGGTTTGAGATCCCGGCTTATCTCGGTTTTCAGCGCTGAATCGTATGGCAAATCGGGGTGGGTTTAGTCCATAGGATTCCAGGGGGCCTTGGGGCGCAATATCCTCGATTTGAAGCGTACTGAGGGTGTCCAAGAGGTGTTCAATAAAATTGGAATAAGCCAGGCGGTCAGTGAGTTCTTGCGAAACGATTTTCCATGCGGAGAGTTCAGAGCCTGTTGGGCTTCGTTCGATTTGCGTACTAAAGCGATCGCCGGAATTGGGATCATTTTTCGCGATGCTCACTCGCGTTACAGTTTTGTAGTCAAACTTGAAAAAAAATCCGCCGGGTTTTCTGGCCAGACTTTGGCTCACGGCTTCTGAGGAACTTGGAGTTTTTTCAGGGCAGCCGGACAGGAGGGCCGCAAGGAGAATATGGCAAATGGCGATGGTGCAAGTCTGTTTCGATATCCTTGACATACTGTGGACGTACTCCTGGGTTGACATACTATGGAGCCGTGGGTAGCGTTGCAAGCACTATGTCGAGTCTCGCATCGCAAAGCATCTGGGATATGATTCGAAGTGGTGGTTTTGCCATGTATCCGCTTCTTGTCTGCTCGCTTCTTTCTTGGGGCGTAATCTTTGAGCGATTGTGGAGCTACCGTCGTTTGGGTCATACCCTACACTCTTTTCATCTAAGTGCTATGAATCTGCTTTTGAGAAATGATCGAGATGCCTTGGAGCGTTTGTGCAGGGAGAGTGGGAATCTCCCGACGGCTTCGCTTGTGAGTATTGCGCTGGAGCGCCTGAATTCAAAAGACGATAGGCTTAGGCAGCGTTGGCAAGAAGCCATGGAGCGGAGACGGCAGCTTGTAAACCAAGACTTGAGGGCCAACCTCTGGATTTTGGGAACCATTGGGAGTGCCTCCCCGTTTATCGGCCTTTTTGGAACCGTGATTGGGATTTTACGCTCTTTCCAAGAAATGGCTAAAACTGGATCTGGCGGGTTTGCCGTCGTGGCCTCCGGGATTTCTGAGTCGCTCATTGCTACGGCAGCTGGAATTATTGTCGCGGTCATTGCCGTTATGTCCTATAACGCCTTTCAGACGCGTTTGAGTCGCTTTGTACTTGTCATTAGGCTGCAGGCAGAAGAGCTTGTGGAGCTGCTCGAGGCTAATAATGGCTCTTAAAGGGGCGCCTGATGCGGATAGCGCGGGGGCTGAAGGCGCCATATTCGCAGAGATCAACATCACGCCACTGACGGATATTTTTTTGGTGCTTCTCATTATCTTTATGGTGACGAGTTCGGTGATGTCGCAGCTCGGGGTGGATGTGAATTTGCCTTCGGCGAGTAGCGCGACGTCGCAGGCTCAGCCGGAGGGTTTAGTGGTCACGTTGTTGCCGGCCGGTGCACTTCGAGTTAACGATACGTCCGTTTCTTCAGGAGATTATGTTGCATTTGAGAGTGTTTTGCGCGAGACGTTTAAGAAAATGAAAACTCGTCTCGTGATCCTAGAGGGAGATAAGCAAGCGCTCTTAGGGTCAGCCATCGAGGTCATGGATCATGCCCGAAAGGCCGGGGCAGACAAATTTGCAATTGCGACGGCGCCGGATCAAGGGCGTTAAGTCCGTAGTTAAGTCCGTATAAGGAAAATAGGATTGTTCATGGACGTACAAGGAAATCTCGATCAAAAACAAAGTTGGGGCACGTTTTTTAGGGGTGCGATTCGCGGGAAGACCAGGATTCTGTTGGCTTGGATCTTTGGGATTGCACTGGTTTTATCGGCCCGGCATTTTCCTTCTTGGCCTGGGGTGGTGGTTTGTTTCTTGGGCGCCACGCTTCGTTTTTGGGCGAGTGGATATTTAAGGAAAGATTCGCGTCCTGCGGTGGGCGGGCCTTATGCGTTTGTGAGAAACCCTCTCTATGTGGGGACCTTTCTTATGGCCATCGGCACGGCGCTTGCGGTCGAAAATTATGTTCTTTTCGGGGTGAGTTCAGCCCTTTTTGCCGTGATCTATCACTTTATTGTTTTGGATGAAGAGGAGAAGTTACAGCGGATTTTTGGTGAGCCTTATTCGCATTACTGCGCTTTGGTGCCACGGTTTATTCCAAGGTTGATCCCTCTTAAGGCTGAACAGCTTGATCTTGTGAATCCCGATCGAACGCATCGGCGTTATTCGTTTGCAATTACGATGAAAAATCGTGCGTACGAAGCCTATGCGGCTTTTGCGGCGCTGATCGGCTTTGTGTGGCTGGTTGCGGCCGTCTGGCAGCGGCTGCTCTAGGCTAGTCGTTAGGCCAGATTAATTTATCGCATTCTTTTGGCGCGGGCAGTCCGTGGTCATTGCCCTCAAGGGAGAGGATGCCCGTTGCGTAGTTCAACGTTCGATATTTTGATTCGGGATGTTCATTGGCTATTTGCTCGTCGGGATGTCTATCTAGCCATTCTTGATCGACCTCGGTTCGGCAGCTCGTCGCTAATAATTCAAAGGCTTTTTGCTTGGATTGTTTTCTTAAGTAGTGTTTTTGAAAAAGGTCTGCAAAATATTCATCTCGCTTATTTTCAAGATCCGTAAGCGAGGGGAGGGCCTTGGTCTTTTTCTCGAGGGCAAAGATGGCAAACTCGCCCAGCGTGATATTGGAGTCGAGACAGTCTAGGACTTCCTTTATCTTAGTTTGATCTTGAGGTGCCCATTTGAGCATCGAGGTGGGTTTGTGATCTTTTGCGGCAAACGTTTGAATAAAATGTCCCCATTCGTGCATGAAAACAGCCTGTAGGAGGTCAGAATACTTTGGATCAAAGGCGATAAGGGTGGTGCCAAATTAATGGAGAATTCTTTGAATACGGGGCTCCAAGCGGCGTTGAATTTGTTGCTTCTCGCCGCATCAGGGTCCATGAATTCTTGCGCCATGTTTGTGCTTTTGACTACTTGGTCAGAGGCTTGAGCAAAACTATCTTTAGCCTGCTTTGAAAATATCGAGTCTTGAAACATAGAGTTCAACAGGTCTCCCGTTTGCGTAACTATTTTCTGTCTCACAGGAATCATCTCTTTTGTTTTTGCCGCTATTACCATTTTGCCATAGGTTTCACCCAAGCAGAGGCAGTCTTCTTGCGGGGCGTCGCCACATATCGCAGGCCATAGGGTTTTAGCGGTGCTTTGGAAAGTTTGAAATGTGTTCCAGGTAGAGCCATTATCGCGAGCTTTCTGGTAGCGCTCTCCTAACCGTGGCAGTTTGTAGGCGGGGTCACTTAAGGCAGCCCAAAGTACGTTGTAGGCGACGGCTTGGTTTAAGGTTACGGGCGCTTTGATTTTGAGGTTAGGTGACACATTTTTGTTCCAGCCGTTTTCTAATAATTCTTGCGGAATTTGCTCAAGTCTCGGGTCATCTACTGAGGTTACGTCCGCAGTTTTTGTGCAAAGCTCTCTACTGAGGCGAGAGCCTTGGAAGGTCTTTAGGTAATCCATTAGGACATAGGCGGCGGGGCTTTTCTCCGTGTTCTTTCGCGGACTTTCCTCGATTTTTGCGTATTCACTTGGTTCGAGTAGTTCTTTGCGTACGACGAGGCAATAATTAATGAGTGTGTCGCCAAACTCGGCGGCATAGTGGTCGGCGTTGAGCAACTTTTGGGACAAGTCTGACGCACTTGGTTTTGTTGAGTCTTGATCAAGGGCAGCGAGGTTCTTTTCTTGCGTCGTGAGAACCTGAAAATCCCCCTTTCGGAGCTTTTCTACGCATTGGGGTTCGATGAGGTTTTGAATGGGTTGCGTCGCTAGAATTTGGGCGTTAATTCGTGATTCAATTTCTTTGGATCTTTTTTCGCCTGCATTGATTGAGGCGGTGCCAATGGGGATGATTCCATTCTTTAGCCCGCTCTTGGGGCCGCAGATCTTGTCGTACGTTTCTTGCTAGGGCACAGAGTTGTAACAGGCGGGCGCCCGATTGAGTGTCGCGTAAAGATCGGTAAGGCTTTTTGATGAAAATTTTACCGACAGGTTTAATAAGCGATTATCCAGTCTTTCTTGTGCAGTTTCGAAATGTGCGTCCGGTTGAGCAATGGGTTGTGCGAAACAAAATGACGACATCAATGTGAACAATGCGATCAGGATTCTCACGATCACGATTGTACCCTGAATCTTGATGTGAAGAACTAGGCAAATTATTCCGCCCAAATACCCTAAAACACCATTGACAGTTCAGCAATCCCATAGGGGGCAAGCGTGGTGTTGCGCCCCAAATACGGGAGATTGATTGTGAGTCCCATTTGTAGCGGGAGTGGAAAGTCATTTTTCAGAAAAAATGGGATCGTCGAAAACGAGGCCCCGACAATCAGGGTCTCGGTGTAGATGTCGGTCTTTTCGGAGAGATAGGTGTAGTCTCGATCGGACTTAGAGCCTTCATAGCGATCCCGCTGTTTCCATCCCCATTCATAATCACCGCTGATGCTAAATGAAGAAGTGAAATTGAGGGAAGCGCCTAAGGTGAGTGATTCTTTGGTGCCGAGTTTTTGAGTCACGTTCTCTTCGTCGGAAAGATCGGGAATCACCACATCGGAACTTTTGCGCACGCGAAGCATGCGGTGACCAAAAAGGGGTTGGGTCCACTTTATCCCTTGCGAAAGGGTTATCCAATCCCAGGGCGTAACGTTGACGATGTGGGCCACGCCCATATCCCAGGAGCCTTGTCCAAAATCTGTCTCGGTGAGGATGGCAGGGTTTTTTGTTTTGCCCGTGGGAGCGGTCGTTGTCGTTTGAAACGAGGCTAGAAAAGTTGGAGGTTGGGTAGGCACATTGAAGTCGGCGCCTAGTTTGAGCCAATTGTAGCGAGAGAGGAGGTAGATGTCTCCCAGTCCCGTTCCTTGCCAATCTTCAACGCGTGCATAACCTTTGTCGGTGAGCACGCCTTGAAACGTGTCGTCCGAAATATTGCGCACTAAATCCAGTGCGTCTCGCAGTTCGGGCAGGACGCTTGGATTTGAAGAGACAAACCCATAATAGATGTCGTTGGCCGTGTTGTTTCCAGAGATTGAATGAGCGACCTTCACTTGGGTGCGAAGCGTGGGGACGACGAGAGCAACGGTGAGTTGATCCGTCACCCCATGTTGGAGCGATACCACGGCTTCTTGGCGCTGCGCTTCGACGCCGACATTGAGTTTTCCTAAGGAGAGGGCGTCTCCTAAAAGAGGGGCGGAGGCGTTTTGCGTGATTCCGTAGAAACCATTTTCACGCTCCTTCTTCTCGTAGCGCTTGCCCGTGGCGTTTAAGAAGTTTACGAGTTTTGAGAGACGAGCATCAAAATCCTTCAGTTTTGAAGAGGAGAGCTCGAAGTTGTAGTCTTTGGTGAGGGATTGGATGTCGCCATTGTTATCAAATGTTTCAGTGATCCCTGTGGCTTGGGCATAGACGAAGGTCATGCGCGAACGTCCGCCCGGAAGAACACGTGCGTCTTCAGCAGACGTAGGAGTGCATAAAGATGTGCAAATTCCAATAGTTGAGATGGAAAAGGTCAGCAATTTGCGGGCAGAAGGCATGAGCGACATGGAGTTCTCCGGTTAGAAACGCAGAGCAGAATTTGTCATAAAATGCGCGACGCGTCAAGAGTGGAGTTTTTGAATTTGTGGATAGCAAAATAGATGCACCCGTGATAACACTATGCGTCACGAAAGAGAGGTCCTCCGTGGTTATGAAAAAGCATCGGTTTCTGCGCCCACTCGTATTGTCGTTGTTGGTCTCGGGTTCGCTCTCTGGTGGCGCTTTTGCTTATGATCTTCGTGTTTCGGTGAGCGAAGCGCGCGAGGTTTTGAATCATATTTTGGAGGATGCGCGACTTCACCCCGAACCTAAGGGGAGCAGTGAAGCGGAGAGGCGTGAGTTTTCTGCTAATCTTCTTCGCTCGTATCGTAAAGGTGGCGCGCCGGGCGCGATGTCGGCAAAATATGGCGAGGGCCCGATAGAAATCAAAACCGCGCCTTTTCTAGGAGTGGTGCTCAACCAAAAAATGCCGGAGATTTATCCCGCAGCCTACGCAAAAGCGTACAAAGAAAATTTCGAAAAAGAAGTGAAGCGCATTCATTTAGAAACGCTGTTTGATGAGGGGCTGATATCAAATATCGTCAATGGTACTGTGCCGGCGGACCAAAAGGAGGTGGCCGATCAAATAGGCCTTTGTTTGGCCACGAAAGTCGCCGCCGGAAAATCCCCGCAATGTGAGCTCGATGAATCGGATCGCGTTAAGAATCCAAGTTTTTTTGCCAAGGCCTGGGTGAAGCTAACGTGCGGTCATTCGTGGCTTGAGCCCAGCGATTGCCGTGCAAGAAAAGTTATTTTTAATGCGGCCAAAGGGCAGCTCTTGGCGGCCCGTCTTGATCCCAAAGTGCAGGAGCAGGTGGCCCGCGAGTTTGCCGTGAAGTTTTCGCCTCTTTTTAGAGAAGGATTTTCCGAGGAAATCTCTGGGCGAATTGCGGCCTTTCCCGCCCTTGTTTCGCAAAAGTTTCGAGGCGAAGAGGATCCGTTTTGGTCGGATCATACGCCCTTGGTAGAATTGGACCCCACGTCTTTTGGAAAACTGAGTCTCAAAGAGTTCACTTCGAGCGTCCGTGCGGATATGGGGCTATCGGCGCTTCTTATAAGTTCTGAGGATGCAAAACTTCGGGGTCTCTCGGCGGCCTTGTTTTATGCTTCGGCTAATAAAATGTTGTTGCTGGCTGGAGGCGAAGAAGCAGTGATTCGGAATGGTCGCTTGGAGTTCGCACCCGGAGGTGGTGTTGATTTAGCTCATCCTGAAAAAGCCCCGGCACTTCTCTTGGGGGCTTTTGGAGGTTGGGGTGCGCAAGGTGCGCCTGGAGATTTTCAGTTTTCCCCTTGGGACTTCGCCGCCTACGATCCCACGGCTGAGGCGCATCCTACGGCTTTTCGAGTTTTTCCATCGCTCTTTTTATTGGGGCCTAGAGGTGTTCCCAGAGCTTCGCCCGGTTCGTCGCCTTACGAAGCCATCGGGGATCTCGCTGATATCGTAACGATGTCGCTTGATTTCTTGCGGTACACTCTCCCCGGAACCCCATTTTGGGAGCATTTTGGCGGCAACGACGAACTCGAAAAAATCTTGGAACCCTCGAGCCCTATTCTTTTTCCGCGCGATGGACGCTTGTTGGCGGTCGGAGTTTTGGCAGCGGCACTTAAGAATCTCATCGCCCCGATTCAAGGGCATGTTGAAATGACTGATCCAGGAAGTTCCCAAGGCGCTTTGGGGGTATTGTTTCACGAGATCGTTAGGCTTTCGGGTCGCGATCCCGTGGGGATTTCAGTGCGAGGGGTTTCGAAAATGTTGCTCGCTGCCTCTGAGTTGGACTCCTCGTTAGCTCAAGATCCGGCTGTGCCCGCAGAGCTGCTCGCAGTGCTGCCAAAGCTGGGCGATGCACTGCAAGTGGGCGCCCTTGCAATGTCTGCTAAGGGTCAATCTTCTGACGGTGGTTTTTGTGATCGATTGGATGTTCCGCAAACTTCGTCTCGGACGCTGTCTTCAAATATCTGGGGACTCCGGGCTTTGGGGCGAGCTTATGAACGCTCACAAATGTCGGTGATTAAATTGAGCCTCAAGTCCGGCTGGCATTTTTTAGAGTCTTTTTGGCCTGAAAACGGCAATCTTAAGCCCATTGAGGGCGGCGGCGCGCAGAGCGTAAACCCCAGTGAACTTTGGGCGCTCCTCAGGCTGTGGGATGAATCGCAAGGGCGTGTGCGCCAAGATCTTTCGGGAGAAATGGATTGGACCAAGTGGGATCGCAGAATGGAGACTTTGCGGGCCACACTTTGGGCGCAACTGAAAACTGAGCACGGCCCCGTGCCGCTGAATTAGGCTTGGTTTAACTTGTGCATCTCTGGTGAGGTGTTAAACTAAAACCGTAATTCAACCTTTTTTATAGAACTCTCATGAAGGAGACTTCTCATGTTGCTACGGAATGCGTTCTTTTTGATCCTCCTTATTCTTATGGCAAGTAGCTCTGTCGTAGTCGCTCGCAACTCGCGCGCGGATGTCCCGCCTGTGTCTCCGGACTTTGAGCAGGCCTTTGTGCAGATCTTAGCCAAAGACAAAGTCGCGCGCTCAAAACTGGCCGATCTCGGTGTGAGTATCGAAGCTCTTCGCTCTGACAGTATATGGGGATTTGTGAGTCCTTCGGTTCTAGCGCGCGTGAAGGCCGCTCATTTCAAGGTTACTTCTCATACACCCGCTCACTTGCTTGATTTTCCAGCACAAGACGGGCGCTTTCATAATTATCAAGAGACGCTCGCAGCGTTGCGAGATCTTAATGCAAAACACCCGGACATCACCCGTTTGCAGAGTATTGGCAAGTCCAATGAAGGGCGTGACCTTTGGGCGTTTCATTTAAATACAACTCCTGAGGCGCTCTCGAGTGGCCTTAGCGGGAAACCTGGTGCGATCTTCATGGGAAACCATCATGCGCGGGAGCATTTGAGTGTGGAGGTTCCGCTGATGCTTGCGGAGTACCTGCTTGCGAATCGGGCGGATCCCAAGATTGCGGCACTCTTGGAGTCACGCGATATTTGGGTGATCCCCATGGTGAATCCGGATGGCGCGGAGTGGGATATTGCTTCGGGCAGCTATCGCTCTTGGCGCAAGAATCGGCGTGACAATGGCAACGGCGTTTTTGGCGTCGATCTGAATCGTAACTATGGATTCAAATGGGGAACCGGTGGATCTTCTGCGGATCCCACGAGTGATGTGTTTAAAGGCAAGACTCCTTTTTCAGAACCTGAGACGCAGGTTGTTCGCGATTTTGTCGAAGCGCATCTGAATGCGAAAGTCTTGCTCACGTTTCACTCCTATAGTGAGTTGATTCTTTATCCTTGGGGTCATAAATATAATCCCGTCGAAAACACGCGCGATCATGACGTATTTACGAAGATGGCGACGACGATGGCGAAGTGGAACGGCTATACTCCCGAGCAATCCAGCGCTTTGTATATCGCCAGTGGCGATACGACGGATTGGGCTTATGGCGCGCACGGAATTTTTGCGTTTACCTTTGAACTCTCTCCAGCCGATGCTTGGGGCGGGGGAGGGTTTTATCCCGGCGCAAAGGTGATCGACAAAGTGTTTCAGGATAATCTGAATCCTTGTCTCTATATGCTCGATGTCGCTGATGATCCTTACCGCGTTTTAGGAAACCAACCCACGGGCGGTTTGCGCTCGTATGTGGAGCCTTGGGTCGATCCCGCGGTGCGGTGGTAGAACCTATATTAATGGTCTATTATGTCGGCACCCATGAAAAAACCCCGTACTGATTCTGATGACAATGTGGAGCTGGTCGTTCGTGATCGCTCCGCCCGCGTCTTTCGCCTTCCTCGGGAGAAGATGCGTGGCCTTGTTAGTTTGATTCGAGAGCATGAAGTCAAGCAAGACGATCAGCTCATTTCCGCTGACGAGGTATTTAAGAGCCTTTATGAAAAATATGGAAAGGTAGGCACGGTAATACGTGGCGCTCGTGCCAAGGAGGGATTGACTCAGACTGAGCTTGCTAAGAAGCTGGGTGGAACTCAAGCTGACATTTCTCAAATGGAAACGAGCAAACGACCCGTGGGAAAGAAGATGGCGCACCGGCTTGCAGAGATTTTTGAGACCGATTATCGGATTTTTCTCTAAATATACAATACTCGTTCTTTTATTGTTTGCGCTCTAGCAGCCGTTTTTGGACCTCGAGCGTGCGGACGTATTTGACGTAGAAACACGAGTCTTCATAATCAATCGTGAGAGGCTTTGGATCAATGATCTCGAGTTGTTCGAGCACATTGAAGTTTTCTCGGCAGCGCTTTAGCAATCGTCGTTTGAAAAAGCCTTTCTTAAGAGTTGACGCAAAAAGGCTGCAAAGGTGCGGGGCGGTTTTGGAATCAATTTCAGGAATCAACTCCGACTCCTGACTCAAGGATCGTTTCACCATCCGTCGGATCTCTTTTGAAAAGCCGTCTTCAAAACTCTCGAGCGTCGTTTGATACTTTTCTGCCCTAAAATTTGCGCCGGTCGCTCGGAACTGGGCGTAGTTTTCAATCACTTGATGAAGCAGCATGCGATCCCGGCGATAATCCCGAAAGGAGATTTTGCCCGAGGCCGGGTCAGACGTATTCCCGTTTATGTCTTCCCACAAGAACTCATTTTCCACGACGCGCATGGCGCGCAAGAGGCGATCCGTGGATTTTGAGCCTAAGGTCAAAACGGATTGGGCATTGATCTGGGCCACGGCTCCGCGAGCCATGGCTTCAAATACGGCGGAGCCTCTGAAGTTCAATTCGCGCTGATAACAAACCAGGGGCGGAGCCAAACCCTTCGCAGGACTTTCTTCTAAGCTCGCAGGACAAGGTTCAACCGTCGTCGGTGATACCTTGAGAAAACTTTCAATTTTATCGACTATGTCCAACATCGCTTCAATCGCGCCCCGCTCGCGCTCAGGAACAGGTGAGGGGGCTTCTTTGGCGAGGCCCGCAAACTTCTGCAAGAAAAGCTTCAACTCGCTAAAATCACCCAAAGCGTGGGGGTATTGCGCGTCCAGTTCATGGCGCAGGTCTTCAAAAGAGCGTTTCTCGCGTAGGAGTTGCTCTACTGCGATGATCGTAGCCTTGGCCTTTTCGATGGTGGCGTTTGCTTCTTTGACCATCATGTCTAATGTCTTCGGCTCGCCATAATTATTCGAGGACGAAACACTCAGTCCTCGGGCCCTTAAATCAATGAGCCAGCGGCTCTTCTCTGCATCCGTGGCATGATCGGGTAAAACGGGAAGCATGTTTGGATCGATAATTCGTGCTTCCAAATACTGAATTATAAGATTCAAATCAAATGTAAGTGCAGAGCCCATGGTGGCAACCGAATTAAAAATCGCGGAGAAACTGCCAACTCTTTCTTGCTGGGAAAATAATTTCTCAAACTCCCCGACTTGCCCAGGCTGATACTCTCGTTCAATAAGGCGGCGAATCTCGTCGGTTTTCGAGCTAAACTGATATGCCCGGCGATACTCACACGCCGAATATTTGATTGCGTAATAAGTGCACGCCAAAACCTGGTCATTTTGAACATTGGTAATCTGATTAAGAGCGTGCTTTACTTTGGAGTCACTCAAAAGCGCGGTAAGATTAGCCATCACATCTAGGGCAGCGCCAGCCACGGCTTGATTGGCGAATCCCGTATAACCCGTCGCAAGCGAGGCGACACCCATAACGGAACCGAGCATCGGCGCCCAACCGCCCATGGCATCCACACACTTAGGATCTATCGCACGAAGATTCTGTAGAAACACCCCGACTTGACCATAGAGATCGCCGCGAAACTTGTTCTCGCGCGTTTGCTGAAACTCTTGGGAGTGGGCGAGGTTGCTGGCTTGCGTGCTGAGTTGAGATTCCTCAAATTTTTGAATTGAACTATCTAGGGCGGCGATCTGCGCTGACTTCTCGATGTATTCAGGCGTGGTTGGCGGATAGTGGGATCGGTCCAACTTTACCGCGCTCATCTGCATCTGCAAATCCAAAATGTACTTGCCGGTGACTTCAAAGTTCACCTGATCTTTGGCAGAGGGGTCCAGTGAGCCATAATAATTTGAAATCGTTGAGAGCGAACCCAGCAGTTTCGTGAGCGGCGCTTCGCACTGAGCTTTGCCATTGAGCTTTGCTTCGAGGGCGGCCTTGACCATCCCCATCAGGCCGTCAACGTTGAACGGGTCATCCGATTGATAAAAAGGACAGTTGAAGAGCACGCCGTTCTTGGGGAGTTCAACTTCGGCACGCGCCTCAAACGATTGTGGGACCACCAGCACAAGACTGATCCAAAGCAGTGGGTGAAGCATTGCGTCGATATACTCAAGGAACGGTGAAATGTCACCCCTTCTTTTGGTTCGTGGCATAGCAGCTATTTTATTGACAGATGTTCATGGATGAACTATTTGAGTTCACAAGGAGTCTTAAATTTATTATGAAAACATTGTTTTTGGTTCTCGCTGTGTCGCTTTTTTCTGCTAGTGCATTTGCCGATCAAGTTCAGAGCAAATACGCTTATGATTGTTGCCCTTGTACTTGTATGTCACATATTCGCGGAGCTTACGGAACGTGTGCGGCAGCAGTCGCAGCATGCAAAGCGGGACGTCCTGCTAGCGGCGGTGGCAGCAGTACCAAGAAATGCGGCCAAGACGAAATCTCTGCAAAAGGAACCGCCGCAAAAAAAGCCGTGACGGTTGCCAGCCGCACGACCGCGAAATAAGATTCCTTTATTCCCGTTGCCCGTTTTTGACCTCTGCGCGGCAAGGCAATTTTTGCCTGGCTAAGCCGGCGTGTTCCTAGGGTTTACATTGAATTTCACGTAAGCATTCAGTAAACCCGTCTGCTTGAAATTAAGAACAGAGGGTCTGTCTGAAGTTTTTGGCCAACGGGTAAGCCCAGACGCTTTTGATGGGTTGAGCCTTGAGATGGCGGGTATCTAATTTTCCACGCCCCTGGGTGTTGCCGAGGCACCGCCAGTTCGCAGCCTTGTAGGAAGTGCCAGCGAATTTGCTCATTTCAACGAAGGTTTCAAGTAGGACGG
>JBBCAV010000068.1:0-12913 GCA_051382305.1 Bdellovibrionota bacterium FG-2
TTAATATATTTCTCAAAATCATAGGCTATTGGAAGAGTCTAACTACCCCAAAGTCCTGAGTCAACGAAATGTGCCTATTTGTTATGATGTTGCACAAAATTCTGAGCCGAGCTCTAGCAAAAATGAGAACGATTCAACGCGAAGCGTTCTTCACCTGCGAAACGAGACTCGCTTTTTTTTTGCCCGCTTCGCGCCAGTCCTCAGTTCAAAAACCATGTGACCACTGGGATCGCCCGAAGAGATGGTGAGAGCCGCGCCTGTGGCTAGCTGCTCCCCATTAACGGCACTTCATTCCGCCTTGAACCCAAGCGTCGACTTCCTCTTTCCATTGCTCCAATCCTCCGGTCACAAGATCATTTTCAACCTTGCCTTCGGGCAGCCTTCCACTATTGGGTGTGGCGTCCGCTATACCCCACAGTACACGAGGACTACCCAAGAGATGCTGAGTCAGATCCCGGGCAAGCTTATCTTTATGTTTAAACGAGGCGTGCATCCCTGCAAGCACCGTCTCGCAAGTTTGTTGAGCATTCATGTCGGAGGTATAGAGTCCGGGGCGTGTGAACCATTCGTCAGCAGTTGCAAATCCGGTAACCTCCTGCTTATGACACTCAACACATTTTTCAGCAGTGCGATCAATATGGGTGGTAAAAGAAAGTCCACCCAACCTTTTTTCGTAAAAATCATGACATCCAATGCAGCCCTTGGCTTGAAACTTGGGAAAAAGATAAGTGCTAAAGAGCGATCCATCCGGCTGGACCGCGGCCTTCCAAAAAGTAGTACTCAGGAGCATTACTAAAAGGACACCCACCCCACCGGCAAACAAGAACTTGAGATATTTATTCATAACCCATCTCACCGACGCTTTGCTTCTCGCTCCGCGTGCGAAGCGCGCTCCTTAAACAGACACTTCGCGTAGATCACATGCCGATGCTGAACGACCTCAAAGCCCATCTCCATGGCCAACGAGTCTTGCAATACTTCGAGTTTTTCGCTGTTGAATTCAAAAATTTCACCGCAGTCTTTGCAGACAATATGATCGTGATGATCTTCGCCGGTGTTCAGCTCATAGACCATGTGACCGCTGGGATCTCGCATGGACTCATGAAGAATTTTGGCATCACAAAGAGTTTTGATATTGCGGTAAACCGTCGCAGCACCGATTTCGGGGTATTTTTTCCGCACTCGCTCAAGGATTCCCTTGGCATCCAGATGAACCCCTGAAGAGACGATGAGTTCGGCGATCTGAAACCGCTGCTTGGAGTGTTTCAAGTCTTCTTTAGCAATGTAGGCTTCTAAAGTTTCGCGCCACTTGGAAACCCTTGCCTTCTCTTGCCCCTCACAGCGAGTTTTTTTTCGCCCGCAAGGCAACATGCACGCGCACTTCTCGGTGCTGCATTTTAAATTATTTTTGGGAGATCCCGCCATGTTTAAGCTCATCAAACTCCATTGAGGAGTTTGATATTATGCAAAATGGACAGAGCGTCTGCGACGAGATTTGTCTTTGCGATTGTCCGAAATTCCCTTGGATAATCCAACTCCGCCGCCTGCGATTGCGCCGGCAACTTTTGCCAAAACAGTCGGAATGATCGTCGCTTCAAGCAAAGCTCCCACACCAGTTGCACCAAGAGTTACCACGACAAAGCCAATCCCGATGCCAGCCATGGTCTTAGCCCCGAGCAGAAGCGCGTCTTCGGTATTAAGCGACTTCTCCAAATCGATTTCTGGCCCAGCGCCAAGTCCTTTGTTGGATTTAATTTCAAAATTTTCTGTCTCAAATGTACTGCTGCTCATTGAATACTCCCCTTGTTACGTCTTCTGTTAATTCAATAATTCTCAAACGAGAACTCATTATCCCGTTTCTTCCCACACGAACCAAAAACTGATGATAAAGAACAATCCCCATCGCAAGATTCAACGGCAGTCCCTTTTTTCGAACGTTTGCCCAGTTTCATCGCAGTCGCAATCCCCGCGCCCGCAATCGCAGCGCCTACCATAAGAGGTGAAGCTATGGCAGCCAAGGCGCCTCCCGCCAAAACCGTGCCCACAAACCCACTGCTAGAACCAATTACGGCGCCCACCGCTGCTGAATAGCTCGCGTCACGAAACATTTTATCTCGTTGTTCACGCTCAAGAATTGCAATGGCTTCTTTTTTATCAAACGTCGCAAGCCTGCGATGTTTAGTCTTGGCGAGTTTTTCGGCAACCGCCATGTGCCTGCGATGCATCTTGCAGAGCTCGGGGCTGTAGCCTCTAAATTCGCAGACTTTGCAATCTCTGATAAATGCCATTGCCGCTCCAAATAGTAAATTCGCTAAACTCCAACAAACCCAACCGTGATATCACCGATTCGTTGTTCCTTTGCCCGAATCAGCCGACACACTTTTTGTTCCAACTCACCCGTTTCCTCCGCCGTCAACTCCGGCGCCACTTTAAGCTCAAGGTCAACTTTACAAACCTGACCCATCGAACGGGTTTTTAAACTTGGTATGTCTATAATCTCGGGGATCTGTTTTAGCAAGATTTTAATGCGCAATGGCAAACCATCATCCATCGAATAATCCATCAATCCCTGAACTGCGCGGATAAGATTTTCTCCGACAATCTTAAATAAAATCAATATGATACAAATTGCCACGACCGGGTCCAGGTGCTGAATGCCCAAGCTCGTACCGATGATGGCCAACAAAACAACCAATGAAGTGAGGGCATCCGTTCGAACCGCCCAGGCGGCGGACATAATTGTGGGAGAGTTCATCTCAGAACCCACACACCTAAAATATCGAAACAGAAATTCATTTGCGATCACTGAAGTCGCCGCCACCACCGCAGCCGTTACGTGAGGAACATGATGCAACTCCTCTAATAGCGCTCTCACATTAGAGACCAAGAAAAGCGACATCACGACAAGGATCGAAGTGTTCACCAATGCTGAAGCCACAAACTCGATTTTTCCGTACCCGTAAGGATAGCGCTCATCAGGTTTTCTTCCCGCAAAATATTGGGTAAAAAGAATCGAGGCCGATGAAACAAGGCAAACGGTCGAATGAATCGCCGCGGCCATGACGCCAGCCGACCCCCCAACCCAACCGATATAGTATTTCATTAAAGCCAAAACAAAACTGATGCCCACCCCAATCCAGGCGGCCTTCACTGCACATTCTTGACACTGCGGCTGTTTCATACGGTTTCCCTCGCAAAATAATGAATCGCACGTCGACCAACACTATCGGCCGCGTAAATGTTCATCCCACTTCCAATCGCCAATCCCAACAGTGGGAGCCTCTTGACAACTCCCTTGAGCAAGGTGCTCGAAACAAGGGCTCGTCTAATCACACCTTCTTCAACTCCGGCAACAAGTCTGCCTGCCAAAACCTTCGAAACCATGCGGTCCACAGCTTTGGTCACGGTTTTTCGCAGCATCGAAGTCCTAAGCGTTTTTCCAAGATCAGGACTCGCCAATTCTTCACGCCCCACCAATCCTAGCGCGACATCAAATCCCACTGCCTCGGGTGAGAAGCCATAGATGTTTCCGATCCGAAGCACCATGACAAACAAGGAGCGCAACACATACAATTCTTCAGGAATGATGCTCCCATAGGCGATGCCCACGCCAATCCCCGGAATCATCGAAACACTGGCGGCTGTCAAACCCGCCCCCCCACATTGCTTGATGCAGGTATTGACCACACTTTTTGCGCGCCTCCTCTGGCTCCAGTCGGGATTTTTAGCGCTCAAGGCAAGAGTTTCAGAAACTATCTCATCGTGCGAAATCCCGCCATAAACGCCACGTACACTGGCAGCAAGCTTCTGATTCAGTCCGGAGAGAAAATCTGAGTCCTGATCCTCTAGGCTTTCACTCGACTTCGCATTCTCACTCACGCATCACGCTCACGCTTCTCATTCAACATCTAGCCGCTTCTGGTTCTTGCGCCGCTCTTTTTCCAGTAGCTTTTTAAGATGGCGAATGCGTTCAAAAAAGAGCTCTTCTTTTCGAAACACAAAATAATAACCACACAAAAACCCCGCAGCGAAACAGGAGAAGATTAAGAATATGCTCCTAAAATGAGCCTTCCCAGTCAGAAAAACCACTGGAACGTGCGAGGAGTTTTGAACGACGAAAAGAATCAGGAGAAAAATTCCGATAATGTAGAACACTTTTTTTACCATCTCAGTCGTCTCCTCTTAGCTTTCAAAATCTTCACGGCTTAGCCACTGAATGCATCAACTCCCCACACACAGGACAAATCGGAAGTCCAATGCGCCCGCATTCAGGACAAACAAACATGCCGTTTCCAAGGGGTTGCATGATCTTTTTACAGGTTCCGCACACAGGGTAGCCATGGGTGTGATCTTTGTCACAGACCACAGAACCTTCGACTGACCGCTGAGGGATGACATCTTGAGCATTAAACGCGACTTTATCGCCTCGTGGATCGCCTTTACCATCAGCTGGGCCATCCACAGGGTGATGCCCTTTTCGCAAATCATCGGCGTTAATGGTTCTCTTGCTGCCCGAAAGCACAAAGCTCACGGCCAAAACGACCACCAATGCGATGAGGCCCAGAATGCCCCAGATTTTGGTACTATCCGAGCCGCTGTTTGGCCCTTCGCTTGAGCCGCTATTTGACATAAATAACGTCCATCTTATGTCTGCAAACCTGGCAGACGGGATCGCCATTAACCGCATAATCAGGCAAACCCGTCGCGCCACAGACCGGGCAGACATATTGCCCCGCCTGTTTTGATACGACAGTTTTCTTGGCAACCGGCACAGGCTGAAGAATCTGTAAAACGCGATCTACGGTGTTGGCTTGAGGCGCTGCTGCTGGTACGCCGCCAGCAGCTTGCAAGTATACGGCAGCATCCTTCATATCGCCTTTCCACTTATCGTAGCCATTGATCGTGACATAAAGCCCCGTGGTCAGAAGAGTTACGACAAAAACTACGATTAACCAAAGTCCTGTCTTACCCTTCACGGCCAATAAAGAATCCGACGGCGTTGATTCATCTCGCTTCATGATCTGTCTCCTTCATATCTCACAAATTTCATTGCGCTGTTCCCCAAGCTTCTTTGGCAAAATTAATTGGAACCGCAAAACCAATCCCTGTAAAATTCCCACCCTGCACATACGAAGCAAAAGTAATCCCGACCACTTCACCATCTGCGTTGACTAAAGGACCGCCCGAATTGCCATCGTTGATCGTGGCATCGGTCTGAATGGCCCCCTGAACCAGCATCCCATTTACGGTCACATCCTTTTTGCCGCTGACAATTCCGGAGGTCACGGTGCCAGAAAGTGAAAAAGGATTACCGACCGCCATCACAACATCGCCCGTACGAAGGCGATCAGAATTTCCCATTCGGGCAAAAGGAAATTTTTCGGTCGAACGAATTTTCCCAATCACAAGTGGTGAATCAGGATCTCGCGCAATAATGCGCGCCGTAAATTGATTTTGACCTGCGCGGTAGAGCACAACCTGCAAATTATTGTTATCGCCTACAACATGCTTCGTCGTGATGAACAGTCCCTTCGAATCAATGATCACACCTGATCCCACGGCCATGTTCGAGTTCATAACGAATGGATCGCCCATCTTGATGCCCGTATTGGGGTCTGTCCCGGTCCTTTGATTAGGCACCACAATGATCTTAATTACAGCAGGCCGCACCAAACTCACAACCTGGTGCAGGCTTTCGTCAATCGCGCCTCCATCACCCGGTTGGGGAACTTGAAGCGCGACTCCTTGGGGTTCCACCGCGGGTTCCATGCGACGCTCGAACCTCGGTTCCATTCGAAGTTCTACCCTGGGCTCCATTTGCGGTTCCAACTGCTGCTCAACTTCACCGACAATCGGCATCCGAGCACTCGTTCGCGGCGCAGGCTTCGTCGGCCACATCGCTCTTACGAAAAATCCTGCCACAAATGCGACGACGAGAAACTTAAGGATAAACACCCAAGTCGCGGATTGCGCGATGTTCTCCTTCGTAATGCGAAAGTCTTTTATTTTATCAAATCCCGCCACGCATCACCTCGGCTGCAAAGCCCATTGCCACATCCATTGGAATCGCAAATCCCTGCCCAGAAAATGCTCCGCTCTCCGTATTCACAGCCAGTATCGCGGTATTGATTCCCACTACCTCGCCACGAAGGTTAACCAGGGGCCCCCCACTGTTTCCCTGATTGATCGGCGCATCCGTTTGAATCAAGCCTTCATAATTTAATGCTCCCACCGAAAGCGATCGGGAGGTGTTCCCCACGATGCCACTCGTAACGGTGTGACCCAGCCCAAAGGGGTTGCCGATGGCGAGAACCCGATCCCCAGTCCGCACTCGCAGTTGAGTGTTAAACTTAGCCGTCGCAAAGCGCTCGCCATTACGCGGTCTGATTCGAATCAACGCAAGATCTCGCTTCTTATCTGAATGCACGATGCGCCCGATGTATTTTTGCTCTTTCGCTTTCCAAACCGTTACCTCAATACTTTGCGAATCGCCCACGACATGATCATTGGTCAAAATATAGCCATCATCCGAAACCAAAACTCCCGAACCGATACTTTGATAAAAAGCGCCTCCATTACCACGAAGCGCCCGGATACTGACCGTAGCAGGTCTGACCGCCGCAACCGCTTCTTTGGTCTTGATCCCCATGGCTTTCGGACCCGCAAAAACGGAGGACGCGCCAAAACAGGCAAAACTCAAAATCAGCAAAATTGCGCGAATCCATCTACGAATCAAAAGATCACCTCTTTTCAGCCGAACCCAACACCGCCACGCTTGGCTTTAACTTTCCCTCGCGAAACGCTTGCACCACATCCGCCAGAGACCCAAATGTTCCCGCATAAACCGCGACTTTCGCACCTGTTAAGGCATCAAAAGCCCTGGGCCCAATACGGCCTGCAATCACCGCGTCCACATGGTTCTTCAAAAGCCATTTGGCCGTAATAATCCCCGTTGCATCCGAGTTTGGATTAAGAAGGGTCGTGATAGAGTTTGATTTCAAATCAACGATCTGAAAATAAGGGCTCTTTGAAAACATAGGAGACACCTGCGAAGAGGCTCCGGAGCTCATGGACGCAACGGCCACATATTTCATTCCGTTATCAACGGGCAGCATCTGCGCCACTTGTGAAGCAGCTGCAGAATTCGGCAATTGGTTGCCCTGACGATCGACTCCAGGAGCCGCAATCGTCACGAAGCGATGCCTACCTCCGCGCCACACATCAACCATCGCGCCCCGAGCGCCTTCTGTTGCTTCCGCAAATTGTCTCAGCGTCGTCGTTGGCATTCCGTTTACCGCGACAATCACATCGCCCGCCTGAAATCCCGCATCGAATGCAGGGCCAATTGAAATTCCATCCACGGCAATCCCTTTAGTACCTGAGGGCAAGCCCAATTCTTTAGCTTCTAAAGGATCCAGCGGAACCACGGTCAAGCCCAACCAACTCGCTTCAACTTCAATGTCCGCGCCAGGCAACGCCGGAGGTTCACCCACAGCCGCTACCGGCATTGTTGATGCCGTCACAAGAACATCCAATGCATTGCCGTTTCGATAGACGTCAAGCTTGAGGCTATCACCTGGTTTCTTATTTAACAAAACTTCGGATAATCCAATTCGGTCATTTACAGGAGTCTTATCGATATTACGAATAATGTCGCCCCTGACTAACCCACTTTGTCCCGCAGGCCCCCCCGGGAAAACATGCGAAACAATCACGCCGCGCGAATCCGGAAGCTTCAGCTGGCGAACCATTACGGCATCCAAAGACTGAACATCGATCCCGATCCAGGCGTCTGCATCCATATTTGCGGCTACGACTTTTGCCGTCATTTTTTGTTTAATTTTGTCTTGGGTGATCTTCAGGGACAGCTTGACGTTTAAGGATTGCTTGGCGTCGTTGCGCATGACCCTGATCTTGATTCGATCTCCATCTTTTTTCGCGGCAAGCAAAGCGGCAAGCTCCGCAACACTTGTGATTTTAGTCGCGTCCACACTCGTAATCACATCGTCTCTTTTAAGACCGGCCAATTCGGCTGGAGAATCGCGTTGCACTTTTTGAACATACACACCCTGAGGTGCATGCAGTTCAAGCTTTGTCACCATGTCAGGAGTGATGTCCTCGACATCAGCGCCCAACCAAATCGGACCCCCGTTTGCTGCACCAACAGGCTGATTTAGGGCAATCTGAATCGGAGTCTCTTCGTTTCTTTTTGCGTTAGGCTTATCGACAAAATAGATGAGCGATCCAATCACAACGGTGATTGAGACCGTGACGATGAGAAGGGTTCGTACGTCGAGGTTTTTCCAAACACTATTTCTTTCATTGTTATTTTGGCTACTCAAAGTGTTCTCCTTCTCCCGGGACCGACGGGAGCAATCGGAGCCGTACCCAGCCCACCCTGAGCATTACCCGTGGTAGCTTCCCTCAAAGATCCTTGTTTGAAGGCAGCAATGGCGCCCTTCACGTCTCCACTTACGCCAGGATACATTTTGATCCCTAAAGAAGTGAGACTCGCTGAAGCCCCTTGGCCGATATAACCACAAATAACCGCTTCAACCCCCATGTCCATCAAATCCTGAACAACTTGAGGTCCGGTCCCGCCCGCATTTTGCACGACTTTGTACGAATTGCGTTTGAGATCCACGATCACAAAATAAGGTGATGTTCCTAGATCATTTGCAACGACCGCATTCACATCTTTGCCGACCGCCGCAATCGCAACGATTGTTGAATCGGGCGTTGGATCAGCGACCGCTGTATTAGGATCCACCTGGGCGACCGTCATCGCGGCCACAGGTTGACCAGGCAGTGCGCCGTTTGGAACGCCTTCAGCAGCCTGAGCCGCAATATCAGGGATTGCTAACCTAAATATCTTCTCGCGTCGCTCGCGCCACACGCTGAGACGAATCACATCGCCGGCCGCAAACGCGCCCAACGCGCGCTCTAGTTCCGCAATCGTTTCCACCTTGCGATTATCCACGGTGAAAAACATGTCACCATTCTGCATTCCGAGATCTTCGGCTAAACTTCCGGGAAGCACTTTGGTGATGATCGGACCCTTTTTATCGGGAAGATTAAGTTTCGTCGTCAAAGTCGCATCTGCTTCAATTAACTCCAGGCCAAAAATACTTCGGGGATCAATCGTCTTCAGTGCAACGGGTTTTCCTGCGGCATCAACGACCTTGTGGCACACATTGCAAGGACCCCAATAAGGATGGGGCATATTCGCCGTAATGGGGATCGTCCCCCCCTCAATCGGCGCGCGACTTTTGGGCCCGATCACCTGGTGACATTTGGCACAGTCTTGTCCGAAGTTTGGATGGGTTACGACATCACTTAATTTAATCGGAGGAATTCCCCCATTGGCTGCCGCCACTGCCTGGCCCTGCATCGGAGTACCCAGGGCCACAGGAGTTCCCACGGCCACTTGCGCGCCCGCCTCCTTCGTTTTCGGATGGTGAAGAGCCCGATGATACCGGGCCGCATAGGCCGGGTCTCGCTTCATTTGAATCTCGTGGTAGGTGATCCACCCCACAGTGAGGAGAACCACTGCGACCAGGGTTACCAACAGCGGTCGCAGCTCTTGCTGACAAAACTTTTTATTGAGGTCTTTGCTCATGATTCAGCCCCTAAGAATGGTTTGAGTCGCACACTGATTTCGCCGTCAAATTCAAGTTTCGATCGCACGGCTTGCGATACGGCCTTTTTGAGTTCATCGAACTGGGCCACTTTAAGTGTCTTATCCACAAAGACGGTCACATCAACTTCAGCTCTCGAACCCAGCTCCCGAGTCCGCACATGCTCGATGCCTGAAACGCCCGGAATCCCCATCACAACATCTCGAATCGTTTCGATCTTCTCGCCGTCCATCGAAACATCCATAAGCTTGGTCACTGATTCAACCAGCATGTCCGCAGCCGACTTCAAAATCATAATCGCCACGATCACCGCAAAAATCGAATCGATCACCGGAAACGAAACTTTTGCGCCAATAATCCCCACCAAAACCGCAGCAGACGAATACGTGTCTACTCGACTCTCCAATGCCACTGCCGCGACCGAGGGTTTATTAAATCGCACATCAACGCACTGCCCTTGGCGCGCCATGATCTCGTTGACGATAATCGAAATCAACGCACCCCACGCAGTCACAAAGTGTGGCGCCACATATCGGCCACTGACTAGATCGCGGATACCATCGATTAAAATGAAAACACCCAAGACCAC
Organism: Bdellovibrionota bacterium FG-2; assembly: GCA_051382305.1. Lineage (GTDB taxonomy): Bacteria > Bdellovibrionota > UBA1018 > UBA1018 > UBA1018 > CAIRTR01. The sequence goes on from JBBCAV010000068.1 coordinate 10,228, forward strand.
CAAAAATGCGGCGATCAAAAGGGCCGCAATGTATTCGACTTTACCGCGTCCGTAGGGGTAGTCCTTGCCTTGCGGCCGATCCGCCACCTTCAGCGCAATAAACATCATGAAACTTGCGAGCAAATCGCCCAAAGAGTGAATCGCATCAGCAAAAAGAGCCTTGGATCCCCCGACAATCCCGAGATAAGCCTTGATCGCAACGAGAAAAATATTTCCGGCCACGTTGACGGTCGCAACGTAACTCAAACACTTATGGCACTTCTGAGGCGGGATATACCTGCCGTCCGCATCATAATAACCGGCTTTCTGGCCGCAGTCCTTTTGACAGGTCTTCTCACAGCCCGCTTTTTGATGCTGACAGCACGCTTGGCCAGAGTCGGGTGAATCGCCAGATTCTGATGACTCGCTTGCTTCAGACAATTCGGCCGAATCGTTCAAGTCATCGTTCTCGGTGTCGTCTTTGTTTTTCTTTGGGGATCCATCCATGATCTTTTTCCCGTCTATTTACGTTTATTATAAGGATCTTCGGACTCACGCGTCTCACGATCCTGCGCATTGAGCCGCTCTTCTAAAGCGAGCTGTTTCTTGTAAACTAGGATAATACCAACAAAAACCCCGATCAATAACAGCAAAGCTAACATAGCGTCCCCTTTGTTTTACTCTGGTCCCTAAAAAACATAGTGTCCTTTCAATAACGAAAAACACAAGACGATGAACATGAACATCTGTGTGTGCAGAAAATACAGCCCCTTGCGAACATTGGGGGGGTATTTAAATCGCAAAATGGCTCCGCCAAAAGTCAGCCATCCCATAATGATCAGGCCGGCCCAAAGCCAGTTGTTGTGCCAATGTGTAACATAGCAGTGGATGCACATGGCGATGAATCCTGCGACATTAAGCCAACAGTGAACACGCAAGAATTTTGCAAAAAAGATATCGTCCTTGAGCATGAACCACAGACGCAGATGCTTGGCGGGAAGATAAGATTGGGCTGCGATAAAAAGCAGCATACAAAGGTTTCCCGACCCGGTCGCCAGATTGTAGTCACTCCAAAACGCAAACAAAACGCAAAACACAATAAAAGCGATCAAAAGAATCACTTTAAGTCTCATGTCTGAGGTTTTAAACACTGCTTTCACGTTTCGAGCTCCATCTCTCCACAGCTTATCGGGCTGTGTCTACTTTGGGTTAAAATCCAAGGGTGCAAATTCAGTCGCACTTTTCTCAGGTTCAAAATACGGCAAGGGTTTAAAACGAAAGGCAACCGCGAAAAAATTACCAGGTATCGTAGCTAATGCCGTCGTATAATTATCAACACTCACGTTGTAGCGTACCCGGGCCGCGGCCAGTTCTTTTTCGGCACTTTCAATGGTCGCGACCAAGAAATGAAACTCGGCACTGAGCTTGAGATCTGGGTACTGCTCCGCGATCCCGAAAAACTTACCCATAAGCTCGCTTGATTTTTTATCACTTTTCTCGACTAAGGCCTTTTTCATATCCGGGGTCATCCCAACCATCATCGTTCGGAATTCCATTACGTTTTTGAAAATATCCCGCTCATGCTGAGCATAGGCAATGACGGATTTTTCGAGATTGGCCGAAAGATCCCGTCGCATTTGCATATAGACATTCACCGAAGCGGCGTCTCTCTGGGCATAAGAGCGAAGAAACCAAAAATTATTGTAATAATACACGGAGATTGCCACGACGGCGGTCAATGAAACGACCACCCACCATTTTCGCAGGACATAGCCAAGGCGCCAGGCGACTGCATAGATCCCTTCGCGTGGGTTTCCATGCTCGTCGTATGAACCCGCCCCCTCTGGACCATCGGTTTCATCGTCAGAATCCTCAAGTTCTGCTCGTTCCGACTTATCTTGCGAAATCTTCCGAATGATATGCCTCACGCGCCCAGGCATTAATCGAGCTCCTCGCTACTTTCAAGCTCAAGAACCTTCTTAAAGCACTTGCCTGCTTCTGTCGCGTCCCCTGACGCCTGAAGCACAAATCCAAGATGCTGATAATACTTGGCGACATCAGGCTTTAGCTCAATGGCTTTCCTAAACTCCGGAATCGCCTTATCAAGCTCCCCTTTTTTGTCATGCGCGATCCCCATCTTGTAATAAAGCTCGCTATCGCCGGGGTTTACCGCTGCTGCCTCACCTAAAACTTTAAGGCATTTGTCATAATCTTTGGTACGCAAATAAGTTGAACCCAGCTGAGACAGCGCATCCTTATTGTTAGGAACCAGACTCAAGGTCTTTTCAAAGCATTCAACCGCTTTGTCGAGCTGATTGTTCTTAAAATAAGCTTTACCCGCCAAATAGAAAATCTGCGGGGACTTCGTCCCTTGCTTCATCACATTTTCAAACGCATCGATGGCTTTTTCGTATTCGCCACGCTTAAGGTATTTTTTCCCAAGGTTCTCGTGAATCTGGGTTTTGTCTTTTTGATCGATGGAGAAGATATTATTGTAGCCCTCAACCGTCTTGGCCAAGAGTTTTCCTGCCATCAACATCGTCACATGAACAAAATAATCAAAACCAACAACGAACGAGGTCTTGTCCATACTCTTTTCGGACTTACCTTCTGGGTCTCTCTTCTTTTTAGCCTTTGGCTCGGGTTGATCGAGGTCTATTTTCTTATCGCTTTCGTTGTTCATATTATTCGTCGTCATGTTTTGCTG
>JBBCAV010000069.1:0-1443 GCA_051382305.1 Bdellovibrionota bacterium FG-2
GTAGCACATGCGCTACAGAAACATTATCGCGGACTCTTTGGTGTGTCCAGCTCTTATTTCGGAATCATCAGAAAAACCTAACGCGGGTTTACTGAATGCTTACCCAAGGGGGCTCATATGAGCGCAAAGAAAATCAGCTATAAAGGGAAAAAAGTCTACGTGGGAATTGATGTTCATTTAAAAACCTATTCGATTACCGTCCGATGCGACGGGGAGATCGTCCATCGGGTAACGATGGAGGCCAGTCCGACTGGGGTTGTCACATTTCTGAAGCGGAGCTTTGGGGATGCGGAGAGGATTTACATCGTGTACGAGGCGGGGTTTAGTGGGTTTGTTCTGCATCGCGCATTGGTAGAGGGGGGCATTCACAACATTGTAGTCAATGCGGCTTCCGTCGAAGTTGCGGCAAACGATAGAGTCAAAACGGATCGCAGGGATTCAAAGAAACTGGCAGAGCAGCTGGAGGTGGGAAGACTTAATCCTGTTTTTGTGCCAGATCGGGCGCAAGAACTTAGACGGCAGCTGACTCGCACGCGAGAGCAGGTCGTAGAAACGCGGGGGCGTGTTGCACGTCAAATTAAGAGCAAGCTCCATTATTTTGGTTTAATCACTTGCAACACCCCTAAAAGAATACTCAGCAATCGGATCTTAAAAGAGATCCAAAACATGAAATTGCCCGAGGAGCTTGCGGATTCACTGAATCTTTTGATTGAGCAATGGCGTTTTTTAACTTTGCAGTTGGTGGAGCTTCGAAAAAAGTTTAAGGAGCAAAGCAAAAAGGACCTTCGTCTTGAAAGCGTGTATCGTAGCGTTCCTGGGATCGGGGCGGTAGGAGCACGAATACTTTCCAACGAGATGGGCGACCTGGCAAAACGATTCAATAATGAGCGTGAGTTGTTCAAATTCACTGGACTTACCCCGTCAGAATTTTCCTCTGGAGAATCTGTTAGAAGGGGGCACATCACGCATCAAGGGCCGCCTCGCATTCGGCACATCTTAATAGAGGCGTGGTTCGCGATTGGAAAAGACCCGGCACTCAAAGCCATGTTCGAGAAGATTGCTGGCAGACGTGGCAGGAAAATAGCAATCATCGCTATCGCCAGGAAACTAATTGGTCGAATTAGGGCCTGTTTTAGGCAGGAAGTGACATATCAGTTGGGGGTTTGCATGTGAGTCGAAACAAACAGCAGCGAATAGAAGCATTGATCAACACAATGATTTGCCTCGACACAAAAGTATGAACTGAAAGCTTTGCCGTGACCACGTGACGCTCCTTGTGAGAGAATTTTCTCGTCACGTCTGACAGTGTGTGGCGCGGCTAAGGCCTTGACCACGAATAACAGGTCGTTCAGCTAAAATTGTCGAAGCAGATAGAAAAGAGAAAAGAACCGTAAAAACAGAAACTATTTTGAGATCACAGAATACAAAAAGTCAATTTAGGGC
>JBBCAV010000070.1:0-2553 GCA_051382305.1 Bdellovibrionota bacterium FG-2
AATTCTTCGTCTTCGTCGGCGACTTGTCCTTCTCGGCCGCTGACTCGTTCTTTTTCTTCTTCAGTGGATTGTTCGAGTTGGTTTTTCTCGGTGCCTAAAGACTCAAGCTGCGCGTGAAGGTCGCTTTGGCGACTCTTGGAGAGTTCAAGCGCACTTCGCTCATGGGTTAGGTCATCAGAGTAGCGTTGAATGATGGCTTGAATTTCCTCAGCGGCCTTTGTGTCGGTGAGACTTTGGATTTGATCGACCGAAATATTGTTTTCTGTCGTCTGAATCTCGGCGCGCAAGCCGGTGAGTTCGAGCTCCAGCGACTGTTTTTGATTTTGGAGGGTGCTCAAGCGGTTGCGATAGACCGCGGCTTTTCTGCGGCCCCAATCGATTTCTTTTTCGAAGAGTTCTTCTTTAAATTTTTTGTGCTGCCTTGCTTTTTGGGCTTGGCGCTCCAGGGATCCAAGGCTTCGCTCGATTTCCTGGAGGATGTCAGTTGAGCTGGGTGGCTTCCATTTTGCGGAGCGACTCTTTTTTGCGAGCTTTGTATTTGGCGATGCCTGCGGCGTCTTCGATCAAGAGGCGGCGGTCTTCGGGCTTCGAATTCACGATGCGACCGATTTGTCCTTGTTCGACAACGGAGTAACCTTTGGAGCCTACGCCGGTATCCATGAACAGTTCTTGAATGTCTTTGAGGCGGGCGGGTAGGCCGTTGATGAAGTATTCGCCTTCGCCGGAGCGATAGAGGCGGCGAGTAACGGAGATTTCTTTTTGTTTTGTGGGGGTGTCTTTAGAGGATGCGCCGGCGGGTGCGAGTGCGGAATCAACGCCGTCGATTTCCATTACTAAGGTGGCTTCGGCCATTCCCAAGGGGTTATAGCGGGAGCTTCCGTTGAAGATCAGATCCTCGCTGCAAGAGCCGCGCATGTGCTTGTAGGACTGTTCTCCCATGACCCAAAAGAAGCTATCCACGATATTGGATTTGCCGCACCCGTTGGGGCCAACAATCCCTGTGATTCCGTGGTCAAAATGAAGAACGGTTTTATCTTTGAAAGACTTAAAGCCTTGTATTTCTAATCGCTTAACGCGCATCTGAAAACACTCCCCTCAGAGCAATTTTACTGATTTCGCGTTACTCTAACAGCCGCTCTCAAAAAGGCAAGGGGGGCCCGAAATATAGTTCGTAAATATAGTTGGTAAAAAAACCAAGGCCCACAGGATACGTCCTGCAGGCCTTGGTGAACTTTCGTCCAGAACGACTCGTGGTCGTTCATAATGGCGCCTCCACATTCGGGGCCAAGCTACGGGATTCCTCCCGGGAATGCTCGCAGATGCGGGCGAACCCCTCGGATAGACTTGGAGATTCGTGTTCGAAGGCGTAGATAAAATATTAAATTTTTAGAGATTTAAGCTGCTGCAGTCGGCCCCGGCCAGGGCTAATTCAGCAGTTCGCGAGCACCGCAGAGCTCCTGCGATTTCGCCCACGCTAGGCGTAGCGTGGAGGACCCGTCTCTGGGAATTCAAGAACAGCGCGGACAAAAAACGGAGAGCTTTCGGCTTGTGCGAGCTCCTTATTATTCATTTGTTCGTATCCTCCGATAGATATGAGACTATATTAGTCAGGTTTATAAATCAAGAACAAAGTGAAAGTATTTTAATAATGTAATCAATTCATAACTTTACGACGAAAATGGTTGAGCCCCACCCTTATCCAAGAATATAATGCTAAGGGTGGAGGTCTATGAAACGCGTTCTATGTGACAAACTTCCTGAGCCCCATGGTCGAATTGAGCTGTCCACCTCCGAATCCCAGCACGTAATCCAGGTATTAAGGATGCGAAACGGTGACGAGGTCGAGGCGCTCGATGGCCAAGGCGGTGTCGCGCATGTTTACTTGGAGATTGCGAAGGACCGCGCGTTTATACGTCTTAAGGATAAAGAGCAGTCTCCGGCGGAAACTTCTGGTGACCATTCGCGCGCGCAAGCGCTGCCCATTCGGCTCGAAGCTGCGATCCTTAAAGGCGACGCGATGGAGTGGTTGGTGGAAAAGGCAGTGGAGTTGGGGGTGGAGGAATTAATTCCCGTCATCACCGATCACACTGTGGTGCAGGTTCAGAAAAAAGGGGCAAGCGCCTTTCAAGAGCGCTGGCAAAAAATTGCAGATCAGTCGTTGAAACAATGCGGGCGTTTGGTTCGCCTACGAATCGCAGAGCCCATAGAGCTTGAAAAACTTTTGGTCGAGGCGCGCCCTCGCACCGAGTTCCCGCGCTTGTGGGCCGATGAAGGGGCATTGGGTTCTGCGCCGTTTTTAGAAGACGTTTTAGTTGCGGCCTCTGGAGGGATTCAAGGGGTCTCGATCTTAATTGGTCCTGAAGGCGGTTGGAGTTCCAAAGAGCAAGAGATGATGTATCGAGAAGAGGAACTCTTAAAAGGCGCGATGCAGGCCGTGAGTTTGGGGCCGTGGATTTTGCGTGGAGAAACGGCGGGGCTTTTTGCGGTGTCGGTTGCAGGGGCGAAGTTTCGGGCGAAGGAAGATTGAGGGGCTGATTTTGGGTGGGTTGGGGG
>JBBCAV010000071.1:0-10050 GCA_051382305.1 Bdellovibrionota bacterium FG-2
CTATTCTCATCTGTGGCTCCTTGTTTTTTAATTGGTACCGTGGAGTATTCCACGGGGGAGCCACTCAATCAAATTTCAACGGACTTCAGCATAATCTCTTTGGTCGTCGATGACATGAAGAGTATGCGTTCGATGATCGCAAAAGCCTTAAGGGAAATTGGATTTACCGATATTGCCGAAGCAGAAGGTGGAGCGAACGCGTGGACGCTCTTAACGCAAGCGTCTCCCCCTTTTGGGTTGATACTTTCTGACTGGAATATGCCTATAAGCACTGGGATTGACCTGCTTAAATCCGTACGCGCTGACTCGCGGTTTAAGAAAACACCTTTCATTATGGTTACCGCTGAAAATGAAGCCTGCAAGGTGATCGAAGCGGTGAAATCGGGCGCGACTAATTTTCTCGTTAAGCCCCTTACTAAGGAGTGGCTCCGAACTAAATTGGAAGACGTTCACAAGCAAACCATGAAGGAATAGTTGCTATTGCAGCCTGTTCCTTCTTATCAAACTACTTACACACTCCCAACACACAGCTCTTCAACCAACCGCAAACGATGCCGCAGGCTCCACAATTATTAACATCCGAGTTAGTATTAATTTCACAACCATCGTTCGTATTGTTGTTACAATTCGAGAAACCCTGCATGCAGTTTTGGATGCCACACACCATGTTGTTACAGGAGGCTGTGGCATTTTGGTAATTCGGACACGCCAATCCGCAGTTTCCGCAATTTTTGACGTCATTATAAAGAGTGGTTTCACAACCATTACCGGGATACATGTCGCAATTCGCATATCCCGAATTACATTGCTTAACCCCGCACACTGAATTGATGCACGCGCCACTTCCGTTAACGATGCTAGGACACACCTTCCCGCAGCTCCCGCAATTTGCATCATCTGAAGTCGGATCTACGCAGGTGGCACCGCACAAGATCTGCCCGGCGGCACAAAAGTTTTTGCAAACTCCGCCCTGGCAAGACTGAGTGGGCCCATAACAATCGGTGTTTGCAGAACAGGTCTTGCCAAGTCCGCAATGGGGACACGCGGGCCCACCGCAATCGATATCTGACTCCATTGCGTTCTTGAGCATGTCATTGCAGGATGCGGCCGCGCATTTTCCATTAATACAATTATTTGAGGAACAGTCCGAACCCTTGCTGCAGCTCTTGCCGTCGATGCACGCTTGACAAGTTCCACCGCAGTCTACATCAGTCTCGGCACCATTCTTCACGGCATCAATGCATGTCGCCTTGATGCACATTCCGCTTTGGCACATTCCATCCACGCAATCCGCCCCTGTCGCGCAACTTTGTCCTGAACTACATTTTGGGCAAACTCCGCCACAATCTACAGCGCTCTCAGTTCCGTTCTTAACGCCATCGTTACAGCTCGGATCAGCGCACTTACCAAAAGCGCAGACGCCATTCAGGCAATCGGTAGCCTTTGCGCAGCCCGAGCCAGACCCGCACGCCGTTGCACAAATGCCCCCGCAGTCCACGCCTTTTTCCAGGCCATTTTGAATTCCATCGGAGCAAGAAGGTGCGATACATTGACCGTCTTTGCAAAGATTGGAGGTACAGTCACCTGAAGCCTTACAGAATTTCCCGTCTTGGCAAGGTGAGCAGATGGGCCCGCCACAATCGACATCCGACTCCGCGCCATTAAATAGTTTATCGGCACAAGTTGGGCTATGGCAAACGCCGGCGGTGCAAATTCCAGAAACGCAATCGGTGGGCGAGATACAACTCTTGAGGTCCACACATTTTTGGCAGCCGCCGCCCCCGCAATCCGTATCGGACTCGGTAGCGTTTTTAACCCCATCCGAACAGGTTGGAATATCAAGCCTCGAGCCGGATAGGGTAACCTGAGTTTTCTGTGGCCCGATTCCGTTGTGATAGGAAAGAAACAAAGTGGCTTCGTAGTTCCCGGGTGCTTGAGGTACGAACTGAAGCTCCAGCTTACAATTGCCCTTTGTCTCCGCACCGCAAGTACCATTTGTGCCGGGATAAACCCCGGAGGTAAATGAAAAAGGAGTTCCAGGCGGAACGATGCTCATGGACATCGACTTCGCCTTCAATAGTCCCGAAAAGCTAACGGTTAAAGTTTTCTTGATTAGGCCTTTGAAGTTGGCATCGACATTAATCTCTCCAAAGTTATAGTCCTCGCTATCGCCCAAGGAAAGTACGGCCGGGTTAGCCCCACCATACTGACAAACCTCCGCATACTGAGAAAGCAGTGCCGATCCACATTTCTGATAAGCTGCCAAATCTTTGGTCGTCTTATCAAGGAAAACCGAGTAATCCGCGACGCGCGATAGGGGCTGCCAAGAACTTGAAAAGTCAAAAGATCCACATTGCGCAAGAAGTTGCCCGTTGATGTAGGGCTTTCCGGATGACTGACACGAATTCAGCGCTAAAGTCGAGTCATGACTTTTCCCTTGCACGCGAAACTCGAAAACATAGTTTTTAGTTTGGGCAGCTACGATGCTTCGCTGTTCCCTAGGGATCATCGCCAAATTAAGTGAGCTTGGTTTCCAGCAAATCTCCGCTGAAAAAGTGCCATCCGAATTGACCACGGGGTCTACTGATCCAGAAACAGAAGAGTAATATCGAGCCTGAACAACACGATAATCTAAACTGTAGTCAAATGATGAGGTGGGATTCAGAGGCGTGGGGCGTACAAACGAAGCAAGAAACTTAGAGCGGGCCCCTGGATCAAAATAGAGGCGGCCTTGAATGCTCGCTTTTTGCAGCCCCGTAGGACAAACAATGGGCAGTCGCGCTCTTCCAATTGCGGCGGGGGATCGCGAACCGTTCCAAACTTCACTATGCATGCTCGAATAGATGGCCAAGACGGAGAGTCCGGCAAGTACAACACCTGTGACGGCGAACCACTTTGCAAAATGGCGTTTAAAAATGAAAGTAGCTTTTGTGAAATCAATTTTCTTGGACATAGTCGTGAGTTCTCCCGATTCTCTGTTCTACCCCATGAGTATACCCAAGGGAATCCCAGTGTACTAATGAGAAAATAGGCGTCAGATTAGTGACTCCGGGAGAGCCAAACCAAAGTTTCAAAGTGCATCGTGTGGGGAAACATATCGAAAAGTTGAACCCTCTTTAGCGTAAAGTCCCGTGACAGTGATTTAAGATCCAGCGCCAGAGTTTGAATGGAGCAACTGGAGTAGAGCAAATGCTTAGGCAATTGCTTCTGAATAAGGACAAGCGATTCGCCCAGCCCCCTTCGAGGAGGGTTGGCCAAAATCAGATCGGATTTAAAAGCAGCTAATTCGTTAGAGATTTTAGCAGCGTCCAGTGCTTTAAAAGTTAGATGTTGGAATCCTTGTTCGCGAGCGCTTAGATTCGCGATATTGACAGCGTCGGAATTAATTTCGATCCCCAATATTTCAGGTGCACTTCCCGCCGCGAAAAAACTAAATGCGCCCTGGCCGCAGAAAAGATCAAGGACTTTGGTTGGCCGCGCATCCCTGATCCAGTTTGCGGCGGTTTGATACAGCTGCCCCGCCATCTCAGAATGAGTTTGAACAAACGCGCGCGGCGCAAGCTTGAGTCGGATGGCGCCTATTTGATGATCAATAAAGGCATTTTTGGTTAAATAGATTTCTTCAGGGCCTTCTAAAATCGCATGCGGAATCGGCTGAATATTGACCGAAACGCAGATAAGCTCCGGAAACTGGTTTTGCAGAACCGGCAGTAATTTCTCAATCCCGGAAACGCACGCTTTTGAGCGCAAAATGAACCGAAGATACATCTGATCGGTGCGGGGCGAATAAAATGCAATCAGGCCTTTGCACTCGCCCTTGCGCTCCTTAATTCGATACGGGGTGAGCTGAAACTCTCGAATCAGGGTCGGCATCGCACGGATGAGTTGATTTAGTTTTGGATGATGAATCGGGCAAGCCAGAAGTTCTCGTCCGTGGTCCAAATCTGACTCCCCAAGCAGTCCGACCACGGGTGCGTCCACCGAACCTGTAACGAACATCTTGGCGCGATTTCGAAAACCTTGCAGGGGCGATAAAACAGAAGGGGCCAGGGGAGTGTCCGGGAAAAAGCTCAAAGCCTCTCGAATCGTTTGCTCTTTGGTTTGAATTTGCGAGGCATAGTCGCGCTCAAGCCATTCGCATGAACGACAGATCGCTTGATTATAATAAGAGCAAAAGCTCAGCACACTCAGATTCCTACGCAGGAGTCGAGTCGCTCATTGCAGCCGTTTTTTGCAGCACATTCTCTGCAGCTTTTGCCGGTGGGCGATCCCATGCAAGGCAACCAACAGTGTTTCTTGCCACAGGCAGCGACCTCGCCCCAGCAATCAGCACAAGCAGGAGTAAGTCCAAGCTCTTCGGACATGCATTTGGAAGTGCATTCCTTGCCGCCCAGACATTTTTTGCCGCAAACCAATTCTTTTGCTTCCATGGCGGGCTTCCCAACAGCAGCGTCTTGTTCGTTTGTGCAGGCGCCTTCGTTAGCAAAAGCAGGTTGGCTCGCGATGGAAAAACTGAGGCAGAAAGTGAAGCAGACTACACGAAGAAATGGGGGTTTCATGGGGGTAATCGATCATGGACCATGGGCCGAGTAAAGAAAAATGCCCTCTTAATGCGATGCGTTTTATTTGATATAGTCCCGCCCAGGTGATTTTTATGAAACGACAAATTCAAAAAAAAACGACATTCTTCTGGGCCGTTCTGAGTTTAGTGGCCACCACCCTGCTACAGATACATGAATCCCAGGCGTTTAGCGGAGCGAGGCAAGCCGCAGACGACAAAGCGATCGACAGAGCCATTAGGCGCACAGAATGTCGTGGCCCCCAAGAATATCCACAAATATGGCACTGTTCTCTTTGATTCAAGCGACCGCGATGGCGTTCCAGAAGTGTTGTCAACCATAGAGAACGGGATCAAATCCGGCAATCGGTAGGATGCTTTTCTTCGGGCTACCCAATAACTCGCCTCGGGCAAACTTCACTCAAACTTGAGAAACTCAAGTCCCACTTGAGTCACGCCCACCAAACCCAATACACAACCAGGCCTGAGACTCGCTTTTAATATCGCGAGCTTATATCTATTATTATGTAATGAAAGTGTAATTAACTGATTTGAATTTTGGAACTTAATATGGTCGGGATGACGTGATTCAAACACGCGACCTCTTCGTCCCGAAGGAGAGCCCCAAAAACGCTGTTAAACCCTGATAATCACGAGGAATCGGTGTTTTCAAAACCCGACTTTCTCGTGCAAAAGTCAGCGGAACTCGCAGAAAAAATCCGAATGATAATGCAACTCGCAGAAGGAGCGTGTGCCGCATATGCGCCGCACGGATTCGAGCCTACGAGTGAAATTATCAAGTCCACTTCCAAATCTGGAAGGAGGACGCCTAAGTGAATACCTACAAATAATCATCTTTAAAACAAAAAAGCCCAGGGTTGATGCCCCAGGCTTTTTAAACTTTGCTGTTGTCAGCTTTTTATCTTGGCGGATTTGAAGCTGGTCTTTCACACCTTAACCGGAACTGCTTTCGCAGATCCTGGCGGGTACTTCTCTATTCTTAATGAGAGGTGCCTTCCCTGTCAACTTGAATGGAGAAGAAAATGGAAAATCAAAAAGCGGTAATCATAGCCGTGGCCACCCAAAAAGGGGGCGTCGGAAAAACAACGACAACCGTCAATCTTGCGCAAGCCCTATCCTTACTAGGTGAAACCGTCCTGGTCGTAGATCTCGATCCCCAGGGCAACGCTACGCAAGGTCTCGGGATCAAACTTGATCAGGTGACTGCTTCAATTGCGGATCTGCTCCGTGACAAAACGTTTCCTGAGCAAAGTGCGATTTACAAAGGGCCGGGCCTCGACTTGATCCCTGCAACACCGCTGCTTGCACGAATGGGGCGCGAACTTGTTGGAATCACAAACGGTGAAATGCGACTCGCTCTACGGTTGCGAGCTTTATCACTTCGCTACTCGGTCATTCTAATTGACACTCCCCCATCAGCGAGCACACTGATGAACTCGTCTTTGAACGCGGCAAACAAGCTGATTGTGCCGGTCGACTCAGGCTTCTACGCAATGATGGGAATCAGGGAGTTGCTCGCGGAGGTTGAGGAGATTCGCGCAGCTTCGAATCCCGGTTTAGCAACCCTAGGTTTCTTACTTACGATAATAGATCAAACCCGTATTGCTGATGAGGTTTGCCAGGGTCTCATATCGAACTTCGGAGAGGAGGTATTTGAGACCAAGATCCATCGCAACGTGAAGCTCAAAGAAGCGCCCGCTTTCGGAAGAACGATCTTTCATCACGCCCCCCACTCCCAAGGCGCAACCGACTACATGAGTTTAGCACAGGAGGTTTTGCAAAGATTGAAGTCAGAGCACACAGGGGCGACAAGTCCCAAGCGTGATATACGCTTAAGCCTTGTCGAAGGGGGCGCACAATGAGTGAGCGCAAAGAGCTAAAGCGAGTGATTGCGGACTTTCCATTTAAAAAACCCCTCCCTATCAAGCGAAGTTCGGTCGAGTTGAAAGCTCCGGTTGAGGAGGCACCCGACCCCCAAACGGCCTTGATCAAATCGATTATAGAGGAAAGTCTGTCCACAACGGACACTCTTTCAAGCCCACAGTGTTCAGAAATGACAGTATCCACCGCGAACAGTGTGCAAGCTAAACCCTCCTCTGAACACACCACAGTATCCAAATTGAACACTGTGCCAGATGCGATTGCCTCACGCCCTGTGGAAAGGCTTCAAGGGAATTTCACGCAAGTTCCAAACACGCTTTTGCGAACAGCGGGCATGTTCGAGGACCCGTTTGACTTCATGATCTACCTGCTCTTGTATTCGTACTCCTACGGGTTTGGCAGAGACACGGCCAGCATGAGTCAATCTCAGATCGAGAACTTTGCAGGAGTTTCAAAGAATCGGGTTAAGCGATCCCTGGATCGTTTGATCAAGCAACGGTGGATAAAGCGCATCGGGGAATTCGAGCGTTCACGGGTTTCCCGAAAGTGGCGCGTCTTCGCGCCTGAGGAGCGCAATCCGGGACCCAAGAAGTCAAACAGCACAGTGGCCAGCGCGCACACTGTGCAAAACGCACAGAGTCCGCAGCAGACACCTACAGTGTTCGCGGCGGACACCGTCACACTATCCACAACGGATACGTTCAAAGAAAGGGGATCCAAAAATAGTTTTTCAAACAAAGCTCTCTCTGCAATTTCAGAAAACTTGAACTTGCTGGAGTATTTCGACGGACTCAAGCCAATGCGAAAGAGAGAGAGCGAACTCAAGGCTTTTGAAGAACTCCAGGGGGATTTTTCGGATGTTGAAATTGCTAATTGCCTGTCCCATCTTCAATGCAAAGGCCTCCCAGGAAGGGACGCATGTCACTCTCCGATGACGTACCTTGCTCGGGCTATGGGAAATGTTTTGCCGGTTGTGAAATCAAACCAGGAAGCCCAGCGAAGGACTGCCGAAAACGCCGCAAAGATTGAACTCCAAAAACAGAAAGATGCCGCGATTGAGGCTCGGGAGAGGAGCGAGTGGGAGGAAAAAGAGCGTGCGTTCGTAGAAGCGTTTCCAGAACAGCGTGAGCAGGAGGAAGCCGTTGTGGGCTTTTGCGTGCAAAACGGGTTTTTCACGACAAAAGGTCAGGCTGCGCGGATTTTCGCGATTGGGGCTTGGAGCCGGGGGATGAATCGCGAAGAGAGCGAGGTTGTTATGGTAGGTTAATCACAAACCAGTGTAACGGAGCGGTCATTTCACGAGTTGCAACATCATGAAATCACGGACCATTCCAGTTTCTGTTTTTCGACAATCAGTGGTATTCTAAGCATGAGGATTATTTATGGAGAAAGAAAAAGAAATAGCTCACAGCCCACAGTTAAACGAATCAACTCGCACGCCTCTTCACGATCAGTTTGATTCGGCAAAGCCAATTTATCCAGATAGCCAGTCGGCGATAGAGGCCCTTGGCTTTAAATTAGAACAGTTGGCCGCGAGCGTCGGCAAAAGTAGGGAAACCCTTTTGCTGGAAGCTCACACGGCATCCCATTATCAGCCGCAGCATCGGACCGCTTTGAATCTTGAGCGCCAAATCAACTTGCTGAAATCATGAAACACGATTGGAACACGCTGGACGACTACTTGTCGGTTCATCATCGTATTCTCCATTTTTATGGAAAATACATGGAGACCCCAAAGGCTGCTTACCAGGTAACTCAGTTAACCCCCAGGTTTTATACCTTGGAATGCGCGGGGATCATTTTTCGTACTTATCTTTCAAATCGCGTTCGCGTAGATATTTACAAGGAAATCTTGGTCGATGATTCAAATCCAAGACGGCGACGCGCTCGCACTATAGGCTATAGTTACAATGCCAATACGCCCCAAGGGGCAAATCTAATTCGATACGACAGTCCCGATCCACTCAGCACACTTGGGACAAATTCACCCCATCACCACTCGTATCATCACAAGCACGACGAGAGCGTTTCTCCCTCAAGAATTATTCGAATTGAAGATGACGAATATCCGCATGTTGGTGAGTTCTTTGACGAGATTCTTAGTCGCTTTTGAAAAGGATAGTAGACATAGACGGTCCCCTTCTTAACACCGAGGACTAACCGCAAACAAAAAAGTTGCGGGTACCTCCAGAGAGATGCTTGATGATCTCTCAACCATTTAAATTAAGGAGACCGTCTAATGAGCGAGAAAGTACTATTTATTGGCCTGGATGTCGATGACAAAGCTTTTCATGGAGCAGTCCTAGTCTCGAATCTTGGAGAGCTAATCGAGTTTAAATGCAGGCCTCATGTCGATGGGCTGAGCAAGAAACTTAAGGAACTCCAAGCCCGATTTCCTGACCATAAAATTCGAATTTGTTACGAAGCCACCTATATCGGCTTCACCCTTCAACGAGACCTTGCGAAAAAGGGCTTTCATTGTGATGTCATTGCTCCGGGGAGCATCCCAAGGACCTATGGTAACCAAGTCAAAACCGATCGTGTGGATGCCGGCAAGCTGGCTCAGTATTACTGCTCTGGCCTGCTCGCAATCGTTACCCCGCCCGACGAACAAACCGAGAAGGACCGCGATTTATTGCGATCCAGAGCATTCGTAATGGGACAACTCTCCGAGGTGAGAACTCACATTCACTCACTGCTTCGGCGTGCCGGCAAGAACTTCAAGGTTGAAACGGGTAGCAAATCTCACTGGACTAAACACCACTTGTGCTGGATTGAACGAGTAATTGCGGACTCTTCTGGGTGTTTCAGATCCAATCTCGATCTGCTCTACAAACAAATGAAATCTCTAAATGTCACACTGGCTGAATACGATGCGGCGGTGGATGAACTCGCGGCTAGCCCTCGTTACGTGAACCAGGTGCAGGCACTCACGTGCTACCGCGGGGTGAAGAATCTTTTTGCCATGGTTATGATCACTGAGATCGGCAATATCAAACGATTCCCGCACCCCAGGAAACTCGTCTCGTGGATGGGAATGGACATTCGGGAATACTCCTCGGGAGGAAAGCAAAATCGCTTCGGCATCACAGGTCATGGCAATCGATATCTTCGTACCGCCTTTGTTGAGGCAAACCAGAAGAGCTTTCGAAGCCCGGTGTCCGGTAGTGATGTGCGGCTACGAAGACAAAAGCTCCCGCCGCCTCTGGTTGAAATCGCCGAGCGCTGCCAAAAGCGAATCTACAAAAAAGGGAACCGATTGCTTCATGCAGGAAAGCACCCCAATAAAGTCAAAGTTGCCTGCGCGCGAGAAATGGTGGGATTCGTCTGGGAATCCCTAAACAAAGTTGCAGCATGAAAAAATGAACGAAAAGAATTTCTAGGAAAGGAGTTTCACTTTCAGCGTGAAAAAGCGGGTCTTTTGAAAGGGTAAGACAGACTCAACGGGAGCCCACCGGAATTGCCCTTAGTCTAAAGCGACTGTGGATAGATTGTGGATAACCGTTACGGACAAATCTTAATGCGTTAGCCAGTACGCGAATACGAGGTTGTAAGTCAAAGGTCGAACCTGACTTTCAAAATGATCCATG
>JBBCAV010000072.1:0-3401 GCA_051382305.1 Bdellovibrionota bacterium FG-2
CTTCGGCTGCGTTCGTTCAACGCAGGCGCGATAGCCCGGTACTTCTGACGAAGACCACTGATGTTCACAGAAAAAACGGTACACTATGTTTACTGTGAAATCACTCAGTTATTTTGTTACAGTTCCTAAGGTGAGTGCGTCCCAGTCCCTGAATAAGTTTTATCAAACTGCGCACACTCGGTGGAATCAATCTGTGACGAATGGTCGAGCACAATGTTTTTATCTTGTGCTATTGGATCGCCATTACCCGTCACATTGCAAGGGACTGTGCCGTCGGCAGCCAAAATCAGATACCCAATCGATGGTGACTGTAAACAAGGCTAAAAATAGAAAGACTGAATGAACCCCCCTCATTTGATCCCCCAATCTTCTCTATGATCGCTACTTAACCACTTTGCCGTTAAAATCGCCGGCTTCACAGGAGCGCAAAACCTTGTAATCTTGCAATTGTTCAGACGTTCCTTTTTTCATGAGTTGCACAACCTGCGCAAAGCGCATCTTAGCATTTTCGTACTGTCTGAAATGAAAATCCCCTTTTAGAAAACCATCCAAACGCGCTGCCGTATTTGCTTCATCTTTTTCTGCCTCTGTCGCCGCCTTTGAAACAGCCTGCAGCCGATCCACGAGCCGATCCCTTAGCCGCATCAAATTATCCGGCCCCGAAGCGCACCCCGCAGTTCCTGCGCAAAAATCTTTACCGCGTCGAATGGCGTCTCTAATGGCAGCCTCTATTGCAGAAACCGCACAAGGCGCAACCGGCATCCCTTGACAGACTTCTTCAAGTTTCCCTCGTTGCCGCGCTGAAGCCGCTTCTTTGCTTTTTAAATTCTCGATAAGTTCCGTTCGCTCTTTTGAGAACTCTTGATACGAGCCTTCGACGTTACAGTCCATTTTTGAAGCCAGCTCATGAATTTTCATGCCCTGCTCCTGCTCGACCAAGAAAGAGGGACGTTTTTCCGAAAGATCGCTCTTCATCTGCATGGCTACTTTGATACTGTTATCACGATAGCAAGTGAGACTAGCGGCGGCACGCAGTCTCGCCACTTCATTGTGTAGCTCAGTTTCCATCCACTGTTTTTCCGACGGCGAAAGGGATTTCCCCTCCGTGGCGGAAAGCACGTCCTTCATAAAAGCTGAAATATTCCCAAAATCCCTGTTCTTGTCCCGACAAATAACCCCATCGATGTCTTGCTGGTGGGGTGCCGTGACTTTTTCAATCAATTTCACCCGATCGGCTTCCATCGGAGAGTACAGGGAGTTGTCGGTGGACTGGGCGTTCTTGAACTCATTGCCCAGGGTATGGCCGAGAAAAAAATCCGAAGTAAGATAGGGTTGATGTCCCAAAAGAAGGGAGCCATCTTGCTCAACTGAAGCGTTGCTGTAAACTCCGTCCAACGAAAACTTCGCAAATTTTTGACCTTTTCTTTTTTCTGCTGCATGAGAAGAAAACTGCTCGATCAGGGGGTAATCGTTGTCCAAAGGCTTCGCGGCAACCGCTCGCTGATGAAGCCGTCCAGGACCTTTGAATTGATCTTTGACTTCGATGGCCCGCTCAGGCGAGAGAGTTGAAGTCCCTTCGGATTGAAAGCCCGGCGGTGAGGCAGACATTCCACAACGTCCTGCGATCACTCTTCCGTTTTTATCAAGGATCACCTTTGAGAGCTGTGCCCCATAGCAAGCATTTGTAACGAATCGAAAGGTCTCACACCCTTCGGCCTTTTTTGACAGCGTCTCGGGACTCAAAAACTTTGGATCTTGATCTTTGTTCGGAGTGAAGAAAACAGAGCCTTCCGGAGCGCCGTGATTGATGTTCCAAAAATGGCAAACCTCCAGTTTGGGCCTAGGAGGTCGTGCCGAATCAAAAAAGCAATTCTTGTCAAAAGATTCCGGGGTCCCCGAAAAAGGCGGACCCAATTTTCCGAAGGACACGCCGCGCTTAACGCTAACGTCTTTCATCTCATAACCGTCGGTTTTAGAATTGTACTCGGCCTTTTGCACCGCAACGGGGCCGCGCCTAAGATCGTCGTCACGCATGAGCGGCGCTGAACACTCGGGATCTCCGTTACCCAGGCCCGGACCACTTAGGATCTGCAGTTTTTCCTGCGTCCCAGAGGCCGTGTAGACCTCATGAATCTTCTTAACCGCGCGGTCCGCGCCGCACGTTCGCTGAGCAATCGTTCCGCCTCCGTCTAAGACGCAGGCGGACACTCCCGCGTACACACTACCGGACACCAAAAAAACCGAACCCAAGGGGAGAATCCATATATTACTCATTTTCATTTGCTCGCTCCAGGAGGATCACAAGGAAGGCGTTTGAGAAATTTTTTGAGGCTCGTGGCCTCCGTAATAGCCGTAGGACTTGCTGGGCGAAACGAAACGTAACGGCCATAGGTGGGTCTTAGGCCACGTTCACGGATTTCGATTTCGAAAGCGCCAATCAAAGGCTCCAATCCAAATTTCGAAAGCGCCTCTTTTTGAAAAGGATAAATCGCGAGAGGGATTTTGGTTTCCGACAGTGATTTTTCCCAGAGGACCAGAAGAGGCGAACGATTCAGTTTTTTTTCTTGCTCAGTCAGTGTTGATTGCGAACCGGAGAGGTAAAGTCGACCGTAGAGCTGGTAGACACCACACTCGAAACGCTCAACGGCTAGCGCCCGCGACTCCGAACTCAGCGCAGCGAACAAAAGCATAAAGATTTGAGAAATTCTCCCCCACGAGTGATTCACTCCCCTATTATACCCCGACAAAGAAGGACTGATCAATGAGCATTAAATGACTTACCCAGTCCCTTAAACCCTTAAATTGCGAAGGCTTGTCCATTGTCCCCGAATAAATTATTCCAAAATGGAATCAATCAATTCCATAATGGGAAAATTGGAATGGGACAACAGCAGTCTGCTCTGATAGTCCAACTTGGTAGTACAAACAGTGCAAAAAGAAACGCAATTCAACTTCGACCGGGAGCAAAATGAAACCATCCATTCTACTACTCATCGTTTCCGTATTTCTCTCAGCACCTCTAGGCGCCCACTTGGCAAAAGCGTCCGACGACAATACATTACCCGTCTGCATGGGCAAGGGATCCCCTCTCCCCATCGACAATGCCAGAGCCCTGGAGCTCAAGAAATCAAACAGCGCAGACCCTGTCCGCGCCAACGTCGCAGGAAAAATTGAACACATCTTCATGACTCAATGCAACAGCAAGGGCACCTGCCACGACCATTTTGAAATTAAAATTGGGCCGAAAGAGGATGACGTTTTAGAGGTCATTTATAGTGACTCTCTCCGGGGCAGAGCCCCGGAGCCTCTAGGCCCTACGCTCTCGGTTTCCTCGATCGCAAAGCCTCTCTCGGAAACAACTCCGCTTGGGCGGGCTCAAGTTCTGTTTTTTGCTCATGCAT
>JBBCAV010000073.1:0-19193 GCA_051382305.1 Bdellovibrionota bacterium FG-2
ATTCGAAGCTATCTTTTCACCTGCAGAAAAAATGGAGTGCATCCCATGGATGCGCTGCGGACGCTGTTCGCAGGAAAATTACCCGACTTCATGTCCTAGACGGCTGGCCAATTACCAAATTAGCAAGTTTCGAGATATCCGAGATCTTATTGTCCCTTAAGTTCAGGGACTGCAACTTCGGGAGTGCAGCGATTGGACCGAGCACTGAAACACCTTTGCTCGGCAAAGACAATTCAACGCGCTCTTCGAGGATTTGCCCGGCCGCGCCGCAGAGATCCTCTGTGATCGGCCCGCTAAGGTCTTCGTGTGCGACTTTAAGGAGGGCCTCTACTGTTGTCGCTAGCGAGACTCTGTGAATCGGAAGCTTGGCATTGTCGCAATATTGCGCGAAAGTCTCGGGAAGAATGGTATATTGGGACTCTTCAAAGTGTTCGATTGCGCTCGAAACCTGCGCAACGGCGCTGTTGCAGTTTGCGAGATCGTCGTAGCAAACATTTGAAGCCTCAAGAATTTTTGCGAGATTGCTTGAGTTGCGATCATCAATATTTAGTAAGGTGCGGTACTGTTTGGGCGAAAGCCGGATCTTTCCAGAGAGCAACGCCTGGCTCCGATTGCTGGATTTCAGGCTTTCTTCAAAGAGGAACGAGAGTTTCTTTCGCGCGGCCTTCACCGCCTCCTCAATCATGGGATTCGGAGGATAGATGGCTAGAATGCTCCAGGGCTTCGTAATGTACTTCAGCATCGCCGGGCCATTGGGGGTCGAAGTGTCAAGGGTCTTGAAGTTGATTTGCGCAGGAAATGCGTTAGGGTCATCTTTGCTGGTCGCATATTCAAGGGCATTATCAAGAACTTCAAGGCAGGAGTCCATTTGATCCATGCCGCAAGTCAACAGCGCTGAAGCGCTCGCGCCCTTTCCATTCTTTTCTTCGGTCTTTGTGTCGACTTTTGCAGCGGACTTGCTAAACACGCTGGACAACTGCGAGACGTTGCCCCCCACTTGGAAAACCCGAATCGAAACAGAGGCCGTTCTTCCAAACGAATGAGAAGCTTGACTGAGGGTGGTGCCTAGGGAGAACGCCGGTCCTTTCACGTTGAGCGTGGCATTGAAGGATTCCTTTTCTTCTTTGCTCGAAAACTCAATCTTCGCATTGATATAGAGCTGCGCTCCGAGTTCGATTTGTTCGACAAATTCATGGCCACAGGTCAGTTCCCAGTTATGAGACTTTTGCGCGAGCGCTCCCTGTGGCGAAAGTCCCGTATACTTTAGTTTGGCATTTTTAAACTGATAGACGGCGGCATAAGTCGTCGACTCAGAGTAGGCGTTCGCGGCAGACGCCTTCGCAAAATCTGCAGCGCCACTGGCTTCGATGAGGCCATAGCGCGCACGTCCGCCCACTGAAAAACCAAGCGAATCCGAAGTCTCTTTTTCACTGAGGCTCCGATCGAAGCGAATAGAAGCGTTTTGCATGCCGGCGAATTCGATATCGCCGATGGCGCACTCGCCTACGAAGCGTTCTTCTTTAGTATTGTATCCCTTACCGAGGACGGCTTGGGATTTTTGGGCAGGCGCTGGCAAGTAGGTGTCGGCAGAAACTGTGGCTTGCATGTTTGCCCCTACCGGCCCTGTGGCCTTTCCACAGGCCAAGAGAACACAGGCAACCGCACTGAGTAAAATTAGGCGAGTTTCAGTCTTATAGTGTTTCATATGGAGCTGCATTTCAGTTTAAGTTTGAGGACGGGATTTGGGATCTGTTCGTAGGCTTGTAAGGCAATTCCTGGATTGTGGCTGTTTAGCGCGGCGAGCAGCTCCGCCTTTTCTGCGAGAAGGACTCTCTTTACCGAATCTGCCTTTTCTTCCTTAGGAAAAGTATTAAGCAGTTCGACAATAATCGAGACGACTTTGCCCTTCGTGGAGGCGGAGGCATGCTCGGACTTTAGTTGGGCGTCTAAGATATCAATCGCCCTCATTCTCATTTGGATTTCGGTTTCGTCGGCACCCGAAATTGGAGTGGTTTTCAAAAGATTTCCTGCATTCGAAAGCAACTCGGGGTTGCTCGCCAGCTCTTTTTCAATATTTACTTGGGCGTCTTCAAAGACATTGTGCTGCTCCTGGGTCAACCGCTGAAGAAACCCTCGGAGCGGTGTCCCTGATTGAGTTGCAGGGATTGCGCGGATTGGGTTTGGGTTTTCGGACTCATTTTCGGGCTCAACTGCGGCCCTCTTTATAGGCGAGTCAACTTGAGCCAATCTTATGGGGGGCATGGGCGCAACGAAGCTTTGTCTGCCATTCACAACAAAGAGTAGGCCTATAAGCCCAGCGACGAACAAAAGTATTTTTGGAGTTCTCATCGTAAATTCCTTTCTACTGGGTTTCAATTCGGCAGTGCCACTTGACGTCCAGAGGGGCGTCTACGCATTGATTTCGTATTGCCTGTCTGAGTTCTGCCGCATCGGAGGTGCCCTCACGCAGCATTGTCTTAAGCGCAAAATTTGTCATGAGGGCGGTTGAGACCGATGTGCCACTGCACGAGGAGAGTTGATACTCGTTGTTGACTCGACTCAGGCATTGGCTTGTGAAGGGCGCCGCTATGAGTGCGGTTTGCTCTCCGTAACTTGATTCGCGGTCGATGTGGCCGCTTGCATCGGTGCCTGCGACGGAGAGGACGTTAGGAAATTCACCTTGAGTAGCCACTTTTGCGGGGCAGATGTCAGGGTTGCGAGTTCGCGTGTTTCCGGCACCCATTATGAATAGGGTATGAGGATAGCCATTGAAAAGTTTTGTGAAGCGCTCATCCCCATCTATCAATTCATAAGAAAAATCGTAGGAGATGTTGACAACATCAATAGGCCTTTTGGAAAGTTCTTGCTCCAGGCGAGTAATGGGATCAATGCCATTAGCCGAAACAAAATAGAGTTCGGCTTCAGCAAGGTCCCTAATCGCTAGAGCGGCCATATTCGTGCCATGTTCCCAGTTTTTCACAAGGTCTAACGCGTTGAAGGTGGCTACGGTTGTGTAACCAAAAATGGGCAAGCTAAAGAAACGGGCCAGTTCGCGATCCGATTGCTTGCGCGGAATACTACTAACGATGTCTCCACTGAGTTGAATACGGCTGCGAATGCCAGGAGCGCCAAGGTCAAGTCCTGAGTCAAGAACCAAAACTGCGGGTTTGCCCTTCACTAGCGATGATTGGGTTTCCCCTGGCATCAAGTCGTGCAGGGCCGGTTGCGATTGAAATTCTGCGAGTGACTTGAGTCCCTTGAATGTGTGGCGCCTATCACCTAGGGAGGTTTCATTCGCATTGACGACCTGGGAGAATGGGGCATCGTAGTAGGTCTCATTTTGAGTAGAAAGCGTTGTCGCTTTGTAATCAAAACCTTGAAAAGATCCATTTGCATTGAGATAGACGCTTAGTTGAGAGCTATCGTCTGCGACCGTGATCATTCTGCGATAGGGGATATACTCCCGAAAGTCGATATTGAAACTTACGAGTTGCTGGAGGGTTTGTGAGTTCCATTGTGTTACAAACCGACAGCCGGGAAGGCAGTTTTCGCCGCGTTCCACGAGTTTCGATCCAAGCATTTTAATATCAGCGGGGAGAGTTTGCGGCTTCTGTATGTTGCGATAGACTGTAAATAGGAGGCCGCATTGTGGCGCATTCCCTGTTAGGTCAGCGCAGCGTCGGATCCAAGACGGCATATCTGCAGGTGAGAAGTCCTGGGACATGGCGGGGAGCCGAACGAAAAATGGGAAGGCGACATCAGCGTTGGCATATGTGTAGTCAATGTAAGGCGCTTCGGTGCTGTTGAACACGCTGCTGCCGAAGTCGCTTACCTTGTACATGAAGGCACTCCTGGAGGCATGGCGAGCTGTAATGAGCCCCTTTAAAGAGATTGAGTCTAGGCTGCCCAAAGAATTCAAAGATGGGGACTCAGGGTTGTAGGACAGGTCTAGTTCCTTATAGGGGGATTTGAGGCACGTTTTCCATTCATCAGGGGGAGAGGACTGCGAGCACTTTTGCGCTGATGCAGAAAAATGCAGAGGCAAACAGCCTTCTCCCGCAAAATACACTTCGCCCGTATTGCGGCAGGTACACGAATAGAATGTTCCGTTCCATCGTGCTCCCGCATCCTTGCAGCCGCGTTCTAGTTCATCCAAATCGCTTAGAGAGTAAGTCTCCCGCGATGCAACCGGCTTTGTCGGTGTCACGCGGTCTGTTTGCTGCTGGGGCGTTGGACTGGCTGCAGTCCAAGCGACTAAAACACCAGGAGAGGGACCCACTTCATGATCTTCGACCAGAGGCTGCTCGCCATAAAAGGATTTGACACTCGCCTGCAAGCTATCATCGCCATGCGAGGTCTTAGGGGAATTGCAGCTCGTCAAGGCAATCAAGGGGCTGAGGATTGCCAAAGAGACAATGAGCTTTGAATGTGTCATATATATTCCTTTCCAATTTGCTTTTCAATCGGATGTTGGATTTGGTTAAAGACCGTTGACATCCAAGACAAGGCGCAGAAGAACTCGATACTTCTCGGAGGCCCACTGTGCTTGAAAGCGGTGGGATCCTGTGAGCAGCCCGTTGACGACGAGGACGTTTTCCGTTTTGTTTTCACTTTCAGGCGAGAGGTTCCAAACTTTGCCTTGGTACTCAGCCTGCAAAACCGATGTCACGAGATCGATGCTGTTTGTCGCATCAAGAAGAGCCGCTCCGATCTCAAGCTCTTTTGCGCGGACGATGTTGCCGATAGCATTTACTAAGGGATGTTCCGAAGTAACTTCCAGGCGTCGGCCCTTTTCGGTTTCGATCACGAAAATCATTTCATGGGTCATTCCGGCAATATAGTGTTCGATTTTGGATTCTTTGAATTCAAACAACCCGAGCGTTGAATCGGCGGTGAGCGTGGTAACGGTGGGCTCGTTTTGGTTGAATGAATCTTCGATGCCGATACTTTTACCATTAAAGCTTAGTTGCATGTTCGGGGTATAGCAACCCGGATAGCAAAGCCCTAAGCGCGCAAAGCCTGTTTTGCCCTCGCAGGACGCATTGCGATCTACGGGAACTTCAGGGGCGCTGCGACCGGAAAAAACTTGATAGACTCCCAATGTTAGGGCAAAAGTCGTGGCGAGGTTGTTTGCGGCTTCAGGATCGGCTCCGAAATACCCACATTTTGCGGCCCAGAGGTTTCTTTCTAAGGCCATTTCAACGGTGGTGAGCTGATCGTCTGCACATCGGTCCTTCGCAGTATCCGCTCCTGCAAAAGTCGAAGAGAGTGCTCCCATCAGTAAGAGGGCTGTAATAAGTCCGTACGATTGAATGCTGTTACTTGTTTTCATGATTTGTCTCCTTGGATTGCGGTTTGTGGTTTGCGTAGCGTTCGGCACTAGAGCAAGTTTGGAACCAATGTGTGCTTTAGAGGGGTGCTTCATGAATCAGGTGAATACTGTTGGGCATTTTGCCGCAGAGTCTTGCGAAGGCGAGAGGCTGCGGGTCTTTATTGAGGGGATAAGCCTTCACAAGGGTGTAGGGATTGTCCCACAGTGGTTTAGTTTTCTGCCGGAATGAGGTGTTTTCGATCCTGCCCCTTCGGTTGCAGTCGAACAGAAGATCAAAACTCCGACTCTTGAGGTGGAATTTGAAATGCGGGAACTCCCCGGTAGGGGAGGGGACACATCATTGCACTTGATTGCAATCGATCGGAGGACTGGCACTTATCTCTATATTGCCGAAATGACCGAATTTGGAAAATGGTTAGCGGCCGGCAGTGAATTCTATTCACAAATAGGAATTTTCTGTGAGCATGTCGTTCGATGCCCTAAATCGGAAACATCTTTGGCTTTACCCCCTCAGGAGCAAGGAGAACATCTTAAGCAAATAGCCGCGCGTGAGCTTGTCAAACTCACTAACTTGCTTTGAGGCTGGTTCTTATTTGTTGGGCGGCGATTCGCAGTTCCGATTCATTGTATGGGCGTTCGTAGATAACCACATCATTACGCTCATAAAAATCACGTCTGGGCGATCGTCTGTAATCATCAAAGGTCATTGTAAATACTTTTCCTCGGTATACCAGTCTTTCGCTAAAGGGAGTGATAATGACCAAAGCAAACATAAGGGTTGTGGGTTGCTTCCAAGTCCACCGTTTCAAGTCCCCGGCCGTCAAAAACACGTGGACTGCACCAAATACAAATCGCCCCTCCGATGACGGGATCTCCTGCGCGAGACAGCTCGTTTCGTCCTTGAACCGTATAAACGCTTCTGCGAGGACTTCTTCGTCGGTTGCAAAAATCTTGTGCGCGAGGTTAGGCGAATTCATTTTTCGAATGCCTATTTACTATGCGCATAGAACTTTCTCCTATGAGTACTATCGGCAAGTATCGAGAAGTGCTTGAGGCATTGCAACTGCTTGATAATATGTTCATTTTCATCTTTACCTGTATCGATACAGGTTATGGGGCGCCTTCTGCGCACCTTCCGTGCGCCACTAGCCAGATTTCGGAATTGATCGGATTTGGATTCCTTTTTCGCAAGAGCAGGTTTCGTCAAGTGCATACCTAGAGGCATCCTGAATCAACACCTTAACCTTACAGCGTTTTTTATGCCCCAGTTTCGATTTGTGAACCCGCCAAAACACAGGTATAAGGCGCGCTATGTTATTTCTAAAAAGTAAGCGCATTTTGGGTGTCGCGAGTCTAAGTATGGTCCTTGTTTCGCTTGCAGGTTTTGGAGGTAAATCCGGAGCTGCTTCGCGAGAGGGGGTCGAGATCGTCACCGATCCGCGTGTGATTACGATTCTTGCGACCAATGACATGCATGGGAGCGTGGAACCGGCATTCACAAAAGACGGAAAAAAGCTCGGTGGAATGAGTTTTTGGGCCGGGATTGTCTCCTCGATTCGCAAAGGCATTGAAGCGAAAAACCCAGGACATGCCGGCGTGCTCGTCGTCGATGCCGGGGATCAGTTTCAGGGGACGCTGATGAGTAACTTCAATGAAGGGCAGTTGATGTTCTCTGCCATGAACGAAGTGGGTTATGACGCCGTCGTGCCGGGCAATCATGATTATGACTTTGGTCCCATCGGCTGGCTGGAAGATCAAGTGACGCCGGGAAGTGCTGATCAAAATCCCCGAGGGGCGCTGTTGAGACTCGCGGGAAAAGCGAAGTTTCCACTTCTCTCTGCAAATACCTATTATAAAAAATCTCTCTTAGGCGCAGATGGCGCGCCGGTTGAAGTGTCAGGGCAGTACTGCAAGCCTGTGGCTGAAGTGGCTATTCCCACGGTTATTCAATGGAGCCAAGCTCGCCGCCCTGAATTCCTGCAACCGTACGTGATTCGTGAAGTCGCCGGCGTGAGAGTCGCCCTGATTGGGCTGGATCACCCGGAGACGCCGCTTACGACAACGGCGGCCAATGTTTCTGATTTATGTTTTCGAGATCCGATGGAAACGTATTTAGAAATTCACGCTGAGCTCAACACAAAAGCGGATTTGTTCGTCATGATTATTCATGATGGCAATCCCGTAGGCGCAAGCACGCTCTCAAAAATGATCGAAGGACTGCTCAAAAACGGCCCCGTCGTGGACGCGGTTGTGGCGGGACATACGCACGTGATTCATAACGTAAATGTTGGAGGTGTTCCAATCATTCAATCTGGGGCCAATGGTACGCTTTTTGGGCGTATCGATTTGGTGTGGGATCAAGAAGCGAAGAAGGTAGACGCGAGCCAAATCAAATCCAATGCGGGAGTTGGAATGTATTATGAAAGCTGTGCGCCGCAAGCCGCAAGCTTTTGTGCGGTTTCACAAACGGGGCCTGAATATGAAGGTCGTCACGTCACGCCAAGCGCAGAGGTGGAGCAACTCATCGCAGATGGACGCGCGCAAGTGGCGCCCGTTGCGGGTCGTGTGTTAGGTACGACCGAGGGTGTTTTGAATGTCGATCGCATCTCCGAGAGTCCGCTGGCCAACGCGCTCACCGATACGTTTCGCGCACTTTCTGGCGCGGACATTACGTTTATGAACACCGGAGGAATCCGTACCTCTTTGCCTAAGGGTGAGTTTACCTACGAAAATCTGTTTCGTGTACTGCCTTTCGCAAATCATGGTGTCAGTCTAAGTCCGATGAGTTCTGAAAAAGTTCTTGCCCTCTTAAATGCCTCGATTCAAACATGTGGCGTGAGGGGGGCGCTTATGCAAAGTGGACTGCGCGTGGAGTTTGCGCGCAATTGCAAGACTGCGGGAGGTGGCTTAGATCCTACCGCACGTTTGCTGCGTGTTGAAACGATGGATGGTGCGCTGGTGTATGATGAGAAAGCTCCGGCAAGCGTGTCGCGCTCTTTTGTCGTAGGCACGCTGGATTTTTTAGCTACCGGAGGCTCAGGGTATGAGGACTTCAAAGGGGTTCCGCAGATTGGAGACGTCGGTGTCTTGCGTGAAGCAATGACCGAATACTATTTGAAGCATCCCGCTCAGTTTAGCACTAAGTTGGATGGGCGTTGGCAAGAGAGGTAGAAAGAAACAGCGCCAAATCCGGCGGAAGCCCTGATGCAAAACTCACCTCAAGCCCCGTAATCGGGTGCTCGAAACAAATCCCCGCCGCGTGCAGCGCATGGCGCGGAATCATGAGGCGCGCGAGTGCTTCGGGGGTGAGTTGTTTTCTCTCAAAATAGTTTAGGGATTCGTTCTCAGGCATTCCGTAGAGTTTGTCGCCCACAATGGGGTGGCCGGCGTGTTCCAAATGTACGCGGATTTGATGTTGGCGTCCGGTTTTGGGAAAACACTCAACGAGTGAAAATAGCCCGTAAACCCCCAGCCTTCGAAATTCCGTTAGGGAGGCTTGGCCGCCCTCTTTTTGAACTTCCATTTTTACGGAAATCGCCGAATGCGTCGAGCGGTCAAGGGCTGCATCAATAACAAACGATTCAGGGGGTGTGCCATGAACAATGGCAAGATACCTTTTTTTCGTTTGGCGTTTGGCAAATTGACTCACGAGCATGGCGCAAGAATCGCGATTTTTGGTGAGGACCAAGATCCCGCTTGTCTCCTTGTCAATTCGATGAGGCAGAAAGTATTCGCGATCGGCCGGTAAATTTGGGCGATGTCCGTAGGTGCGCAAGTGAACCAGCAGCGTGTTGAAAAAGTAGCGCCCGGCTGGGTGAACCGGAAGATTGCCGGGTTTGTCCAGGACCAGGAGATGATCATCTTCAAAGATGATCCTGTAATCAAAACTGACCTCGGGCTCGGGCCTTTTTTCCGAGACGACGTAGACCCGATCGCCCGAAAGGAGTTGGAGGCTGGGTTTGAGTTTTCCGATTGCAAAGGTGCTTAATTCGCGGCGCTCAATGGAGATACTGCCCTCAAAGATCGCTTTTTGAACCTTCTCGCGCGAGCGTTTGCGATGATGCAGTTTAAGAAAATGATCTAAGCGAATCCCAGATTGCTTTTCTGCAACGATCAGCGTGACGACGTAGGAGTCGTCTAGGTATTCATCGGACTGCTTCATAATACTGCTTCATATGAGGCTAATACCTTTGGCGCATTAGGAAAATGATGACTTCTTTAGCGCATTTCTCACAATACCCAAGCCGCGACTTCATGTTGCTAATCGTTTGCTGGGCCAATTTTGCGCCTTCTGAACTGCGATCGTCGGCCTCCGTGTCATACACGAGAAGCGCGTCGTGCATTTTTGTAAGCACGGCTTTTTGGGACTCAAAATAGTGCTTCTCAAGCTTTTGCCAGTATTCGGGGAAAACCTTTGAGTAAATGACCGGCTCCTTCGGATGATCCAATGACCATACCCCGACCTGGGAAATAATATTTTTCCGGAAAGAGTCTTTTTCCGTCTCATCGGTGGGGGCACCAACGATTGCTTCAAGTTCTTCAACGAGCGCAAGCTCCACATCCTCGTGCTTGCCTGTGAGGGGGTTTTTGACTTTTTCCTTTTTGAGAATCGTCGATATCTGCTGCACGTATTTCTTTAGGAAGTCTTCCCATTGCGTAAAGTTGTAGAGACCCATGGCGTCTCGGACTTCTTTATCAACGCGATTGAGATATTCAGCGCGAACCGTATTAATAAACTCGCTTGCATCGTGATAGCCATCTTTGACGTCTTGTTTTAAGAAGTCATACTCAGACACTCGCTTGACAAACGATTCAAGTTCTTTGAAAAAGGCTAGCGGCGTGAGGCAGGGGAAATCGGGGTTCTGCGCGGCGCTGTGAAGAATCGTTCGAATCTCGCGGGCCGAGGCCCCCATGCGGCCTTCGTAATAAGGGACGTTGTTGTACTCGTCCTTGATGCGTGAAAGAGACACACGAAGCAGTTTGCGATCTTCGGGCGAGAGCGAGGCGGGCATTTCTCCCGTGTCATAAAGTCTGAGTTTTTCAATAGGCGTAATGTTCGAAACAATCGTGTTTAAGTTGGGCGGATAATTGATGCTGTTAGGCTTCTTGAGTCGCGTGAGCACGGCCCAGTGTGCGGCTGTCAAGGCGACATAGGGGGCTACGTGCTTGTCAATGCCCATGTGCTCAAGTTGTGGGGCGTAGATTTGCTCTTCTTCGACGGCGCGCAAAAGGTAGGGCACGCGAATGAGTTCAATTCGGGCTTTGAAGCTTGGAAAATCCGCAAACTCCTTAAACGCATCCAGCTGCAGTTCGTTCGTCGATCCCAGCATGAGCGTGTCGAGATAGGCGATGGCAGTTCCGATTCCGACGGATCCCGTCTCACAAACGCCTAGGAGGTATTTGAACGTATCGATGGGACGCTTCAAGAGATCACAGTATTCAATCAGCCCGCGATTGCCATCAATCAAATCTCCTGAGAGACTAAAGAGATTGATGTTTTGAAGGGACGTGGGGAGCGCACTTACACTGCGGTTGTAGGTGAGTTGGTGAAACTGCGCATCGACATGCATTTGGGGCTCAATGGTGACCAGCCCCCGACGATAGCGACGGGAAAAATAAGTGCGCTCCACGCGAATATGGCGAAGAATCCTTCGCATATCCCCAAAACTGGCTTTTAAGAGGGCATCATAAATCTGCCGACAACGGTGGCACAGATCGCCATCCTTGAGGTAGGTGGGCATGGATTCCCAAAGCTTTTTTGCTGGAGCCACCCCCAAAAGATCAGACAAGAACGCAAGGCGATGCTCTTGGGGAATCAAAAGCAGTGGATGATCCTGCAACTCGCAGGGAACGAGGGCCGCTAGTTCTTCATCGGGCAGCTTGGCGTAAGAGTCGGTGTGTTCTTCTTTACTGGAGGAGGGGCCTATGCCGATTCCACCTTTGGTGAGCCGCTCTACCGGAAAAACCCAGTGAAACGAATAAGTGGCGCCTTGAGGCTCGCGGCAATAGCGCTCGATTGCGCCCATGAGGGCGTGGGAAATCGAGCTTTTGGCGCTCCCATTGGGTCCGTGAAGAAGCAAAAGTTTGTTGCTAAAGCCTTGACGGGTGAACGTTTGAAAGCAGCGATAGAGCTGGTTTTGAACAGCTTCTTGACCCACGACTTTTGGCGTGTGCCCATCAATCGGCATGTCAAAAAGCTTAAATCGAGG
Organism: Bdellovibrionota bacterium FG-2; assembly: GCA_051382305.1. Taxonomy (GTDB): domain Bacteria; phylum Bdellovibrionota; class UBA1018; order UBA1018; family UBA1018; genus CAIRTR01. The sequence goes on from JBBCAV010000073.1 coordinate 11,542, forward strand.
CAGTAAGCCTTCATGAGTATCTCGACCAAAGTGATCCATCATTTCGACCATGTACTGCGCAGAGCCGCGGGTGTGCCGCTCGGGATTCTCAGTGACCAGCCCCAGGTATTCATCAAAGGTGAGGATGCGTTGGTTGGAGTCAAATTCTTTTTTGATCGCGCGATCCAGAGTGCCCAGCGTTTTGTCTGCCATAGACATACTTTAGCCTGAGATCGGCAAGAATTTCGAGATAAAATCGGTCAATTTTTGCGACGCGACTTTGAAGAACCTTTGGATTTCCTGCGGGAACGTTTTTTTTCTTTTTTTACGGCGATTTTTTCAAAACGAAGTCGGGGGTGGTCTTTGTCTACTAAAGGATGCTCTGCGGCGTTGATTGGGCCTGCTTTGGCAAGGGCTAGGGTGTAGGTAACAACTGCCTCCCGAACAACCACTCCAGAGTTGAGTTCGATGCGGGAGGCCGGGATTTTCGAAAAAAACCAAGCCAGATCATCTCCACCGGTCACCAAGAAGTCCAGAGTGGCCAAGGTGTAAAGCTTTGAATCGACGATCGGAGAGCCATCGGAGAGGCGGGCCTCAAGCAGACGATTGATTTCCCAGGGGTCAATTTTTCCGCTTTGGTTTAGGTCTGTTGCGGGCGCCTCGCTTTCAAGGGCGATCAGGCGAAGTTCGACACCGGAGACTGAGAAAAACCCACGTGAGCCGCTTTCGACAATACGAAGAAGTGTTTTGACTTCTGTCCCAGTCAGTTTGACGAGTGCAATAGAATTATCGAAGGGGAGGGCGCGGAAAACCGAGTCATACTTAATTGTGCCACTTTCGATGTTAGCGCGAATTCCCCCCGGATTCATGATTGCAAGATCGGCTTTGGCTTGCAGGCGTATGGCATCAGAGACGAGGTTGCCCAACTCTGATTCCTTAAAACGTTGATGTTCGATAGGGCGTGCAGCTTGGCCCAGGATCTGGTTTTTGATTTCAGCAGATTTTTTGAAAACCTCTTCGAGACTGCGGTTTGTCTCGGCATCAGCGTAAATGGTGCGACCGTGGAAACTAGGGGGCACAAGAGCGCCCCGGCCGTTACCCGGTGCAGGACGATCTCCATTGCAGTCGTTCTGATTTTGAAAAACGGCGGGGCAGATCGGAATGGGCCCTTCTATACGGGTATGGTCGTGGAGAAGTTTCCTTTGGTTCCAGTCATAGGTAAGATACAAGACGTTTAGATAACGCCCCGACGCTCCACCCTGAATGGTGGGCACCCCATTGATCCAGTGATGAATGAGCTGATGCGAGTGTCCTGAAACGGCCGCATCAACTGTACCTTCGGGGAGCGAGTTAAGAAGTTCGACGAGTTCGCCGTTTTCGGCGCATTTCCCCTGAAGATCGGCTTCCTTTCGGATCGCATTTCCGGCAGGAGCGGGCGCGGTTTGGCAGGCGAGGCCAACATGGGCGGTCACGACGATGATTTGCGCACCTTGGGATCGAAGTTTCGTGGCCTCGCGAAGCGTGGCTTCTTTGAGATTTCTGAATTCTAGGTTTTTGACGAAAATGGATCGTGTCGTGGAGGGGGTCTCAAGTGTGGTAAGGCCAATGACCCCAACGCTGAGACGTCCGACGGAGTAGAGTTTGCTGGGAAGGGTGTTTGGAAATTCCGCCAGCTTATCTGTTCCTTTCGCAAAAATATTAGCCGAAAGGTAGGGATAGTGAGCTTCGCGCATTCGTGCTTTGAGGGAGCTCAGCAAATCCGAAGGGGTGGAATCGTCTGCGCCGAAATCAAATTCGTGATTTCCGATGGCGGCACCGTGAAGTCCTCCGACATTGAAAACGCGAACCATCGGTGCCCCTTTTCCAGTGTTACTCTCGATGGATCCTTGAAACTCATCTCCACCATCGAGCCACAAAAGGTTGCTCCCGAACTGGGATTGTAGAATGCGAATGTGGCTAATGAGATAGGACATGCCGCCCGCTTGGTATTCAACGGCGGGGACGCCTTCGTTCTCGCGGGGTTTCAATGGCAATGGGGCGAGCGCGCCGTGGATATCGTTGGAACCAACGATCACGACAGATTCTAAGCCCTGAGCTTTTTCGCCTGCGGCAGGAGTGCTTACGCCAACACGACCGAGATTCTGCTGGATTTCTGCGGGAATTTGAGGGGTTGTTGAACAAGCCGGAAAAAAAGCGGCTATTGGGGCCAATAATAAGAAGATGCTTTTCATAACTATAGGGTTTATCCCAAGCAGGGCCGTATGCCAAGCCGCCAAAAATTTGACCCTCAAGTTTCCGATGCAAATACTCCGATCGGAGATTTTTCTAACGCAAAATCCAGGAACTGGCCTAGAATATGAGTTAAGGAGAACTTACTCTATGCGCAGGACGCGCGACGGTATTTGGTTCTATGGAGTGGCGGTGGTTCCTCTGATCGTTGGAGCAGGAGGAATTTTTTATTATTTTCAGCATCCCTTTGAGATGGGGACTGACTCGGTGGCAGAGCATGCTCGTGCTCCGGCGTCTGCGGTGCAGAAGCCTGTAGATGTTCCTCAGACGCCAGTATTGCCGGTGTCGCCAGAGTCGTCAGGGGCGAACCAAACGAAGTCACCATCGACTTTGGATTTTTCAAAGGCATTTGTTGCTTCGAATTTTCCACCGCAAACGGCTGCAAAATGTACAAGCGTCGAGTTCCCAGGTGCGGGGCCTTCAATTATAAAAGTTGATGGAAAAGAATGGCAGAGCATTTTGACTCGTTATCATGAAGTTAAGGCGAGCTACTTGGCTTGGCTTACCGCTCATCGCGCTGAAATTGGAGAAGCCTCATATGTCGTGATGGAAAAGCGCATGCAAGATTTGAGGATTCAGCGCCCTCCCACCTTGGAAGAGCCTGACCTTCCGTGGCGTGGCATTGGCGTGTTTACGCGAAACCACGATAATACTCCCCTCGTTCGTTTAGGTGAGGGATTTCGCAGACTCATGGAAAAAGAGCCTAAGCGCGCTCATTACGAGCTTGCGCGATTGGTCGCCCAGACCTGGGCGCCTTGTGAGTTAAGGGGTGAGCTGGCTCAAGAAAAAGTGGGCGGCGTTTGGGATAATGCCCTGGCATGCTCAAATGTTCGGGAAGAAAAGGCGTGTACTCCGGGTTCGTATTCAGAAGGGGGTTGGGCGGTGTCGTCATACCTTGCGACGCTCGTATCGCAGCCGGGCTGTAGTGTGCCGGCATTCATGAATCCCGAAATTGCATCGTGTCTTACGCATCTTCCGTATTCAAAAACAGATGCAAGAATAGATGCAAAGACGCGTGCACCTGCGGCCAGTGTGCCGAGTATTAAGCTAACGAAGGGAGCTCATAAATGAAAGCTATAGAGAAACCTTCACTTTTAAGTCTTGGAGCAGGCCTTGGTACTCTCGTGGGAGTGGTTTTGGGATTTTCCGGCTGCATGGGGCTCCATCAAGGAAGCTCCGTGGATGGAACTCCCAGTGCGCAGCAGGCTTCAGAAAAACCATATGTTGAAGCCTTTTTTGAGTTTCCTGGACCTCAGGAAAAGTGGGCGGGTCCGCCTTCGTTTATTCTTCATGTCGTGGCGCGCGACGCCGCTGCAACCGAAATCACCGTGACTCCGGAACTCTATGGGAAACGGGGTCCCCAAAAAAATATGGAGAATAATCCGACCATGGCGTCTGATCGGCGTCCCGCCTCTCAGACACTGACGTCTCAAGCCACGCGAGATTATTTGGCGACGATTGCAACGAATATGCAAACTGCTGCGAGCGCAGATTTCAGCGGCTGCTTGTATCCTGTACGTGTTCGCTTGGTCAGATCCGATGGGGCTTTACTTGAAAAACAGGGGTGTCGGTCCCAAGCGGGTTGGGCGCGCTCGGCCGGTGAGGCAGTCAATTATTTTGTGACGGCAATGCACTGGACGAAGTGAGAACGTCCTAGTTCCACATTACCGGCACTTGCACCAACGTCTCGTCCGTTCCTTGCGCTGATCGCTGAATCTTCACAAAGCCGTTTTGCCTTCCATATTGGAACACATCTCGCGTGACCTTAACGTCTTGGGTGCAATACTCGATGATTTTCTGAATTTGCCCGGCCTTCCACCATTCGACGGCGAGCAGACCATCTGCTGATTTTCCCGTGCCCAGGGTTCCACGCGCGACAGCTTCAAGTTTCAAGTAGCGTTGGCGCGTGAGCGCTTCAAGGTCGTACATAATATCAAAGGTATCTAGTTCCTTGGTTTTGAGTCCATAGGCGCCAAGCACGATCAAGTCGAATCCGCGGATATTGTAGCCCACCACCAATCGATTTTGGCAAAGTTCGATGAGCTTGGGGATTTCGTTTTCTCGATACGCTAAATATTCATCCGTCTTGCTGTCGTAAGCGCAGGCGACCGAGATTTTCAATTTATCGATGTGCTCCCAGCCCCCTACTTCTTGCACGAGGCCTTGCGTTTCAATGTCGACCACGAGGTAGTGGCGGTTTCGTAAGAAGAGGCTTGAAGGCAAAACATCCTCTGAAAAAGGCACACAATCCCCATGTTTCCAAAACGAGGGGTTAAGTTTGACTCGGGTGGTAGGCGCGGCCATGGGCGGGCTCCTTTTTAGTTGTCAAGTGGGCTTAGGTTTAGCAGACTCAAACCCATTATGAAAACTCCAAATAAAGATCCAAGCTCACTGCTTAAGGCACAGATAAAGACACATCTTCAGGACTTAATGGACCTAATGAAGATCCCCAGCATCAGTTTTGAGGGCTTTCCAGTTGCTGAAATGCAGCGCAGCGGCGACGCGGTAGCCGCTCTGTTGAAAAAAAGAGGCCTTGAAAACGTTGAAATTTTCAAGCTGCCCGGGGCTTTCCCTTTCGTTTACGGGGATTATTGTCACTCTCCTGGAAAACCCACCCTTCTTTTATATGCCCATCATGACGTTCAGCCTGCCGGCAACCCCGAGCGCTGGACCTCGCCTCCTTTTGAGCCCACCCTCCGCGAAGGCCCAGGCGGCTTGCGTCTTTATGGGCGGGGAGCTGCTGATGATAAAGCGGGGATCGTGCTTCATACGGCGGCAATCTCCTCGTTTTTGGACGCAGGCGCTGAGCTGCCCGTTAACGTGAAGGTGATCATTGAAGGTGAAGAAGAATGTGGCAGTTCGCACCTCGAAGATTTTTTGAAAAAGTATCGTGATCGTCTCGATGCCGATGTGCTTGTGATTGCAGATATGGGGAATTTCGACATTGGTGTGCCCGCTCTTACGATGGCCCTGCGCGGGATTGTAGGGGTTCATATCGAAGTCAGCGGACTTGATCAGTCGGTTCATTCGGGGTCTTGGGGCGGCCCCGTTCCCGATCCAGCCATGGCCCTCTCCAAGATTCTAGCTTCGCTCGTTGATGATCAAGGTCGCATCGCGATTCCAGGGGTTCTGGAGCAGGTCGAGCCGTTGAGTGAAGCGGAGCGGAGAGAATACGCGCGGATTCCTTATATTGAAGAAGATTTTCGCAAACAATCTGGAATGCTGCCGGGGGCGGAGATTTTGGGTGGGGAATTAGAAGACGGAATTTCTCCAATGGTTCGACTCTTTAGAAAACCGAGCCTCACCGTCAATGCCATCGAAGCGTCATCACGCTTGTCGGCAGGGAACATTATTAATCGCTCGGCTTGGTCTAAGGTGACCATTCGCTTGGTCGCGGGGATGGATCCTGAAAAAGTACTCGCACAACTCAAAGCTCATCTCAAGAAACACACGCCGTGGGGGATGGAACTAAGTATCTCGGGTGAGGCGGCTTCTCCCGCGTGGTCTACGCAAATGAAGGGTCCGGCGTTTGAAGCGGCGTTTGCGGCACTGGAGCGTGGTTATGGCAAAGCTCCACTTACGTTGGGGAGTGGGGGGAGTATTCCTTTTGTGCGGCCCTTTTCGGATGCCTTGGGAGGTGCTCCTGCACTGCTGGTGGGCGTTGAAGACCCTTACACTAATGCGCATGGTGAAAATGAGAGCGTGGGTGTGAGTGATTTTGAAAAGGGTTGTTTGAGTCACATTTATCTATTTGAAGAACTCGCAAAGCGATGGGGAAAATAAGTTATGGCAGCAGAGTCTTTGTCGTTGGTTGAAGAAGCTTTACGATCACAGCGCGCGAGTTGGCCTGGCATTGCGGCCCGGATTTTGAAAAGTTCGATGGGGGCGTTACCTAAGGCAGGGCCGAAACGCATTTTCATTTTCGGCGTGGGGAGTTCTCATTTTGCGGCTCGTTTGAGCGCAGTGTCCGTGCAAAGATTTTTGGCGGTTTCCGAGGTCTGGGCGGGTACAAGTCTTGCGGTACAACGCGAGGTTAGGCCTTCGCGTGAAGATTGGGTGATTGGAATTTCTCATCGAGGCGGCACGCTGGTGACCCGTGAAGCGTTTGCGCAGGCGGCACGCTCCGGCGCCTTTCCGATTTGGATTTGTGGTGAAGGTGGGCAGGTCGCGCCCGAGGCTAAGCTTGTCTTGGAGACTTGCGCACAGGAAAAAGCAGAGCCTCATACGGGAGCATTGAGTGGCGCAATTTGTGCGATCACCGCCTTGCTTGCGGGGCCTCGGGCATTAGAACAGTGGGAGGCGCTAGCGAAAATCCCCGATCCAGAGTTAGAGAAACTGCGCGCGACGTTGACTCAAGCTCCACAAGTGATTTTGGGAGAATACGAAGGGGAGTGGCTTGCAAAAGAAGCCGCGCTTAAACTTATGGAAATGGCGGGCACCCCGGTGCGCGTCTTTGGGTCTGAGGAGTTTTTCCATGGGCCAAAGTTTAGCGTAGCGTCCTCTGATGTGTTTTGGCATGTTTGCGCCTTGGGAGATTTGCGGGCAGCCGAAATTTTGGCTCGAAACCCTGCTTTTCGGAGTGAAGTCGGCGGCTCGGGCCCGCTGGATTATATTGACACGCTGGTTGAACTGCAGTGGTCGGCGCTTGCGGTGGCACTCAATCTGGGGCGCAATCCGGATCAGCCGGGGGCGAGCGAAAAATAGCTCTAAAGGCGCTGAGGCCTCCCCGGAGATGCTTCAGGGCCTTTTTATTTTCCGTCGATAATTCTTGGAGCAGCTCCAGCGCGCGCGCTGATCGCACCCCATGCGCACAGCACACGATCCACTCTTTTGAAGGATCTAGCTCAGGAAATTCCCCTTGCTCCAATTTTCCAATCGGCCAAAGGAGCGAGCCGGGCAGGTGAAACGCATCAAATTCCCACTCCTCGCGCACATCCAAAATCGCAATGTCGCCCGCGCTCCCTTGATCAAGCAAGGCCGCAAGTTCGCCCGCGGAAATTTCTACAGGGTTATTGGGGGGCTCGCACAAAATAATCTGCTCAGGCAAAATCGAGCACACAGAGCAAGTGGGGTTCTTAGAAATTTCAAACGAACACAAGGCCATTGTTTTGAGATCAAAAACAAAAAGTTTTCCGGCCATCTCAAACGCGCGCGGGGCAAATCTGGCAAGCGTAAGCTCAATGGCAAGATTGGCTTGCAGGGTGCCTATCGTCCCAACCACGGGCCCGAGGACGCCGGCCCGGGTACAATTAAGGACAAGGTTTTTGGGGGGGCTGGGGTAGAGACAACTAACGCAGGAGCGATCGACCCATCGGGCGCAAAAGCCATCATGCACAACTCTCTACACTTGCCCGTTTTCTTTTTCCCACAAAAACCAAGGCACG
>JBBCAV010000074.1:0-6703 GCA_051382305.1 Bdellovibrionota bacterium FG-2
GCTATGAACGTATCGAGGATCCGAGACTTATCGGACTCATGAACGATATCTATAAAACGTGCTGGAACCCTTTACAGAACTTCTTCATGCCGTCGTTTAAGCTCAAAGAAAAAATTCGTGTTGGAGCAAAGATCGTAAAAAAATACGACGCTCCGCAGACAGCGTACAATCGGCTAAAGAAAAGTTCGCACTTAACCGAAGAGCAAAAAGAGAGACTCACGAGGCAGATGCTTGTCTTGAATCCTTTCAAGCTCAAGAAGGACCTCGAAGTCAAACTTAAGAATTTTTTTGAAGAGCTTAGGAAATCTAAAATCCGGGAGGCATCATGATTGAGAATTATGTAAAATCAATGCCCCGCAGCTTGGTAGCACTTCTTTCTGAGTCAATACGAATGCGGGGTGATACTGTATCGCGTATATGACGCGTTTAACACTCGGCCGTCAACACGCCAATTTCTTGACGCCGATTTTTCCTAAAGTGAAACTCCTTCCTAGACGATCCATTCTATGTGCAAGGCCTCGTACCGGTAGACATCCATCAGTTTCGCAGTATGACGCGTGACATCGCTTTTGATGTTTTCCTTAAGCTTTCCGAAGGGAACTTCGTGCATGTTTTTTCGCGAAGTTCAGGAATCGATTTTCAGCGCCTCGCAGGCTATCTGCAAAAGGGAGTCAGCGAACTTTACGTTCGTCAAGAACAGTGGAGTGCATATCAGGAAGCGGCAGGGCGTTCAGCTCAAGTGGTTTTTAAGGATCCGGGCGTGTCTAAGGAGAGGAAGATTGCGGTTTTGCTTCAGATGACTGAGCAAAATATGTCCGAGGTCTTTTCGCAGTTTGAAATTCATGAAGAGACGGCCGACAAAACCAAACAGCTCGTTCGTAACTATGTCGAGGTGATGGGGCAGAATCCGGGGTCATTGGCGCTCATTTTAAGGCTCGTCTCCCAGGGCGATTACCTCTACTACCATTCGGTCGCAGTCTCTATTTTTAGCATTGTGATTGCGAAAGCCACGGGCCTCTTTAATCAAGCGAGCCTTGAGCAAGTGGGCTTAGGCGCATTTTTGCATGATATCGGATTTACTGAAGTTGATTCAAACCTCTATGGCAAGGCGGAGGAGGCTCTCACCCCGGTCGAGCTGGAACAGGTTAGGAAGCATCCTGCTTTGGGGCTTCATCGTGTTGAAGAGACGCCTAATGTTCCTGAAGGAGCGCGCTACATTATCTACCAGCACCATGAGCAGCCATCGGGTCGCGGCTATCCCAACGGCATTCGCGGAAATTCCATCTTCTACCCCGCCAAGATTGTCGCAATCGCAGATGCCTTTAGCTCAATGATTGGACGGGATGCCTCTAATTCTCAAATTCTCGTTTCAGGCGCCATACGAAAAATGCGCGAGAGAGCCAGGAAGAATGGGACGTTTGATCTTCCGTTGGTTAAAATTGTAGAAAGTGTTTTTGTCGCCAAAAAGCAAAAAGTCTTTAAGGCTGCTTAGCCAACGTACGGGCCTTTAATTCACGGTCGATTTTAAAATACTTAAACTTATTGTTGATGATCGAACTTCCTCGGTAATTGAGCAGCCAGGGCTGAGTGAGTTCATACGCCGCATGATAATAGCCTAAAGCCCAAATGCACTCTTCTTGAACAATGTCATCCATTCGGTGAACCCTCTCGGCGCGTTTTGCGCTGGGTTCGAGGACCGCGATCTGTTCGTAGAGTTTGTTGAGCTCGGGGTTGTCAAAATTTGAATCATTGGTGCCGGGTGCTTTATTGGGTCCGTAGAGAAGTTGAAAAACATTTTCGGCATCCGGATAATCCATCGCCCATCCGCCGGCGAATACTTGCAAGTTTCCCGTCTTGGCTTTTTCCAGAAACGAAGGGAGCGTGTTGTAAATTACGTTGATTCGGATTCCGATGGCTGCGAATTGCTGTGAGAAAAACTCGCCCAGTTGCCGGTTGGCGGTGTTGGCGCCACGCAGGTCAAAGTTGAGCTCGGGCAAGCCCTTGCCTTCGGGGTATCCGGCTTTTTTTAACAGTTCGCGTGCGCGTTCAAGATTATAATCGTATTTGAGCGTTTGAAACTGCGGACGATCGGGAATTCCCGGTGGAAGCAGGCCCCCCGCTTTCATTCCTGTTTTGTTGGTGAAAAGCTCAATCCACTTTTCACGATTGATAGCAGAAGAGATCGCTTGTCGTAGAAGTTTATTGGCGCCGACAATTTTGTCTCTCGTGTTGAAAGAGATGTAATAGAAGTGCGTCCCCGATTCGATATTAAGTCGTATGCCTCGCTTCTCCATTTGGGAGTTAAGGCCCGTGTGGCTTGCAATGGCTTGGGTAAAGCTATCCCGGGGAATAGCGACGACATCTTGATTTCCCTTGAGAAAATTGAGCCATGACGGTTGGTGTTCTTTGATGATGTTAATTGAAACCCGGTCGACGAAGGGAAGGCGAGCGCCCGCATCGGCTAGAAGTCCGCGCTCGCGAAAACGCTCTGCCGCTTGGGTCGGATAAAAATCGGGGTGAAAGGTGGGATTGCGATCTAGGACGATTTGGTGGCCCCGATCCCAGGTCTTGAGTACGAACGGGCCTGTCCCAATGGGATGCTCCGTGATGTTTCCCTTTTCGTCTCCATACATTGCTACGGCCTCATTTGCGACGGGAGCTGAAAACCCCATGGCGAGAACGTAAAGAATCTGAGGGTAAGGCTTGGTCAATTTGATTTGAAGGGTGTAGTCGTCAAGCGCCCGAACGCCTTCAAGAGGTTCTTCTATTATCTTATCGCGAGCGGATTTGTCTGCTGCCGCAATCTTTTCGTGAAAGGCATTCACTCCTACGACTTTGTCACTGAGAATCCAAAAGCCCGCAGACACAGGTGAGGGGAGGGCGAGGCGTTTGAAGGCGTATACGAAATCTTGAGCCTTGAGTTCGCGCCCCTTCCCGTTGGTGGCGTTGAAGCAGGGATCGTCTTGAAAATGAATTCCCTGGCGCAACGGAATCGTCACCGTCAGTTTATCAGCCGAAAGTTTAGGCATATCTGCCGCAAGCAGAGGCTCGATGGCGTAAGGGATCGCAAGATAGGAATACTGATACAAGGTCTCGTAGATCGAAGGCAAAATATCCAGACTCAAAGTGTCGTAAGCGTTAGCTGGGTCAAGAGACTTGATGTCATCTATAAAAGATCGGTGAAAAACCATGAGTCCACCGTCGTCATTTTTTTTGGTGCAAGACGAAAGAGAAATAACCAATGCTATCAATCCAATCCCAATTGTACTCACTTGAATGCCCTCTGTATCATCGAACTTGCTGCCTCAATGGCTTGGGCTAGTCCGCTTATTTTTGTCCCACCAGCTTGCGCAAAGTCAGGTTTTCCTCCGCCTCGACCGTCAATAAGGGGTGCGACTTCTTTGATGATGTCGCCCGCGCCCACTTTTTTGGGTGCTTGCGGCCCGAGTGCTGCGATGATTGAAACTTTTTGACCCCCGTCTTCAATCATTCCCAAGACGGCAATAACGCCAGGGGATTTCTGCTTCAGTTTGTCTGCGATGTCCCGCAAACGTTTGATTCCTTCTGAATTGGTTGCACAGACTCCGACGACAATCGTCGCATCGCCCACTTTGATCGCCTTTGCTAGGAACTCATCAACCTCGCCACCAGCACTCTTGGCTTGGGCTTGCTCTACTTGTTTGCGCAGTTCGCGTTCGGTCGCAAAAAGTCGGTCGATTTTGCCCAAGATCTCGTCACTGGATGAAGCTTTGAGCCGGTCGCGAATGATCTTAACTTCTTCGTCTTTTTTGCGAAGGTAATTAAAGGCGCCCTGAGAAGTGTAGGCGATGATTCGCCGGACTCCGGCAGCGATTCCGCTTTCGTTGGCGATCTTGAACAGACTAATTTCAGCGGAGTTGTTGACATGCGTACCCCCGCAAAGTTCAGTTGAAAAATCTCCAACTTTTACAACGCGAACTTTATCTCCATATTTTTCACCAAAGAAGGCGATCGCGCCTGCGGCGATTGCAGAATCTTTGTCCATCTCTCTTTTAGAGACAGGCCGGTTACTCCAAATCTTCTCGTTGATGAGATCTTCGACTTTGAGAACTTCATCATCGGTCATGGGTTGAAAGTGAGCGAAGTCAAAACGTAGGAGTTCTGGCGTGACAAGCGATCCGGCTTGTTTGACGTGTTTTCCCAGGACTTCTCTGAGTGCCCAATGAAGCAGGTGGGTGCCGGAGTGGTTGCGCTCGATCAAGCCGCGATTGTGTGTGTCTGTTTCTTGGAGGTAGGTTTCGTCGACGACAAGGGTTCCTTTAAGGGGTTTGATGTGAACGACAATGAGTTCGGGAGTGGGCTTTTGGGTGTCGAGAACTTCGCCTTCGAAGGTTGCGCCCCCAGTGCCGACGATCCGGCCGCGATCGCCAGTTTGTCCGCCGCTTTCGCCATAAAAAGGGGTGACCGAGAAGACGGCCTCGATAATGTCGTCATTGGCGTGCGTGAAGATTCCCAGGCATTTGGCTTGAGCGCTGGAGGCTTCGTAGCCCACGAATTGAGGGAGATGGCCCGCGGCTTTGAGTGTGGATGTGAGTTTAATGTATTCGCTGGCAACGGCTTCTTCGCCTGAACCTTTCCAGTGTTTGCGAGATTCGCTGCGCTGGCGCTCCATGCATTTTTCGAAACCCGCTTCGTCGATGGAGAGCCCTTTTTCGGCGCAAATTACACGGGTTAAATCCAGGGGAAACCCATAGGTGTCATAAAGCTTAAACGCGACTTCGCCTGTCACGACCTTCGTGGAGCCCATTATTGCGGTCTCTTCATCCAAGAGGATGAGGCCGCGCTCAAGAGTTCTCAGAAACTGTTCTTCTTCAGCTAAGATCGCTTTTTCGATGAACGTGCGTTTGTCGATGAGATCCGGGTAGGCTTCTTTCATTTGATCAATGACGAAACCTGCTGTTTTGTTTAGAAACGGTCCTTCAAAGCCCAGTTTCTTGCCGTGTCGGATGGCGCGTCTTATGATGCGGCGAAGGACGTAGCCACGGCCCTCGTTCGACGGCATTACTCCGTCACTGATTAAGAAGGTCGTTGCGCGCGAGTGATCGGCTATGACTCTGAAGGAAACGGCAGTGTCAGATTTGGGGTCGTATTTTAGGCGCGCAAGTTCTGCGGTTTTTCCGATGATATGTTGAAAAAGATCCGTATCGTAGTTTGTTTCAACATCTTGCAAGATCGAAGCAATGCGCTCCAATCCTGCGCCGGTATCAACTGAGGGTTTAGGTAGTGGCGTGAGTTTTCCGGCAACGTCTCGGTTAAATTGCATGAACACGAGGTTCCAGAATTCCATGTAGCGATCGCAATCGCAGCCCATCGCGCAGGTGGGTTTGCCACAGCTGTATTTAGCGCCGCGATCGATGAAAATCTCGCTGCAAGGTCCACAAGGGCCGGTTTCGCCCATGGACCAGAAGTTGTCTTTGTCTCCGAATCGATAAATGCGATCGCGCGGGACCTTTTCTTGGTCATGCCAGATGTCGGCGGCTTCGTCGTCTTTTTCGTAAACCGTAACAAAGAGGCGATCTTTGGGAAGTTTGAGGACTTCGGTGACAAATTCCCACGCATAGTGGATGGCTTCTTTTTTGAAGTAATCGCCGAAAGAGAAATTCCCCAGCATCTCAAAAAACGTGTGATGGCGGGCGGTGAAGCCTACGTTCTCCAAATCATTGTGTTTGCCGCCGGCGCGCACGCATTTTTGTGAAGACGTCGCACGCGTATAGGCGCGTCTGTCGTTGCCAAGGAATACGTCTTTGAACTGGACCATCCCGGCGTTGGTGAAAAGCAGGGTCGGGTCATTCTGCGGAACAAGTGCAGAGCTTTCAATCACAGTGTGGCCATTTTTTTCAAAATATTTGAGGAAACTTGAGCGGATTTCGGATGCTTTCATTTTGATAAAGCTAGCATTTGTTGGGGCAAGGTGCCAGTGGTGAGAATTTCCTCAAGAATTTCGGCGCTCCTGCCGATAGGGCTTTTGAATGCCTACTTCTAGATGGAATCTCGTTGTTTTTGTCCTTTTTCTTGTCTCCGCCGTAAGTGCCGTGGCTATTTCTCGAGGGGCCCGAGCTGGGGCGAGTTCGACAGTGACTATTTCGAGTCAGTGACTCTGTACCTTCCTCTAGGGCTGCGTTCTGCGCCCTGGCTTGTGTAAACAAAGATCCTAGATACCAGTGTGTTATTAGTGGTGTATTTTTTAAATAAACCAAATGATTACGTGGAGTTATTTTTAGATCTTCGCGAAACAAATGTTTCGTCTTTTTGTTCGAAAGCAGCGAAATTTCTCTGCACCAAGTCATCTCTTGACGCAAGATATCAAACGCAACGCACAAAAAGGGCCCACCTTTGGGCCTCATGTGCGTTGGGTTGAAAACATTTGGAGCAAAGACTTATGTGGAATAAAAAAACGGGATCTTCGGGTTTTTGAGTGGGTACTTTTTAAGGTTTTTCGAGAGGCGGGAGCATACCCGTGAGAACCTTGAGCTTGAGATACTCCTCGTCGCGTAGTCCATAAGCCCGACGCTGGATGACTCGAACCTTGTTATTCACCCCCTCCACGAAGCCCAGAGCGACCTTGTTTTCAGATTCACAGTAAGACGCGATTCCGTCCCAGTGTTTGTCGATCATCCTCGCAAACTTTTCAAAGGGTTTAAGCCGTTGCCACTTCAACTGTTCT
>JBBCAV010000075.1:0-6260 GCA_051382305.1 Bdellovibrionota bacterium FG-2
ATACAACTACCGTCCCGTCCTACTTGAAACCTTCGTTGAAATGAGCAAATTCGCTGGCACTTCCTACAAGGCTGCGAACTGGCGGTGCCTCGGCAACACCCAGGGGCGTGGAAAATTACATACCCGCCATCTCAAGGCTCAGCCCATCAAAAGCGTCTGGGCTTACCCGTTGGCCAAAAACTTCAGACAGACCCTCTGTTCTTAATTTCAAGCAGACGGGTTTACTGAATGCTTACAGCAGAATCCTGATGACGCGATCCTCAACCAAAAGGGGGCGACCACCTTTTGGTTTCCACCACTTCAGTTTGAAGTGGTGAGCCGTGATGGACTCGAACCATCGACCCTCACATTAAAAGTGTGATGCTCTACCGACTGAGCTAACGGCCCACATTTGAGGTCATACGAAAGAGAGATTCGATTACCAAACACTTTAGTCACTTGCAACAACAGGAATCAGAAAAAGGATCTTTTATTTGAATCGTCTCCTCACGTCCCGGCCCCGTGCTCATAAGCACGATGGGGACCCCCAAGAACTTCTCAACATACTGTAAGTAATCCTGAAGTGCCCGAGGCAGATCCGCTAAGGTTTTCGCTTTCTTAGGGTCATAACTTCCCCACCCCGGCAGGGTTTCATAATGAGGAGTGACGCGCTCCAAATCCTCAACGCAAGAAGGGAGATCCATCAGGGTCTGCCCATCTAACTGATACGAAGTGCAAACCTTGATTGTTTCGAAATTTTGCAACACGTCGGCCTTCATGAACGCAAGTCCGGTCAAGCCATTGACCTCCACAGCGTACTTCAGAGCCACCAAATCCAGCCATCCCACGCGCCTCAAGCGTCCCGTCGTAGCGCCAAATTCGACCCCTACTTTTCGGATCAGCTCGGCGGTTTCTTTTTCCGTAACTTCAATCTCGGTAGGAAACGGCCCGGTGCCAACACGCGTCGTATAAGCCTTCGTAATCCCAATCACCTGTGAAATCGCAGACGGTCCCATCCCAGTCCCCGTCAGAGCCCCCCCAGATACCGTATTCGAAGAGGTCACAAACGGGTAGGTCCCATGATCCACATCGAGCAAGGTTCCCTGGGCACCTTCAAACAAGATCGATCGTCCTGCCTTAAGCGCTTCAATCATCAATTTTCGAACATCCGCCACAAAGGGTCTCAAGCGCTGCCCCAGTTTCAGGCACTCTTCATAAAGAGGTTCGAGTTGAATGGCAGGACCTTCAAAATAATGCCGCAACAAAACATTCTTTTCTTCAATTGCATGCTCCAGTTTTCGACGAAGAACCTCAGGTCGGAGTAAATCGATGACCTGAACACCGCGACGAGCCACCTTGTCTTCATAGGCGGGACCGATTCCGCGCACGGTGGTGCCGATCTTTCCGGAGCCTTTTGAAGCCTTTTCTTCACGTAAGCGATCCATCAGGCAATGATAGGGCAAAATCACGTGCGCACGCTCGCTGACTTTGATGAATTGATGAGGATTGGAACCCACGGCACCGGCGGCAACCAACGAGTCTACCTCTTTGAAAAAAACGGCAGGGTCAAAAACCACCCCATTTGCGATCAGGCAAATTTTCCCAGGGTGAAGGACACCGCTTGGAATTAGGTGAAGGACCGTCTTCTTGCCGTTAACGACAAGAGTGTGGCCGGCGTTATTGCCCCCTTGGAAACGAACAATCAAATCAGCACGGGCGCTATAGAGATCAACAACTTTGCCCTTACCTTCATCGCCCCATTGCGCACCAACGACTGCCACATTCTTCATAAATAGCCCCCGCTATCTTGTCCCACAATAATTTAGGATTGAGCAAATACTTTGAGTGCTGCTCCGACACCTTTTCCAGGCTCGACGGGATGCCCCAATTCGGCCAAAACCAACTCCAGCGCCGAAAGACCTGTCACGATGTCAAAGCGATCACAATAACCGATATGGGAGAGTCTGATGATTTTGCCTTCAAGCTCATCTTGGCCCCCAACAATCGTCACCCCATACTTATCGCGCATGAGCTTTGGAATCAGTTTTCCATCTTTGATCGCCGTAGGCACCTTTACGGCGGTAACAGCCGCTGAGGGAGATTTCTTTGCCAACAGTTCCAACCCCAGCGCAGCAACAGCGGCACGCGTCGCATGCGCCAACATCTCATGACGCGCAAAAACACCCTGCAAGCCCTCTTCACGAATCAACTTCAAACTCTCAGCCAGTCCAACGATCAGTGAAATTGCCGGCGTCCAAGCGGTTTGATTCTTGGCCTGCATCTTCTTTTCCTTTTTTAGATCAAAATAAAAATGGGGCAAATTGGAGATTTCAGCCATTTTCGATGCGCGATCACCCAGCGCAATCATGGCAAGACCTGGAGGGATCATCAGCGCCTTTTGCGACCCCGTAATAAGCACATCAATCCCCCACAAATCCATCGGGAGATCGAACACTCCCAGCGCCGTGATCGCATCACAAACGGACAGAACTCCGGCAGCCTGAGCCGCGGCACAAATCTCTTTAACAGGGAGTTTCACACCGGTTGAAGTTTCCGACGCCTGAAACAAAACGGCCTTCACTTCCGGATGAGTTTTCAGAGCTTCTTCTACGTGAAAAGGTTCGAAAGTACCTCCGGCTTGGACCTTGAGCTCCACGACTCCCAGTCCATAAGCCTGAGCAATTAAAGTCCAACGCTCGCCAAATTTTCCTGCGTTTAGGACAAGCACCTCATCGCCCTTACAAAATAGATTTGAGACGGCGGCGTCCATTGCCCCTGTACCGGTCGCAGTGAGAAGTAATACCTCATGCCTCGTTTGAAAAAGTTCGCGCAAGCCCGCACGCACCTCTTCAAAAATCGCCTCGAAAGCCTTCGTGCGATGATGAATGAGCGGCCGCGCAAGAGCGGCACTTACCGACTCCGGAATCGGTGTCGGACCAGGGGTCAAAAGATAGTTTTTTTTCACTCGAAGAGGCCCCGAATCAATCAGTGCGCTTGAGACTTAGCAAACTTAACCGTGCGTCGTGCAAGCTTATCAGCCAAGACGACGTCAATGATGCCCAGGGCTTCGTGGCGCAGATCATTTTCATAAATGAAACGATAGAAATTTTCCATATCAGGATGATGTCGGAAGTTCTTAAACGATGCCGACATTTCGGTTTGTCCCGAAGCGGCTGCAGCCATGGCTGCTTCATTGCCACCGCCCACGCTGGACGATGCCTGAATCTCTTGTTGCTCTTCGAGTTCTTCGCGCATCTCCTCGGTGATGACTTCGGGCTGAAGCTCTGAAGAAGGGGCGGCCTCAAGTTCTGCCTTTGCAGACTTTTTTTCCATTTTTGCAGCTGCTTTTGGAGCTGCTGTTTTTTCGTTGGACTTACTTGGGGACTTACTCACTGTTTTTGCTTTTGCCGACATTTCTGATCTCCTTCAATTCAGGCTATTCAGGGCTGACTCCGGAGCGGCCTGTACGACTCCGTAGCGATGAAGTTTGTTATAAAGCGTCTTAATCGTAATCCCTAGGCTTTGCGCCGTTTTGGTCTTGTTCCCTTGGTGATAAGCCAGGGAACGCAAGATATGACTTCGTTCGACTTCCTCAAGAGGAACGTCCACACTGGATTCAAAAACCTCACTCTTAGATCCAGCGGCGCGCGGGACGCGAATATTAAAAGGCACGTCCTCGAGACAAATTTCGTTATTCTCTGCCAAGATTCTTAGGCGCTCAATTGTATTCTGTAATTCGCGAATATTGCCAGGCCATTCGTAGTTTGAAAACACTTCTAAAACCCGCGGATCGACCCGCTTAATTTGTTGCGCATGACCGCCAAAACGAGAATATTTTAAGAAAAAATCCACAAGGGTGGCAATATCTTCACGGCGCTTTCGAAGCGGAGGCATGCGCAAAGTGATGGTATTAAGGCGATAGAACAAGTCTTCACGGAAACGGCCTTCGCGCACTTCGGTTTCAAGTTCACGGTTGGTCGCACTGATGACTCGGACGTTCACTTGAATCGGCTTCTTACCCCCGATTCTATAAAACTCGCCTTCTTGCAAGAACCGCAAGACCTTGGCCTGAATGCCCAACGACATTTCGCCGATTTCGTCCATGAACATCGTGCCGCCATCCGCGGTTTCACACAGCCCAAGTTTCTGCATTACGGCGCCCGTGAAAGATCCTTTTTCATGCCCAAAAAGCTCACTCTCAAGTAAGGATTCTTGAAGGGCCCCACAGTTCACCGTGACGTAGGGTTGTTCAGCGCGATCACTCTTAAAATGCAATCGACGTGCAATCAATTCCTTGCCGGTTCCACTCTCACCTTGAATCAAAACCGTGGCAGTGGTCGGCGCAATTTTATCAACCATCGTAAGGATGCTTAAAATGGCTGGGCTGCGACCGATGATCTCAGAACTCTTATTATCCTGGTTCACGAGGGTCTTTAGAACTTTGTTTTCTTTTTGCAGCATTTTTTGCTGCTCCAAAATACGCTCGTGAGCATTGCGAAGCTCCAAAGTCTTTTCATCCACGGCACCTTGAAGTTTTAGACTAAAGTTCCGGATGTCACCATAAAGCCTGCGATTAGTCATCGCCACGGCGACCTGAGAGGCCACCGCTTCGAGGGTCATGACGTCTTCTTCATCAAACGCATCTCGTTGATCACTCTCGACACTGAGAGTGGCAACCACTTCATTGTCCTTCATCACCGGCACACAGAGTTCCGCCTGCGAAAAAATGGGCAGAGAGAGATTTGTATAATTGGGGTCCCGCGAAACATCATTGCAAAGATAACTCTTGCGCGTGCGAATCACGTTCCCGTTAATGCCCTGAGCGGCCGATAGCGTATGTCCGATTTTTAGGTGATTATGATAGGCCCCTGCTTGCGCCTCAAGCCGATAGGTACGGCCTTCATTGACGCTCCAGATATGGATGCAATAGTAGCTGAGCTTGGATTGAATGATGTTGACGATTTCTTGATGGATATTTTCAGACTCCAGAAGACTCTGTAGGCGGGTCGAAACTTCATTGAGAAGCCTGAGCTGGAGCGCTCTTTTTTCTGAATCTTGCGACTGACTCATCTGCATTATATCCGCCACTTCTATCTCCGTTACCGCATCCCAACAAAGTAATTTTTCCACTCACCGAGTTTTATTTTCACTCTCGGTTGCTCTCTTTAGCGAGTTGCAGTGTATATTTTTCACGGCTCCGCGTCAAGGTTTATTTCGTAGTATTTTAGTATAGTATTCATTTTAATATTTGACCTCATGCAAGCTCAGACAGTTGCCGCGCAGAAGGTGAGGCGCACGAAAATCATCGCTCACCAAAACGATAGCATTATGTTCAGGGAGGCAGCGAAATTCCAGGGCGTTTGCGAGGTGGAATTCCGCCGCTGTTTTTGTAGGATTATTTTTGATCGCGAGCAACATTTCTGGATCGCGAATAATTTGAACAGATTTTGATTCTAAAACCGCGTCTTCGAATTCGATATACCGACGCCCCTCAACACCAATGTTACTTTGATCTGTGATTCGAAACACGTCGTTTCCGACTCGAATTTTTTCGTCACCTAATTGAGTAGATTGCGCAGACCCTGCGAAGTAACCCAGCTCGATTCTCACTCGCACGGATTCGCCGCCCAGTTGTACTTCTCCGGTGAGTTTCGCGCGCGGGGCCGCCTGGGCCACGGCCGAAAACATCCCACAACAGATAAGACTTATGATCAACCAGCGCCAATACTTCATAAACAACACCTTCCGGCCTTACTCCTAAGGCCGAGTATTTTTATCAAGTATTGCGCACAATGTCAACAGTCAGAACAGACATAGCGCCTGACAGATAAAATAGCTAATTATTCCGGCGAGATATCCGCACAGCTGACCAACTAATAGTTAAAGGAAGCAGTAGCCAAACTTTCAATCCCTCCTATATAGTCGACCCATGCCTCCCAAATTCTTCGCCCTCCTTGGACTCCTGATCCTCACCCTTCTCAGCACACAAACCCCCGCGGCCACCAAATACCCAGCCCACTGGTGGAAAGAAGCCAAGAAGGAGACCGCGCCGGCCTGGGAGGTCCTCCCTCAAGAGGCAAGGCCTGGCGAAGTCATTCTCTCCAAACGACATGAGCTCGGATTACTCTCCAACTTCGCACCGACCGCATTCATATTTAGAGTCCCCCCTCCGGGATCTGAAAACCCCTCGCCTTTAGGCGACCGGTGCCTCATGTTGGGGGAATGCAGGACTACAAAAAAGGAAGTCATACGACCTGGGATTGTAAATACCATCTGGTGTG
>JBBCAV010000076.1:0-25111 GCA_051382305.1 Bdellovibrionota bacterium FG-2
GCTTAAGGAGCTCACTAAAACATTTATCAAGAATGTGGCCGCCATGAAGAAGCCCAGGCTTGAAAACGTCCAAGACGCCCTCCAGCTTTGGGCCTACACCTCTAACCTTAGCACCGACGTTGGTCGCTATCTTGCCCCTGCGCCGCAAAACGATACGCCCACTGTCGCAAGACTCATGAAAGCCAATCCTCCGCGCGCAGGACCCGACGGCGTCAAGGGCTCCGCCGTCGATGTTGATGCTATTGATCTTGGCATCGAATATACCGCAAGATTTCCGCTCAAAATGAAGGCAAGTTATGCCGATAAAATTCTCCCTAACAACAAGAAGGCATGGTTGAGCACCGACTACGACCTTACGCTGGAGGAACGACAAGCACTTATCAAGCGACTTGCGACAAACTTAGGAAAACAACTCAATGGCGGGACCGAAGTTCCTGTGACTGCAATCGAAAATGGAGGTCACGGACACTCCCTGGTCATCGTCTATCAGGTAAAGGACGCCAAAGGCCGAGACTGGCGCATTGAATGGGATGGCGTGGGGCGCGATTATGATCCCGAAGGCGTAATCCTCGAATCCGGTCGTGGCGGTCACTGCGAAGTGGTCACACCAAAGTTCAATCCTGATGCGGCCGAGATGCAGGCCGTGTTTCGCGCTTTCAAAGCGACGAACATGATCCCTGCCACCGAGATGGGCGGCGGCCACATCAACATCGATTTAGCGCCTTTTGCCGGAAAACCCAGGGAAATTGCGCGCTTCTTGGCGATTTTTCTCGAAAATCGCGGCGTCGTGGCCACCATGTTTCAGCGAATCGACCGCCTGAAAAACGGCGAGCCCACCGAAATTAGCTCGAAACTCATTGAGCGTTTAAAGAACTTCGCAGGGACCGAAGCAGAACTTAAACAACTCCTTTATAATGAGCGCTACTTCAACACCCGCGTGGGACGCAAGAGCCGCTACATTCAATTGGACTTGAGCGCGTATTTTCAAGATGTCATCCCTTCTGAGTTTATCTCGCCGGACTTTGACCTGAAGAACGAAGTATGGAGACAGACGTTTCGCGTGGACCCGAAGGTTAGAAAAGCAGAGCTACGACTCATGAATGCGCCGCGGGACGAGGTCGAATCAGCACTGCAAATCAAGCTTGTCAGGGCCATGCTCGATTTTGCCTTTAATCAAGACACCTCACTAACGGGTCAGGTACAGAAAGTTGACTTTGAAGGGTCGGTGAAGAACCCTGAGCGAGCGTTAAAAGAATTTGCAAAAACAATGGCCCGCTTCGGACTAGATCCGGCTGAGTTTCGCCCATACTTCTTAGACGGCCTCTCCTCAGCTCGCTACAGCGTTAACTCACCCAACTATCAACCACTGAACGTGGCACTGAGCGATCATCCCAAGGTCGCCGAATGGGGAGTGGCGACTCAAGAGCGCTCCCTCGCAGACAGTCTTAATTCTGAAGATAACCCGTGGAGCGAGAAAACCCATCCCAAAGCCGTCGAGCAGCATGCGATTCGAAAAACTTCGCAGATCGAGGCCCAAAAACTGCGGGAGGCCGCTGCCGCAAAAGGCGTCGTCTCGAATCTGTCACGGAAGGCTGCCGAAAAATTTTTCGTCGATCGCATCTTGGGTGACCCAGCCATTTTTGACGCCCTGTCTGCTGATCAGAAGCTTTTGGCACTTGGAGAGCTCCATTCTCGGGAGGACGCCAAAGACTTTGTCACGAACGCTTTAGAAAAACTAAAAACGAGTTCAGACTTTTCATCCGCCCTTACCAATGTTCTGAAAAGGCCTGGGGATACCTCACCAGAGGGAGCCCGCTGGCTGGCTGGCCTAATTCAACCGGGGGAACCATTCAAAGTCGCTCAAGGTGCGGCGATAAGGCACGCCGACGCAGAAGTGAGAAATCTGGGCTACAAGGCGTTGGGAAATCTTCGAGGAAAGGGCGTTCTTACCATACTTTCGAGTGTATTTGAGAAATGGGGTCCGAGCCCCGCTGAGCCTGCGGCTATGGGGGACGCGCTTTTGAGGCTTAGCGCGGT
The DNA here is from genome assembly GCA_051382305.1 of Bdellovibrionota bacterium FG-2. Classification (GTDB taxonomy): domain Bacteria; phylum Bdellovibrionota; class UBA1018; order UBA1018; family UBA1018; genus CAIRTR01. Next base: position 2,038 of record JBBCAV010000076.1, read on the forward strand.
CAACCTTGGCAAAACGAAGTCGTTTGACCCAGCCAACTTAGTCACTTCTATTGCAAGTCAGATTCCCAATCTTTCCGCGGAGTCATTGGCTTACGCCACGGTGCTCTTTCATAACCTTCAGGGTCCAGGAGTCGTAGTAGGCGTGAAAGCTTTTCTCGCACACGAAGATCCCGCAGTTCGACGCATGGGGGTCTCTGCACTGGAGGGTCATTATGATGGTGAATCCCTCCAATTGGCCCGGGAACTTAAGAATGATATGGATCCAAAAATCCGAGCGCTTGCAAAACTCACTTTGCTTGATCAAAAGAAGGCACTCTCATCCATTTCGGATTCTGAGCTTCAGATTCTCGAAACAACGGATGCGCTGGATGTCTTGCTCAGGCGCAAAGAAACAAAAAAGGGATTTAAGATCCGACTTGCATTGCTTGAAAAACGAAAAGATTTTCCGCAGGCTATTGACCAGTTCTTCAAGAAACATACGGCGGATCCAAGGACCGAACCCGAACTCTTGGTGCCATTTGCACAGACTCTCAAGACAGGCTTTTCTGCTGCATCCTACGCGATTGCGAGCAAATCCTCCAAAGTTCGAGCCGAAGGATACCGCGCGTTGATGGCTGAATCGGACGCTAACACACTTGCGGCTTCTTTGTTGAGCGCCTTTAGTAAAATCGTACCTGGTGATCGCAACGTGGCGGCTGATTATCTTGCTCATTCAAAAGATATTGATTTCCTAAAGAAGTCGACGCTAAGGCGGGATTATATTCTCGCACTCAAGGTTCTCGCCTTTGCGACAAGCGACGGCGCCGTTCGCAAGGAGGCCCTTCAGCAACTCGTAAAAATCGATAGCGAAGGTTCTCTAGTAGTGCTTGGCGAACTCGCAGCCAGTGAATACCCTGAAGTTCGTCGTGGTGCTGCTAAAGCTATAAAGAGCAGCACCCACTTTCAAGCGACCGCAGAAATGAAAAAACTACTCACCCACGATGATCCGAAAACAGTTCTGATTGCAAAAGAGGGTCTTGAGGCGCGCTTTAGATTTTTTGCGAAACTTCCGTTAGGTACGATTGCGACCCTCCCTACTTCGGATGCGCTCATAGCGTTGCAGCAACGTTCCAAGAAAACTTCAAAAAGTACTGAGGTCGAGCGTATTCTTAATCAACTAAAGCTAAGAGAAGATTTCAAAGCTGGCGCACAGTCACTTTTTGGCCCTGCTTTTGCCGAAGATCCGGCATTGCAACGTTTCGTATTGGAGAACGTTCCGCCTGAAATGGTCGCCAAAATGGGATACATTGCTTTTCTCGCAAGCTCAGATCCCAAGATTCGAGACGTGGGTCTAAAGATCCTCATAAACCAGAAAGACCTCAATAGCATCGCAAAGGGAGGTGGACTTACGAGCCGCATGATGAAGGAGGGGCCAGCCCTCGATGCGGTTGATGCGTTTACCAAGATCGCTCTAACAGGTGAAGACGAAAAGATAATTCTCCACTACCTAAGTCAAGCGATTGCCAACGCACCCAGGGATCAACCGTGGGTGATGGCAACACTTTTTCCTAAAATCATGATGACTGCTGCCAAGTTATCGCCGGCAGCGCTCGCGGATCCCTACTATGGTCGAGTATTTACAGCCGAAATTATCACTACTCTCGGCGCAAGCACACCGAAGAAGACTCTTGCGGCCGCAGCCTATTTTTTCAAGCGTGGAGTTCAATCCACCGAGGTCGCAGGCCTCGAAAATCTTGCACGGAGAGTGCCCGAATTGCGCCCCTACGTCACGTCAACCCTCACAGCGATTGCCACCCGAAACGGGACCGAGTCGTGTCTCACACAGGCGTTGGAGGCTTTTGCGGCGGGGGCGCCGTGAGGTGGATTGTAAATATTGCGGTGAATGACATAATTGCAAGATACTTGCAAATTTTACAGTCACTGTTATTATTGAATAATGGCCCACACTCGAGACAGACTGTTTCTTGAACTTTGGAACAAACTCATCGGCTTTAGCCCCATAATTGGCGTCTTTGGTCATCGACAGGTGGGGAAAAGTACCTTCGTCTCTAGCGCTTCGCAAGAGTACTTTACCTTAGATGACCGGGAAACATTGAGAGAGATTGAGAAAAATCCAAAAGCCTTTTTGAATGCGATCAAGTCATTTCCGGCGGCCATTGACGAATGTCAGGGAGCGCCCGACTTATTTCCGGCACTTAAGGAAAAGATTAGAACGGACAAACGCCCTGGACAGTTTGTTCTCACGGGGTCTGTCCGGTTCACGAGCCGCAAAGCCATTCGCGAGTCTTTGGCCGGAAGAATGCTGACCCTGGAGATGCTGCCTTTGATTATTTCAGAGTTAAACGATACGCCCCTTTCTACCGCCGCTCCGAGGCTTCTTGATTTAGAGGAGTTCTCCGAAAATACGCTCGAGGAGCTTTATCAAACCAGCCGCGAGTCACTCGCAGTTGAAAAAGGGCTACATAAGTACCTTCTTCAGGGGGGACTCCCAGGATTGTGTTTCATCCGCGAGGAACGACATCGCATAGAGGGCCTGCGCTCGCTTCATGAACTCGTATTGGATCGCGATCTTCGAATGATTGTTAAGACAAACCTTTCGGTTAAAACGCTCTTTGATTTCCTACAGCTCCTGGGGGAACGCGGATGGAATCCGATTAATCATGCAGAAATCAAAAGAAAAATAGGATTAGCCCACGCCACACAGAGTCAGCTGCTGTATGCCTTAGAATCTATTTTCCTGATTAGACGGATTCCGCTTAGAGGTCGCGCAGGTGAAATCATTCTATTTGAGGATCAATACGAGGAACGGGTGTTGTCCGGCGGACGGCATTCTGAGCATGAACAACTTATGTCAGCACTTTATCGCAATGTCCGCGCTCAGTTTCAGTACCGCATAGGCGACTTGAGCAAATTTGAATCCTATATGACTCGCTCCGGAGCGCGAGTGCCTTTGGTCATTAGAAACGAAAATGGGGCCTTGGGTTTAAAGATCATGGAGGGCGAGACGCCGTCGCTTTCTGAAAAAAGAACAGCGGACAGTTTCCTACGCGCCGAGAAAAATGGGAAATTTGTATTTGTCGGAACGCAGCGAACAGGGGCTAGAATTCTAGATTCGAGAGCCATGATTTGCCCGATTACGTGCCTGCTGTAGTGCACCGTGAGAACCCCTAACAGTTATCGAATTCTCCCGCTGCAAGTGCCAATAGACATTCTTCAACAGGCCAGCACTCAATTTGATCGTCCCATTTTCTCACTTTTTTATCAAAAGAAACCATGACTAATCTTTTGAAAACTTTTTCTTCACGGATCGCCTTAAGGCCATGAAAATGGCGATCGGTCAGTCGCTCGGTAGACTTTACTTCAATCGCCGTGTGTTCACCGATACAAAAATCCACTTCGTGGTTTGCAGTCGATCGCCAATAAGTGAGTGGCCAGTGCGTGTTTCGAATGGTTCGAATAGCGCGCAGTTCATGAAGAATCCAATGCTCTAGTGCCGTACCAAATTCGGGACTATTCCTATTGAGTTCCTTACGATCCATGAGGGCAGCCTGAACTCCCGGATCAAAAAGAAAAAACTTTGCAGTCTGAATAGCTCTCCGTTTTTTGGATTCCCTCCAAGGTTCTAGTGAAACACCAAGAAGAGTGTCACGGAGAATTTCGAAATAGCTTCGAACAGTGGTTTCTGGGACTCCAGCGTCACTGCTAACAGCTTGGTAATTCAGAATTTGGCCCGATTGAATCGCAGCGGTTTTTAGGAATCTCAAAAACAGCCCTAGATTCCGCACGGCAGCCTCTTCTTGAATTTCTTCTTTGAGGTAGGTATCCGAATAGGCCTTCAAATCATCCCAGGGGGATTCGCTCAAAAGCACACTGGGGAGAGAGCCAAACTGCAATTTGGTCTCGAGTGGAATATCCTGAGATTCGGCGTGAATCAGGCCAAACATTTCAAGGACTCGAGCTCGACCGGCTAGGAGGTTCGCCGACTGCCGTTTAAGTTTTCGAGCGCTGCTACCTGTCAGCAAAAAGTGAATCTTCTCCTCTTCAATCAGGTCATGAACCTCATCGAGAAGCGCGGGGACTTTCTGAATTTCATCAATTACCACGCCTTTTTTTCCCGGGATGAGCATCTTGCGAAGCAGAGACGGATTCTCTAAAAGGCGAATCCGATCCTCACTCCTAAGAAGTGAAATAACCTGAAAGTCATCTTTTAAAGTCTCACGGATGAGGGTCGTTTTGCCAACCCCTCTAGGGCCAAACAAGAAATGTGATTTCTTCAAAAGCCGATGACGAAGATCCAAGAGTCGAGGGCGATTCATAGCCAAGTCAGCATAGCACAGCAATCCGCGGTGCTCCAGCGGATTATCATGATAAAGCGCGGGATAACCGCTGATTATCTAATCCCACTCAAAGATCTCGCGCCGACGGCTCTGCCTGGCTGGCTCGGGCAAATTCTGTCGCGCCCCCATCACCATCTCCCGCACCTCCTCGGGCAACTCGGACAGCAACCGACGAAGGAGCGCCTTTAGCTCTGGCGCAAACGCGCAACGTAGATTCCAAGCGAAAACCTTAGAATTACCTTTTTTAGAGGTAACAACCATACCCATCTTCTCAAACTTCTGCAGCTGTCGCTGCACTTGGCTCACGGGGAGCTTGAACTCCTTGGCGATCCCCAGCGCGTAACCCTCGCCTCTCGCCTCAAGAAAAATGAGAACCTTCTCAGCCGTCGCGTTTCCAAATAGTCCTGTCCACATCGTTTCATGGTAATTTCTATTTACCTTTTTTCAAGGTAAAAATACCAACCTGCCACCTTTTTGTTGAATCCCATCCTTATATGTGTGATGAATAGCGAAGCTATGTCCGCTAAAGAATTAACCAAAAAAGGCTCACAAACCAAACAACGTATTTCGCTCATCGGAGTCCCAACCGATATTGGAGCAAGCCACCGCGGCGGCTCCATGGGGCCGGATGCACTTCGAGTCGCAGGACTTGAACAGGCACTTCGCTCGCTCGGTCGAGACGTGATTGATCGCGGAAACGTCTCGGGCCCCGTCAACCCCATGAAACCCCCGAGCGACGGGTACCGGCATCTGCCGGAAGTGATTCAATGGAACCGTGCAGTTCGCGACGCCATGTACTCGGCGCTGAACTCAGGAGAGTTTCCTGTGCTCATGGGCGGTGACCACTGCCTCGCCATTGGCTCCGTGGCCGGAGTAGCGCGCTATTGTAAAGAACGCGGCAAAAACCTCTACGTCTTATGGCTCGACGCTCACGCGGATTATAACACCCCAAAAACTTCGCCCTCCGGCAATATTCACGGAATGCCCGCGGCGGTCCTCTCGGGCCACGGGGATTCTTCGATGCTCGAAATCGGCTTCACGACTCCCATCATTGAAGGCAGTCACATTATCCAAATTGGCATTCGCTCCGTTGACGCTCAGGAAAAAGTGGCGGTTATCGAAGGCGGGGTCAACGTTTTTGACATGCGCCAAGTCGACGAAATCGGCATGCGCGCGATTATGGAGAAGGCGTTTGGATTGATTCCTAGAAAAAATTCGCATCTGCACGTTAGTTTTGATGTGGATTTCATTGACCCCACCATCGCCCCCGGCGTGGCCACCACGGTTTCGGGCGGCCCCAACTACCGCGAAGCCCAGTTATGCATGGAAATGATCCACGACTCTGGATTGATCGGCTCATTAGATATCGTAGAAATCAATCCCGCCTTTGACCAAAACAATAAAACCGCTGAGCTTGCGGTAGAACTAGTCGAAAGTATTTTCGGCAAACAAATCCTCGCACGAAACCCCTTCAGTGCCTCTTTATGAAGACCCCTTATGAAAACAAAAGACATTATCAAACAAACGGATAAGTACAGCGCCCACAATTACCACCCGCTTCCCGTGGTCATATCAAATGCCGATGGAATTTGGGTCTGGGACATCGAGGGGGAAAAATACCTCGATTGCTTAAGCGCCTACTCGGCCCTAAATCAAGGCCACTGCCATCCTGAAATCATCCAGGTCATGATCGAGCAAGCCGGACGCTCCACCCTTACTTCGCGCGCCTTCATGAATGATCAAATGGGTGATTTCCTGCAAAAGCTGTGTGAAGTGTGTGAAATGGAAATGGCGCTCCCGATGAACACTGGCGCCGAGGCCGTTGAAACCGCCCTAAAAGCCGCTAGAAAATGGGGCTATCAAGTGAAGGGCGTTCCTGCAAATCAAGCCGAGATCATCGTGTGTCGCGACAACTTTCACGGACGCACCATCTCTATTGTGAGCGCATCCACCGAAGAACAGTACCGCGATGGCTTTGGCCCTTTTACTCCGGGCTTTAGAGTAATCGACTTCGGCAACGCCCAACAACTCGAAGCGGCGATCACGCCCAATACGGTAGCGTTTTTGGTCGAGCCGATCCAAGGCGAAGCAGGAATTCTGATCCCGCCTGAGGGCTACCTGTCCGAAGTGCGCAAAATCTGCACGAAGAACCGCGTGCTTTTTATTTTGGACGAAATCCAAACGGGCCTGGGTCGCACGGGAAAACTTTTCGCCTATCAGCACGAAAAAGACGCGAAGCCTGATGCACTCGTGCTGGGCAAGGCCTTAGGCGGCGGCGTTTATCCCGTTTCTGCAATGGTGGCCTCACGCGAGGTTTTAGGAGTCTTCAAACCCGGAGATCACGGTAGCACCTTTGGCGGAAACCCCTTGGCCTCGGCAGTGGCGCGAAAAGCACTGGATGTGATTCTCAAAGAAAAACTTTCCGAGAAATCCAATGAACTCGGCGCCTATCTTATGAAACAGTTGCGCGCGATTCAGTCACCGCACATCAAAGAGATTCGCGGAAAAGGCCTGTTTATCGGAATTGAAATTAAAGAGTCTGCTGGTCCTGCCCGCCCCTTTTGCGAACGGTTGATGGAACTTGGCGTACTCGCCAAAGAGACCCATGCGCAAACGATTCGCCTAGCCCCCCCACTCATTATCAAGAAAAAAGACATTGATTGGATGGTCAAGCAACTTAAGGAAGTTTTGGAAGTTTAAGACGCAAAAAACACGAGGAGAGCTAAGAATGTCCGATGCGAAATTTCAAGTCCCCACGCCGATCAATGAACCGATTCGCCCCTACGCTCCGGGCGACGCCAGCCGCGAATCTTTGAAAGCACGCCTCAAATCCATGGCGAGCGAAAAACTCGACGTTCCTTGTATCATCGGAGGAAAAGAGGTTCGCACCGGTAACAAACGCAAGGCCGTGATGCCACACTCGCACAAAGAAGTCCTCGCAGAATTTCACCTAGCTGGCCCCGCCGAAATGCGCTTGGCTGTTGAAGCTGCGGCCCGCGCCAAGCCCGAGTGGGAGGCGATGCCTTGGAACGAACGCGTTGCAATTTTCCTGAAGGCTGCGGAGCTCTTGGCCGGTCCCTATCGCGATCAATTGAATGCCTCGACGATGTTGGGCCAATCCAAGAACGCGTTCCAAGCCGAGATCGACGCCGCCTGTGAACTCATCGACTTTTTCCGCTTCAACGCCCACTACTACCAGCAGATCATGGAGCAGCAGCCGATTTCGTCGGCTGGCGTTTGGAACCGCATGGATTATCGCCCGCTCGAGGGATTTGTGCTCGCAGTCACTCCCTTTAATTTCACTTCGATTGCGGGCAATTTGCCCACGGCTCCTGCGCTGTGTGGGAACACCGTGATTTGGAAGCCTGCAAACACCCAGATTCCTTCTGCCTATTATTTGATGAAGTTGTTCAAAGAGGCTGGCTTCCCCGATGGCGTCATCAACTTCCTGCCTTCAGTGGGCGCAGAGGTGGGGACGACCCTGCTCCCCTCTCCTGAGTTGGGCGGGATTCATTTCACCGGCTCCACCAGTACCTTTCAGTCCATGTACAAAACTGTGGGCGAGAATATTGATAAGTACGGATCTTATCCCAGAGTTGTGGGCGAAACCGGCGGGAAGGACTTTATCTTCGTCCATCGCTCTGCTGATCAAGAAGCTGTGGTCACCGCACTTGTACGAGGGGCCTTCGAATATCAAGGGCAGAAGTGCTCAGCGGCATCGCGGGCGTATGTGCCCCGCAGCCTTTGGAGCTTCATCAGCAAAGAACTCGCAGCGCAAGTTTCATCACTCAAGATGGGCGATGTACGAGATTTTAGAAACTTCGTGAACGCCGTCATTGATGAGCGCGAGTTTAAGCGCATCTACTCGTATGTCGAGCACGCGAAGAACTCTTCTGAAGCTAAGATCCTGGTTGGCGGAAAAGCCAACTCCGAAGTGGGCTACTTTATCGAACCCACCGTGATCGTCACTGAAAATCCGGGCTACAAAAGCATGGTCGAAGAGATTTTTGGACCCGTGATGACGATTTTTGTTTATGATGACGCCAAGCTTGATGAAGCCTTGAAATTTTGTGATGAAAGCTCACCTTACGCACTCACTGGCGCGGTGTTTGCGCAGGATCGGTCGGCGATCACGCAGATCAGCTCACGCTTGAGACACGCCGCTGGAAACTTCTACATTAATGACAAGCCTACGGGCGCAGTCGTAGGCCAACAGCCGTTCGGGGGCGCGCGCGCTTCGGGTACGAACGATAAAGCAGGCAGCGTGCTGAATCTCTATCGCTGGCTATCGCCTCGCTCGATCAAGGAGACGTTTGTGCCCGCAAAGGACTATGGTTATCCGTTTATGAACGCAGAGTAGCATCCAGCGTCATTCACTGCTTTGCAAGATTTCTCACGATATCCTTGCTAACTACACGATTCTTGCCATTTTTCTTGGCATAATACATCGCTTCATCAGAAGCCTTGAGAACCTCTTCGTAAGTTTGTCCATCTTCTGGAAAACTGGAGACCCCAATACTCACTGAGACCTTGCCAAGCGGTTGAAACGACGCAAAGTCAAAATCAGTAGTTTCGATTGCAACTCGAATGCGCTCTGCAAGCTCGGATGCGCCCCTCCAGTCCACCTCTGGACAAAGTATAGCAAACTCTTCCCCCCCATACCGAGCAGGAAGGTCGCTCGCGCGGCATTTGCTTTGAAGAATACCGGCTAATCTTCGCAAGAGCGCATCGCCCGCAGGATGGCCGTTTCTATCATTATAGTGTTTGAAATTATCGAGGTCGAAAAAGATAATTGCATAGTTGCTACCATAGCGAATAGACCGAGAGTGCTCGACACCCAACTGATCTTTGAAATGCCTAAAATTAAACAAACCCGTCATCTCATCGACCTTCGTCATCATCGAGAGCTTGCCGTTGGCGACCTGGAGCTCCCCCATAAGTTCATCTCGTTTTTTTTCCACTTCGACCTGTTGCGTAATATCGCGAACGATAACTTGCAGGACTTTTTCTGAATTAGACAGATCCAACGGACCTGCGGTCACCTCAACAAACATAGGAACCGAAAGCACAAGCTCACTCTTAAATCGCCTCGGAGAATAGCGGCGGGAAGCGACCCGAAGCCCTTTCTCAAATTCCTCCCGCAGAGGCTCTTTCACGAGCTCCAAAAAATTTTTTCCGACAAACGTCTCAGCGCCCTCGCCGAGCACTCTTTCAGAAGACGGATTGTATTCGAGGATCTGATAAGTTTTTGTATCCACCAAGAAAGCCATGTCCCAAAGTCTTTCGAAAAGATCCGCATAAGCTGCGAGCCGTGAGGGTGGTGCGGGAGGGGTCGTTTGATTTTCCATTCCCTAAATGTAGCATGAGAAGTGACAAATTACAGTGTTCCAACTGGTTTTCGCATGGCGACAATTCGGAATTTAGTCGTTTTTTCCACAAGCAAGCTGGGCGAGTCTTTGGTAACACCCTTTACCTATGAGAACCGCCCATTTCGTTTTACCTTTTTTCGGCCTATTTTCACTTTCCGCCTTCGCTGTTTGTCCTGATCCTGTCGCAGCCGAGACGCTTCAAGACTGCCCGTGGGCTGAAATCGCACGAGACTTTTCCAGTTTTGAAAAAGCCGCCCCAGGCCTAGTCAATCAAATCAAAGCGGATTCCACCTCCCCACTTCGAAACCTCTGGGGACAGAGCATTAACTACGACGAGCTTGCCAAAGGAGTCATCCTCTCGGGAGAAATCCTACATAAGCTCGAATCCCTTTTTGGGGTGCCTCAGTCCCTGGAAAAAGCGTACGATCTTGATCGATCCATTGCCCACGCCGGACTCGAACACACCTACGGCTACCTCTTTAGCTTGCTGAAAACCTCGTTTGGCTACAAACGCGCCAGATGGGTACAGGGAGAAATCGAGAAGGGATTTGGCCTCCCTGCGGGACTTTTGAGCCCCACGCCTTCGAGTGGCACTCTGTTTTCTAATGCCAGCGTATTTTTCGGGAAAATCGCCTTCCGAAATTCTGCGAAAGAAAAAACTCTTCTGAATAAAAGCGCAGGCACTGCTGCTCAAGCGATTCGGGAATTCAACCCAACCACCCTTCGCACCACAAGGATCGAAGAGCAGGTTGAAATTGAAACGACAACGGTGGGAATACGCAAAGTCCTACTTCGAACGGACCTCACCCCCTTCACAAAGGGCGATGGCTGGCTCTTAGTCTATTCCGTGGTCGACTCCGAGCTCGGCGGGGCACGCCTCATCACCGCGTTCCCTATCAAGTCCGACTTTGCGATCAATCTCCTCAAACCGCAGAACTTTGGATTTCATAAGGACCTCACCACTCGCTACAACGGATACATTCGTGGACTCAGCGGGAAAAATCTGCCCGGCAAAAGAATCCTTTTTTAAACCCTATGAACCTCAAAAAAGCACCGATTATCGAAGTTAAGAATCTATCGCGAACCTTTCGATCGACCAAAAAAAAAGCGGGCCTGATGGGATCCCTGGGACTTCTGCTCAAACCCGAGATTCAGACCCACGACGCTCTCACCGACGTGAGTTTCGAAATTGAAGCGGGTTCTTTTAATGGCCTCATCGGTGCGAACGGCGCAGGAAAAACGACCCTATTAAAGATTCTTTCCGGTTTAATTCCCCCATCCTCCGGCGAGGCTCTCGTTTTGGATGAAAATCCATTCAAACGATCTCTGAGTTTTCGAAGGCAGATCTCGCTTGTCATGGGTCAGAAGGCACAACTTTGGTGGGATCTTCCCGCCGTCGATGCATTCGATCTGTTGCAGGCGATTTTTGAAATTCCAAAAAAGACCTACCAGGAACGAATGAGCACCCTGACGGAACTTTTGGATGTTACGAAGCTACTGAACACCCAAATCCGCCGACTCTCACTGGGAGAACGCATGAAGATGGAGCTGATTGGAGCGCTTCTTCATTGGCCAAAAATAATTTTTTTGGATGAGCCGACCATCGGCCTTGATATTTTGGCAGCCCACAAACTGCGGGAGTTTCTGAAGGTCTTCAATCATCGAGAGAAAGCGACGATTATACTCACCAGCCATAATATGGATGACATCGAGCGTCTCTGCTCACGGGTCATTATACTACGCGCGGGTAAAATGATTTACGACGGCACCCCCACCGGACTCACGAACGAAGGCGAGCGCCGCCTCCGAGTTAGACTTATGCAGACCCCAACGATGAATGAGCTCTGCCAGATCACGGGTCTGCCGTCCGAGCGCATTGAGCTACAAAAACAAAACAATAGCGAAGAAAAATCTGAGGGCGAAGCCGAGGCACCAGCGCATGAATCTGTTTTGTTTTCACTGGGGCAGGAACGGATCGTCGGAGTCCTTCAATCCCTGATGCAACGATTTCAAATCATCGACATGGGGATTGAACAGCAGAGCTTGGAGCACGTCATTCAGCGCCTCTATTCGGAAGAGCGAGCCGGCGTATGAACCTCGGATGGAGGTGGGCCGCTCTACGAAACGGTCTCCAAGACGCAACCGCATATCGCATCGAGTTTCTATTTGAGTTCGTAGGCTCTGCTTTTGTTCCTGCAACGGTTCAATGGATCGTTTGGTACGCGTTGTTTCAACTGGGAGGCGCGACCACCGTAGCTGGAATGACCTATGTCGACATGATTCAGTACACGCTCATGAGCGTACTCTTCACCCAAATTCGCGGGGGCGACCAAGACTTCGAACTTCAGGAAATGATTCGCACGGGCCAACTCAGCAACTACCTTCTCAGGCCTGTCGGCGTCGTTGAGTTCGTTTTCATCCGCGGGCTCGCTCCCAAGATTTTTATCGCAGGGTTTTGCCTCCTCATTGGTTTTGCCATCAGCTTGTTCTTTCCCTTTTCTGCGGCCCGAATGGTAGGCGCGATGCTTTTGGCCCTGATGGGAAACATTATTCACTACCAGATCGGCGCCGCTCTCTCTACGGTTGCGTTTTATTGGGAGGAGGCGTTTGCCATGCTCATGGTGAAAAACTTGATCGTGAGTTTACTCTCGGGGGAGAAGATTCCGTTGAATTTAATCCCAGCAGCGTATTCTTGGATTTGGAAATCGACTCCTTTTTATCTCTACGTTTTTGCCCCCACCCAGTTTGCATTGGGACGCACTTCTGTGAGCCAGTTCATCAGCGAGCTTTTGCTCGCGCTCGTATGGATCATTGCGTGCTGGGGCCTCATCCGACTCACCTGGGGTTTTAGCATTAAACGTTATTTGAGTTTGGGAGGCTGAATCTATGTGGAGCACCTTTAGGCGCTACGCCCGAATCTATGGCGTGCAGATAAAAAACAACTTCGTGCGTGAGGCCGTGTATCGGACCAACTTTCTAACTTCCCTTGCCGTCGACATTGTTTGGATGGTAATCGAGCTTAGTTTTTTTTCGATACTTTACGCCAACACCCCCGTACTGCTGGGCTGGACCCGTCCTCAGGTCTACTTTTTCTTAGGAATCTTTTTCGCGTCCGACGCCCTCTTTACTACTTTTTTTCAACGCAACTTCTGGCAGTTCTCAGACTTGGTCAACAAGGGTGAACTCGACATTCTGCTGACCAAGCCGGTACACCCCGTTTTTCTGGCGCTCTCTCGTTGGATCAATCTCACCAATATTTTAAACTTCATCGTCGGCATGGCGATCGCCGTAAGGTATGCCGCGGAGGCGGGATTCCCAGGCGGGTGGCATTGGATAACGGTGGCTGCATGGCTCGCCTTTGGAGTTGTCTCGGCTTTGCTTATTCGGTTCGCATTTTCGATTTGGGTTTTTTGGACGGAGCGGAGCTGGGCGATCTCAAGACTATATTATCAGTTCTTCCATTTCGCATCTCTGCCGGACACCCTCTTTCCAAAGATGATCCGATATCTTTTGCTCACTCTCGTGCCCGTCGCTTTTATTGGGAGCGTTCCGGCGCGCGCGATCCTTCACGGACTTGAGCCTTCGGAGTACGCACTACTCGCCGGGGTGCTCACCTTCTTTTTTGTAGCCAACGGAATTCTCTGGCACGCGGGACTTAGACGGTATCAGAGCGTGAGCAGCTAGCGCGGGAGCACTAGCGGTCGCCGCGGCGACCATTTACTGGCTTTCGCAGGAATACTGAAGCTCGGCACCACCCGCAGAAGTGGGGGAATCAAGAAGATAGACCAGTCCCGTCGATCGACCTGCCAGCATCAGACCGTCTCCTTCTTGCCACAAAACACGTTGAATCATCTTATCGTCTCGGGAAACACTAAGGCCGATTGAACCGCCTTCGTACTTTGTAAAATAGAGAACGAAACTAAAGTTCTTTAGAGTCTGAGTTCCCTTGCCATTTCTTGCTTCCATTGCAGAATTTACAGCCCATTCAAAATCGGCTTTATCGCCATTCGCGTAAAAGTGACACGAAACCTTAGTGGGCTTTGGTGGTTCTTTCGGTAAAGTCTCAGGGCTCTGCGACTCGCTTGCATATGAGACAACGGCCCCCATAAGCAGCAGCCCAGCGATCCAACCAAAATAACTCTTCTTCATAAAGTTCTTCCTATTCTGTTACGAGATAAAGATTTCGGTCGCCGCGGCGACCGATTTATTTTTCCGAATCCCAAAAATAACTTGCGCCAAAAAACGAACAGCATACTATTTGATCAGGTTTTGAATTTCCAAGGAGGGCATTCACGATGGCATCATTTAAGAATTTACATTTCACACCGGCCGAATTCACCAACACCGCGAAGGTCAATAAACATCTATTTTCTGAGCTTGAAAATGAAGGATTGATTCGCACAGTTCGAAAGCGTATCGGCAATGTCGATCGCAAAATGGTTACGCTTGAAGACATGCAGAACTACTTTCGCATCCTGCGCGCGAACCCAGATATCTTTTCGTCGGACGCGGCTCCTGGTTCGACAGTAGCGGCAGAAGACTCCACCGGTCGCCACGGCGACCAAACGGAAAATCATGACGCTGCTGCGTCGACTTCTCCACCGGTCGCCGCGGCGACCAGATTCATTCCGCAGCCTCCGAAAAATAAAATTCAGATGCTTTACAACGTAAAGGGCGGAACGGGTAAATCCACCCTGGCAGCTCAGTACGCGATGCGCGCCTCGATGCTAGGACTCAATGTCCTGGCCATTGACTTGGATGGACAAGGTCACCTCACCGTCAATCTGGATATTTTGGACGCTCACGAAAGACCCACCATTTACGACGTCCTGATTAACGATCTTCCGATCGCCAACGCCGTGATGAATGTTGCGCCAGGTCTGGATCTGATTCCAGCCAACCTAGGTTTGTGCAATATTGAGATTCCGCTAAATAACAAGCCGCGTCGTGAGTACCGACTATCTGAAGCGATCAAGAAGATCGCTCACAATTACGATCTCATTATTGCGGACACCAACCCTGCAGCCTCTATCCTTAATAGCTCGATGTTGGTGGCAACCAATTTGGTGAACGTCGTCTGCGCAACGAACCCCCTCTCCTTCCACGGGATGTCTCTAGTCATGGCAACCATCGAAGGCATGGAGCGAGAGTTCGGCCATGAGCTTCAAGTGAAGATCATCCCCAATATGTATGATAACCGCGAGGTCATCAGCCAGGAAGTTTTGGGCGAGCTTCGCTCCCAGTTCTCTGAATTCTGCACGAAGGCCGTCGTCAATCGAAGCGCAGACCTTAATGAGGCCACCAAACGTCGTACTTCGGTTTGGGATGTCAGCACCAAAGGAGTGGCTGCTCAAGACATCAATTCGCTCACTGAAGAGCTAATTTTAAACTAAGTTTATTTAAAAAATCAGGAGAAATCTCATGGAAGAAAACACCACTCTACCCGAAGCCGCCCCCATTACGCACTCTAACCCAATCAATGAAGCCGGCTCGAAGATCAAAACCCGCCAAGGAAGCGGTTATCTGAAACAACTTTACTCGACGGCCCGCGCCACGGCCGGAGTGACCCACACCCATCTGAAGAATTTGACGACCTTTCTTGTCAATTTCGTCCCTGTTGATAAGGTTCTGGCCTCGGAACTTCAAGTTCGCGTGCACTTTGATAACAGCGAAATCGAAGGTCTAGCCCAATCCATCAAAATGCATGGCGTGCTCCAACCGATTCTCGTCGTTCAAGACGGTGATCATTATAAGGTGATCGCCGGTGAGCGCCGTCTGCGCGCGGCCAAGATGGCGGGGTTGGATCGTATTCCTGCCCGCGTTCTTGCGACCGACGACAAAGCCACTCATGAAATCGCATTACGTGAAAACCTGGATCGCGTCGACCTCCATCCGATTGAAGAAGGCGAAGGCTACGTTTCACTGCTTGAAACACAGGCCTATACCAGTCACGAAGGAATCGCCAAAGGTTTTTGCAAACCAAAATCCCGCATCACCGAATGCATTGGTTTCACGCGCCTGCCCGATGCGACCAAGCAAGAACTACTTCGCTTAAACGTGAAAAATCGCTCGCTTCTTCGCCAACTCCTCAACACTCCCGTTGAGCAACATCAGCAAATCATCATTGAAGCCGCAGGAAAAGAGGAGTTACTTGCAGATCCAAGCGCCGCGCCGACTGAAAAGGCGCCGAAAGAGCCAAAAGCTAAAAAGCCCGCTATGGAATTTGCTTTTGTTTCTGATAACAAGGGCCTAAAAATCCCTGGTTTCAAGTGGAAAACAGGCGAAGGTAACGAAAGACTCGCAGGCTATTGTGACGCTCTAAAGAAGCTCGTTGCGGATATTGAAGAGAGATTGACGAGACCGTAGAAAAGAGATTAGCGAAAATGTCAAAATTCACCATATTACTAGGGACAATACTTGTCTTGGCTGGCCTCTCGATTAATTCTTGTGGTTTGCTGAATAGGAGCACCACAGTCACATCAAGTACCCAATTGACGAGCAAAACACTTTCTGCGAGTGCAATCACACATAAAGAAACCATGTATGCTTCAGCATCAACCTGTGCCTCTGGAAAAACCTGCATTACGCCGACTGCTGTGACCGGAAAAGTGCACTATGCCGGTATTATTGTCGGAGCCGGTACCGAGAACGGAACAAGTCTTGGACCCATTCTAGGCAAAGATGAGCGACCTGATCAAGGAACAGCGTATGCGGACGCGGACCTTGAGGATTTTGATTTTTCCAAAGGAATCAAATCCACAGCCGCCACGGCCTCCGCAGGAGGCGGGCCTGAAGGCTACCCCGCTGATGACAAAGCTACGGCTGGGAATATCAATTTGTATTTTGGCTACATGGACTTTTCGTTTTCGGTTGACTCGGGAACTCTAAGCGGAGCACACACAATTCGTCTCATCATGGCTGATATCACCGGAACTGAATATAAGCGCGGTGACTTGCTCCATAAAGGCGCTTCTGAAGCCAGTTTCTTTTGGTGCACGACTGCCGCGGGCTGCACACACACCACCCGACCCACAACACCTCTTACGTACAGTGCGGTCGCGAATTTCACGAACACAAATGGCCGAGGCAATATGACCATCCCTGCCTTTTTTGTGAACCTCAGCAACGCCACTCCCGTGTTGTTAAAAAAGACGGAGCTTGCAACGGGGAACTGGCTGTTTAAGGTGGATTTTTCCATAACAAATGGTTTGGTTTTTTCGTCGGACCCGACTTCTTTGACTACAGTGCCGAGTCTGATTTCCGCTTTTTCGATTCCGCAAGATCCGGGCAGCGAGAGTACTGGATTTACGGCGGAGCTTTCCGTTACCAAAGAATAATTCTCGTAGAACCTGTAGCGCAACAGGCTCGCGTGCTCGCTGCGTCCGATTTCCATACCAACAATCCAAAAACCAGGTCTTTTGCTTAAGTTTTTCTAGCTCGATCCGATACTTATAATAGCAGATGCTATTATTGTTCATCGAGATCACCTCCTTTCTTATCGGGAAGGGAGGTGGTTCCATCCACTCTGCTTGGTTTGGCCAAGGCCTCAAAGCAAATTCAATACCAGAAACTCAACGCTATCTTCGCATTCGCTCCGGCCTTCTCGCGGCCTCAAGTGGAAACTTCGCGACTTCCATCACCGCTTCGGCGAACGCGCGCGCTGCAGTCTCAACTTCGGTCAACTCACCCGTAAGATAAGCCCCCCCGAAATTTGTTTCCGTGGGCGGACCAAAATATTTTACCATCCGAACACGCGCAGACTTCAATGCATGATCCACAGCCACGACTGACTCCGCAGGTGGCGCAATCAAATAGGCCATCGCTTGCCCCACTTCAAGTCCCGCTTGCGCAGACAAATATCGACCGAGACTTGAAATCACATGCGGGAAAAACGCAGGCTTCCCTGGCTCATCCAAAGTGTAAAAACAAATCTCTTCTTTTAAAGCCTCGCGGATCGCCCAAATTCCCTCAGCCACTTCATCGGGATCAGAGCCTGCTATCACGCCCATGATCTCGCCTGACAACGGACCTGAGGCATGCGCCGAGCCCGCATAAAAAGATTTCGCGTAGACGACATCCACTGTTGCAAACTTTGTTGCGTGATCTAAAGCCGCATAAAGCGAATCATCTTGATCGCAGGTGATGATGCCAATGGACGTGTGCTTTTTCACATTGCAGCCCAGTCCCTTCGCTAACGCCGCATCCACTTGCGGGATCATCCGACAAGACAGAATTCTGGGCCGCAAAGGAACAAGCTTTAAAGTTCTCACCCAAGCCCCCCCCGACCAGAGGCAAACGCCTTTTTCAAAATCTCGACAGTGTGTTGAGCCGCTTCAAGGGTTTGAATTCCCATGGGGCGCACATTGGAGATGCAATTCTTCTCGGCATTGTCCTGATCAAGCTTCGGCCCATACGCGATGTAAACGGATAACGAATCCCCAGTTCCAAGTCCGGGACGTTCACCCACAAAAATAACAGTCGCCTTAGCGCCCAACACCACACCCACATGATCTTGTACGCCCACGCGAGCCAACCGCACGAAAACGGGCTTTCCAACTCGAAAACCTGCGCCCTGCAACTGCGTTTGCAACTCCGGCAACAGCGCAGGAACGTTTCTCTCCGCAGCCCACGCCGACAATCCATCGCCCACGATAACTTGAACGTCGCAGCCGCGAGTGCCTTCTCGCTCAAGAAGCGCGACAGAATCCGCGTGCAAACGACGCCCCTTGTTCGGGAACAGCAGATAGTCTTCGCGGCTCTCAGAACCGGAGCGTAAATCCACACACCCCAACTGACGGGGAAAATCAGCCGCGATCTCACTATATACTGCGTCTTTCGCGATCGCGTGATCCGCGCGCATATTTAAATACACACTCGTCAAATAGCGAGTCCCCACGCGTCCCATCGCAATTCGTGATGGGGTCGCCGACACATAACGATTCAGCGCATGCGGATCATGAGCCGACCCTAGCCAACGCGGCAGCGGCGCCTTGGCGCTCTTCGTGTACTTGCGTGAATAAGGTTTTTGATCGTCGCTATCAAAAATACTCATACCAATCCCTGCGCATCGAAAATCGAAGCATCCCCGGCGCGCTCCGTGAGTTTACCGTTTCGCCAAAGCCCCATGCGGATCAACCACTCTTCAAACTCAGGGGTGGGCTTGAAACCCAACAGCGCGCGCAAAGAGGCGTTGTTATGAAACGACGTCGTCTGATAATTCAACATCACGTCATCGCCCATAGGAATCCCCATGAGATAATTCACACCCGCCATCGCAAGCAGCAGCTCCAAGTTCTCCTGGTCATTTTGATCTGAGACGGCGTGATTGGTGTAGCACGCGTCGCAGCCCATGGAGATTCCGGAGAGTTTGCCCATGAAATGATCTTCGAGACCCGCGCGCGCGATTTGTTTGCCGTCATACAAGTACTCAGGACCAATAAATCCAACCACACTATTGACGAGAAACGGTTTATACCTTCGCGCAAATCCGTACGCGCGCGCCTCCATCGTCACTTGATCTGTATCGTAATGCGCATCGGCCGAAAGAGCCGTACCCTGTCCGGTTTCAAAATACATGAAGTTAGGACCCTTCGCGGTTCCCTCACGCTTACCCATATCGTAAGCTTCATCGATGAGGTTAATCGAAATTCCAAAATTGCGATTTGCTTTTTCACTTCCCGCCAAGCTTTGAAACAATAAATCAATCGGCGCGCCTTGCTTTAGCGCATCCATTTGCGTACGAATATGAGCCAAAACACAGTTCTGAGTCGGAACGCGATATCGGCGCATAAAATCTTTAACGTGCTTTAGGATATTGATCGTCGCATCAAGCTTCTCTGTCGACGGGTTCACGCCGATCACGGCATCGCCATTGCCATACGAGAGCCCGTCTCGAACTGCCGCCATTACGCCGGCCACTTCATCGCGCGGATGATTGGGCTGAAGCCGCGAAGAAATTCGCCCCGGTAAGCCCAAAGTCGAATTACACTTCACGATCACGCGAATTTTGCGCGCGCCTACGACCAAGTCCATATTGGACATCAACTTTGCGACAGCTGCGACCATTTCAGGGGTGAGGCCTGGAGAAATTTCTAAAATCTGCTCGCCGGTGGTCTTATCACTTAAAATCCACTCGCGAAATTCGCCGACGGTCATCCCCGCCACTTTTTGATACGCGCGCTCATCAAGAGACTCTTCAAATAGCCTGCTCAATTCGCACTCTTCATAAGGCACCGATGGATAACGTCGGAGATCACCGATTGGCATTTCACTTAATACCACTTTGGCGGCCACTCGCTCGCGCATGTCAGCGGCTGCAACACCGGCTTGAACGTCGCCACTGCGAGGTTCGTTCGCCTTGGCCAAAACTTCTTTGACCGAACGAAAAGTAAACGACGTATTAAAGAGTCGCGTGGAAAGTTGCATTGAAGGCATTTATGTAGCTCAACGCGTTGAAATTGCCAAGAGGATCTTGTACTTAGCCGAATCTAGTACCCCATATCAGGGGCTGGCTTTTGCTCGGCGCAAGCAAAGGGGCGAAATTCCACAACCTTATCAAGTCCAGGGAGTGCGCCTTCATAGCGATAAACATTATCGGTCACGCCAAACGGCACTCCCGTTTTGGTCGCAAAAACTTTCCACTCTCCGGAAGCATCACTCCAAGCGGGCACTATTTTCAAAGCCCCCAGTGAAATCCGTGTCGGATTCATGATGGGGTTTCCGCCACTTCCAAGAACGAGTTTCAAATCCTCTTTGCGTAGAGCGGGGCAATTTGCATCCGCGCAAGTGTCTGCGGGAATATAGGCCATCACCGGAGCCTCTCCAAAATAGCGCGGCTCTTCGCTCGAACCCAAGGTAAGAATCGCCTCATTGCGCGTTCTTAGGCTCGCCCCCGGCACTACAGTATCTTTTAAAAGCGCAGGTAGGGCGCGCGAAACCATCACAGGAAAGCCCTTACGAACAGGACATAAGCCCGGGCCGCCCGCGCGGTTTGCAGGTTTCTGAATGGCCTTCGCGACCTTGATCACATTACGAGAAAAACCCAAATTCACCTCAATCTTCGAATCAGAGGCGATAATTTCCAATGCAGGGTGCGTACTCTTGAAGCGCTCATCTTGGTTGAGCCGAGAGACAATTTGATCTCCGTTACATGCAACCAACCCCACTACGCGAAGATTGGGATGTGCGGACTTCAATACATCGGTCACATCAAAACCCTGAATATCCACGAGTTGTGCAGCGGTTTGTAAGCCCACGCTCTGACTCTGCGCAATCCTCCCCGACGCATGCGAAACCCAAATCACGGCCACAACGCCGGGATGAGAAACAGCCTGCGCAAGATCTAAACGAGTGGCCTTATGGCGAGCGATGAGGCGATAAGCATGAGGAGGAAACGAGGCACGAAAATCCGCCTCTATATCCTGCTCTACATGACCGTCTCTGTAATACTCGTATGCGTTGGCGTTCATAGCCTTACGATTCTCAAAATCAAGGGAGGTAAGAAGGATAACAGTCTGCTGAAAAGCTCGTGGCACGGGATTGTCAAGAGCACGAGCCTGATTTAGCAACCCTAGGCTTATGAGCGTGATTCCGAGTACAGCTGCGCAGTTTGAAAAAAACTTCAAAGGAACCTCCAATATCGATTCCTATTTAACATAAGGGTTGACGCAGTGCAATATAAAGATGGATATAGTCTATTTTTCTTGAAAGTCCTCTAGGGCAACCGCGAGCGCGTCCTTACCCGGACAAGGCAATTTAGGGGAGTATCCGATCTTTTCCAGATATCGATTGTCTCGATATTTCCAATAATCCGTCGCCATTTGTATCACAAGGTGGCTGTGAGGCAACCAAAGCATCCCCATATTGCCAACATGAATAAATCCGCCAGTATTTTCACCCACCGTAATGGCCTTTGGAAACGCTTCAAAATATTCGAGCGTCGACTCACAGCTGGAAGCACAATGTCGATCGATCAACAAATAGATGGGACGATCAAATGCTTTGGTGGAATCATATGCCTCGCCTTGCCTAGGGGATTCGCTCCGTTCCTCTGAAATATGGCTCAAGCGAGCACGCTGAAATTCTCCGATCCATTTATCAATTCGTGACTGGATATGTTTGGGTACGGGCTTTCCAGTATTTCTTAATTTAATCGCTTTAAGGAAATAATTCCCCGCGGAAAGCGCGAATGTTTCGGCAGTCTCGCTCTTCATTATTTCCTGAACGGGGCTCGGGGTAACTGCGCCGTAGAGAGCGTCGGCAAGCATTTGTCCGGTGGTATCATCCCCTCCACCATTGCCCCGTAAATCGATCACCAATGCAGCGGCCGAAGAAGCCTTTATAGCTTTCACCTGATCAAGGAAACCTTCCCAAACTGCGTCTTCGTAGCTGGGAAGGGCGGAGATTGAAAGAATAGGAATTTTACGTCGGCCAATCTGCCGGTAGGTCAGATTCCAAGGCCTATCGAGGCGCGTATTGAGATTATGGCCAACCGTGCCCGGCGTCTCTTTATCGGTTGTACCGCAGCGCCGGTTATTGGCAACCATAAGATGGTGATCCGGGACTTCCCTGAGGGCCTCGTCAATATTGATGCAGAATTTTTCAGTGGTGATATCGGAGACAAGTTTTGCATCAATCTGATTTATTTTGCTGATCAATTGATCAAACGAGCCAAGAGGCAGATGCTTTCTGCCCCCGTAACCACGTTGAAAAGTGTACTTCAGCAATCGAAGATCTTCTTGCGCGTCTTTTTTGCTTAGCGATTCGGGTGCCTCAATGACTGCATTAGCCGGGATCAGCAATAGCTCTGGAGTTGGAGCTGAAACCATTGATGGGGTGGTGCTGCAGCCGGTGATAATTAGAACTCCTAGGCAATATCTGAAAGCGGAGAATGGGTAGTGTGTTTGCTTAAGAGGCGATGACATAGTTGGTTGTTAACTCAATGCTGCTCGGTTGACGATGTTGAAGGGTTTTCCAGCGCATTTTGGCTGGTCATGCAAATTGAGAAAACCCCGTGTGGCTTGGTTTCGGCTTGGGCGAAGACACTTATCGTAACGATGATGCTCTTACTTACAAGAAAAATGTCTCATAATTTCAAACATATAGTCATGACGCAGGGCGTTGTTGCGTAATTCCCCCTAACAAAACGGGGGGATGGACGGGAGCCGGAGCCTAAGGGGCCACGAAGACGAAGCCGTCTTCACTGATCTCCCTAATTCGATAGCCGCGAGCAAGGATTTTGCGAACAGGGATGCCGACACCTTCCCAAAGATTCTTTAAGACGTATTCAGCCACTCCTACGAAGTCTTTTCCAAATCTCACGATGCGCGTGAAGACGAGGTGGTCCCAGAACCCGCGCTTGGCACTCTC
>JBBCAV010000077.1:0-3514 GCA_051382305.1 Bdellovibrionota bacterium FG-2
CGGGCAGTTTTCAACATGTTGTAGCGGTAGTGAACGGCAGCAGTCTCAACATCTATCGCAATGGATCGAATGTATATTCCACATCAATGGGTGTATCGATTGCCAGTACCGCAACTGCACTGGTTATTGGACGCGAAGGACCGAGCTATGCCAGCTATTTCAACGGCTCGATGGCAGCCGTGAGGATCTACAACCGCAATCTTGGCCAATCCGAAGTCTCCCAAAACTGCTTCGCCCTGGCCGGTCGTTTTGATGGAGTCACCTGCCACTAATTCGTTCTCGTCTTCTGATGATCCTTACCATCTCTTGCAGCCTTCTTGTGCCGCTTATTCATCCGACCTTCGCCCACTCTGCGGCAAGGCCCAGCTTCGTGACCCAACTCTGGAGATACGCTTGATCAATTGCCGTCTCAGCAAGCATTCCTCGAATATCGATGAGGTGCTTATCGGATCCACCTTCACGATAGTAGTCGAGCTTCTTGAGAATAATGTCCTCCGGCGAAGCGACGTAAACCTCGAGCCCAGGAAGGATTTCAATTTTCTTGCGCCTAGAAAACTCCGACTCTGCAAATTCAGTTTTCTTGAGTGGAACGATGTCGATCTTCACTCCCGAGGCCTGATGAACCAGATTGAACATCCCACCCCGGATCACTTCGTCGGTGATGACCTCCTTGGGAGGGCAATAGTATTCCTCGACATCGAATAGTTTTTGAAAAGCTGGTATTTGGAGGGATTTGATCTGGACAACGAGATCGATATCGTTGGTGAAGCGTGGACGGCCGTACTGCATGGCCGCGAGTGAACCAACGAGATAGTATTCTATGCCTGCATCATGAAGTCGATTGGTCGTGTCTCGAAGTACGTCGATTAGGCCTTGCATACTCAATCCTTGGGAAGTGCGACGAAGTAGGCGACCGTTTTTTGATGAAGCTCTTCTTTAGTGAGGTGGGGAAACTTCTTAGCAAACTGGTGTTGCTTCGACAGAAAGGCAAACTTATACATCTCGTTTGCGATTTCGAGAGGACGGGGTCTATTTGCAGATTTTGGGGATCTTTGACTTTTAATAAAGCCTCCTCTACGCATCCTGCTCCGAGGCTTTTGCTGACTTTAGTTGGTGCGGGCGAAAGGACTTGAACCTTCACACCTTGCGGCATACGACCCTGAATCGTACGTGTCTACCAGCCTCATTATTTCAGTTAACAGGGTTCCTCGGCGGGCGCAAGCGCGTGAAAAGCCCTCTAAGTTATTATACAGTTTGTCGTATTTGCGATTGATACGTTGTCCGGTCGGGCAAATCCGGGACTCACTTTGTCTTTGAGATCAAGTTCGGACTGGCGTCAAAAAAGATCTAAATGTGTCAACTTTGTTGCAAAATAGAAGCTTTATTGACAAAATACGGCAAATAGCACAGAATTTTCTTAATAAATAACTGTATAATCGGATATTTATGATATTTTGTATCATGCGTTTTGATTGCATGATTATTGCAAAGTAGTTGGTGTGGTTATGGTTTTAAGTTGCTATTGACTTGACTGATCGCAGCGATTTGCTAATAGACTGAACGCTGAAGCGGGAAGGAGTTTTTATGGCGGTAGCATTCAAAGAGATCGAGGTACTGGATGACCTGTACACGCCAGAGGGTCATTCTCAAATCAATCTCAAGAGACTGGCCACGCTCCTCGACTTAAACGACAAAGATATTGCCGAGGCTTTCAAAATTGACCCAACCGCCCTCAGTAAGAACCCCTACGCATCCTCAAATCCAGTCCTCAAGCAATGGATGACCATTTTCAACCTCATCATTCGTATTATTTCGGAAGCCGAACCAGAACTGGCACCTGCCGACATCAAAGTGAAAATGCAAAAATGGCTAAAATTGCCCCGCCCGGAGTTTAAGGGCAATAGCGCCGTTGATGAAATGCGCCGGGGCAAAGCCCGCCGAGTGAAGAACCTACTAGAACAGCTCGCGGGCTAGGCGATGTCCGCAACGGGGCCACTGGATTTCAACTTCGACTCCGCGTTCGAGGCGGCGGCTTACGCAAAGTGGTTCCTACGATTACCACTCGACTCGCTTGAGGACGAGTTCTCACCGGAGGAATGGCAAAAATTCCTGACTCGCAGGGAGTTACGACTTAATGCCGAACTCGACGATCTTTTGAGCGTCCAATTCAACTCGCCGCACGTTTGCCAGATCGAAAAAAAGTCGATGTACAAAATTGCGAAAGCTGTTCATAGAAAACCACTGAACGCGGATGGCTCTCTTATCAAGTCCTCGCGCTTCAACTACAAGGTGATCCCGCAGATGCAAAACCGGGTTGTTTATCTTGGTCAGGATAAACAATGCTGCTTCGGTGAACTTTTTCATCTCGATATTCAAAAATACAACTACTCCTCCCTAATTGAACGCACACCGGAGGACGCGGCGGCGGAGTTCAAATTCCCCGATTACCGGATTTATGAATACGAAGTGGACCTTGACAATGTTTTGGTCCTCACGACCGAATCGACTTACAAGGCGCTCGGCATCCCTGATCGCGTGGTGAAAAATGAGTGGTACTCTTTGAATGACGATCTTGAAATCCCTACTTCGGGCCAAATTCTTGGAACCATGGTCCGTAACCGGGGTTTCAAAGGGATCCTTTATACAAGCGTCCGCACTCAAACTTCCTCTAATTTGGTCATTTTCGAGGAAAATACGGGACCGCTCAATTTTCCGTTACTCAATGAAACTGCCTTTGATCCGGCTCGTTTTTTCAAATAGGATCGCCGCTGAATACATTTCAGTCTGGCCGTATTGGTTCCGTATTCAGAGAAATGGGCCAACGCAAGTCTGGAGGGGCTTTTTTTAACAAGACCAGCCGCTTTTAGACGCTCAAAGAAGAAATCGCGGTTTGAAATGTAAAGAAGGACACTGCCGCCCGTTGAGCTTCCGCGTATTCGAGGATTTCTTTGGAAAAATCCACGCCGTGATACTCGCCCACCCGTGAATGAATAAAATTAAGAAGAGTTCCCGTGCCGCATCCAATATCGCAAACGACCGCTTTTGCGGAAAACGGAATAAGAGGAAGGACGTTCGTGATTCGTTTGGTACTGACCGAATCCATCACTTGGACGTATTCGCCAGAAAAAGCATCAGGCGTGTCGGTGATTAGGCCTTGCATACTCAATCCTTGGGAAGTGCGACGAAGTAGGCGACCGTTTTTTGATGAAGCTCTTCTTTGGTGAGGAGGGGAAACTTCTTAGCAAACTGGTGTTGCTTCGAGAGTATAGCCCGTTCAAACCACCTCTTTGCTGGGGGCCGAGCCAGCTCCCGGGGTCCTGGCGAGGGTCTAAGCGGATATGCGAACGTGCTCATGCCGGTTTAAACTGCAAAACGCAGGGAAAAGCTGAGCCCGTTCAAACCACCTCTTTGCTGGGGGCCGAGCCAGCTCCCGGGGTCCTGGCGAGGGTCTAAGCGGATATGCGAACGTGCTCATGCCGGTTTAAACTGCAAAACGCAGGGAAAAGCTGAGTCA
>JBBCAV010000078.1:0-1931 GCA_051382305.1 Bdellovibrionota bacterium FG-2
GGTTCTTACAGTCAAAATCGCTAACTGATTGTTCTTTCTTCGTTTTGTTATCAAAGAGTTAGACGCCGAAGGTGTGGGGAGGTGCCCTAAAAATGGGGTGACCAACGGGGCTTGAACCCGCGACACCCGGAATCACAATCCGGTGCTCTACCAACTGAGCTATGGCCACCACACACAAAAAAATGCAGGTTCTTTTTTTACGTGGGAAAAGCTGATCTGTCAACTTAGGTTTTAATCGAAAAACAAAGGTCTGAACGGCAGCGGGTCACCCGCATTTCATAGAGACTTTATGGCGACTACCAAAGGGGCAGCAAAGGGGCAGCAAAGGGGCAAAAATCTGTCGAAGCTACGGCCTACTCTCGCTAAGTATGCCATAATGTCCAACAATTAAGCAGGCCTATGGATTTTCTCCCAAAACGAGAATTTTTGCCCCTTTAGCTAGGCTTCCTTCGGCAATGACGAATTACCCCGCCGTCGCAAAACAGAATCAAGACGCTGTCGCCCTGCCTTCGGGTGTGAGATAAGTAAGTCGAAATATGAAACGATCGAGTAACCGTGAAACAAGGATTTTGCCACAGCCTCAGTTTGAGCCGTTGGTAATATTGGGCGGAGACTTAACTTAATGAACGTCGGTGAAATCCTTATTTTTCCAACTGAAGAGGGTCAAACTCGCATCGAAGTGCGAATGGTCCAGGATACCGTTTGGCTCTCGTTTAATCAGATGGCGGAGCTCTTTCAGCGGGACAAGTCAGTCATCGCAAAACATGTTAAGAACATCGTCAGTGAGCATGAATTAGCTGAGAGCTCAGCTGTGGCGAAATTTGCCACAACTGCTGCCGATGGAAAGACCTATCAGGTTGAGCATTTCAATCTCGACATGATTATCTCTGTGGGGTATCACGTAAATTCGTTACGGGGGACTCAGTTTCGCGTTTGGGCAACTCAGCGTTTGCGTGAATATCTCATCAAAGGCTTTACGATGGACGACGAGCGCCTGAAGCGCGGAGGGGGAGGTAATTACTTCGATGAGTTACTGGCTCGAATCCGTGACATTCGTTCTTCTGAGCGGGTTTTCTGGCGCAAAGTCCTCGATATCTACGCGACGAGCATTGACTATGAACCCAGCGCTGACCTCTCGAAGACGTTCTTTGCTACTCTCCAAAATAAGATGCATTGGGCCGCACATGGACAAACGGCGGCCGAAGTTCTTGCCGAACGAGCGGATTCTAAAAAAACCAAATATTGGGATTACTTCTTGGAGTGGCTCGCAACCTCGACGTTCAGACTTAGCCGTTGCGAAGAATTTTCTCTCCCACGAAGAGATTAATGTCCTAAATCGCATTGTGACTTCTTATCTTGAGTTTGCAGAGCTTCAGGCGCTCAATCGGAAACCCATGTACATGAAGGATTGGGTAACAAAGCTGGATGATTTTTTGCGACTGAGCGAACGGGAAATATTGAATCATGCCGGTAAGATTTCGCATGAAAGTGCCATAAAGAAGGCGGAGCAAGAATATTCCAGATTTCGCGCCAAACAGGATTTACTTCCTCGTCCCGTTGATAAGGACTTCGACCTGGTTTCACGGCAGCTTGAAAAAATGAAAAAAACGTCGCCCTCCGAATCCAATCCTAAAAGGCGCAAGAAGAAATGAAAACTGAGGTGACCTATGCTTGACTTTTTCCAGCTCCTGCGACCTACTGCAGCAATGGCCAATTCATTTCTATTCGCGCTCGCGCGTTCTCCGGGCTTTGTTTTACTCGCACTCGCTTTAGTTGCCTTCTCCCAGCCCCCTGCTCATGCCGGCGTCTTCAACACCAGCCGTTTTGTGGAACCTGATAGTTTTGCGGTGGGGCTTGAGCCCGAAATGGATTTCAGTGATCCGGTCGGGATGTCGGGCAACCTCAAAGTCACGCAAGGCACTTCCGAAATG
>JBBCAV010000079.1:0-13599 GCA_051382305.1 Bdellovibrionota bacterium FG-2
TAGCCACGGTGTCCAGGAGATCCGCCATTCCCAGAATCTGAGCGACACTCTCAAATTTGAATCCCTTGAGTTTCTGGGGATAACCGGTGCCATCAAATTTTTCATGATGTTGCAGCACAAACCGCTGCACCCGCTCCGAAATACGGGGATCCAAACGCCGAATCAAACTCAGACTATGATTCACATGCTGCACAAATACCCCGCGATTTTCAGGATCAAGCTCCATCCAAGGCAGGGAAGCAGTTTCATAAGGGATCTGCGAAATCCCAACATCGTGAAGCAATCCGGCCATTGCCAGATCAGACAACAGTGAAGACTCGATTTTTCCAAAAGCCAAAGCAAACAACACGGTATAAGTTGCAACATTCACTCCATGACCCAGCTCGGGCTCTAGCTCCGCAATCTTCCAAATTTCGGAGGCCAACGCTCCTCCATCACAATTAAGCCCATGCAAGACATCTTGAACAACTTCTCTTGCCTTTGCCGTCTCTGGTTTTTGCTCCGCAACCGAATTGGGACGAGTCAGTTCCTCCACTACCTTTCGCGCCTCTGAGGCTGCGCCACCCTTTTTATACCGAAGCTCCACTCCATCTGCGAGCAAGAGAGTTACGATTTTGTCGCCGCTCTCAGTCAAGGGCCGAACAGGCGCGCCTGGCAGCGCGCTATCGAAGGAGTCGCTTGCCTGAGATTGCGCAAATGACTCTTGATCAGATTTTCGAATCCAAAAACGATGCACTCCACGGTCCTGCAAGAGATCAAGCAGTTCACCGTCTATTGCGCTGCCCTTGCTTTTCCAAAGGATAATCTGCCTGAGTTTAGACGAATACTGAAAAAGCGGACAGGGCAATCCCTCCTCCGCAAAAAGGGCCCCCAAGGGAACCGCCAAGTAGTCATCGACCCTTTGCTTAGCCATGCTTTCGAAACCTCTGATGAAGGGTGTTCATCGTCTCCGCGAGGCAATGCAATAGCAGCTCTTCTTTCTGCGTAAGAGCCAGAATCTTGTGCTCAAAATGCGAAACTTCGCGAGAGTTCGGCGCGGATTTCTGGAGTTCCTGCAATTCGACTTCAAGACCACGAAGTTCGTTTTCAATCTGAAAATAGTGTCCGCGAAACGCCTCGAGCAAGCCCACGGCATCAGGCGGAGGGAGCTGCGTGGGCGTCCCCACACCTCCAGAGCGGAGCTCTCGAATCAAGGCTTCGCGTTCAGATAACTTTTGAATCAATCCTTGCACCTGCGTCTGCAAAATGCGCGTCTGCTGAACCTTCGCGTTACTCACACTATTGAAGGGGAAAGCCCGGAGCTGTGGATATCGACTCAAATTCTCGGAAGCAACAAACTGAGGTTCTTGCAAAAGTGCTGGATCTAAGGGCTCAACCCAAAAATTTCGGCACATTCCCCGCGAAATCTGCCGGGTCGTTTTAGGAAAAAATCCAAGTGTCAGCTCCACAAATGGGCTTTCGGCAAAGGGATGAACACGCACCACATCCGCATGCGTTGCAAGTAACACAGGAAAAGAATCTGGCGCGTGATTACCCGGCCAAAAAGACTCGACGACTTGAGTCGGCTTGAGACCCTGGCAAGAGAGGAGAAAACGAAAAACGAGCAAATCAGAGTTCGCAGCAAATTGAAAAAAAACCTTTGGGGCCGATGACACCACAGCCGCCCCCTCATCATAAACCCATCCCCAAACAGCCCCCAAGCAAACTCTCATCGCATTGGCGAGAGATTTCCAGTGACTTTCAGCGATCTCTGGGAGTCTCAAAAGCTGTTCAAACCGCGAGTCCTGCTCCTCCTGCGCCATCCAGTTCTCAGAATAAAAAGGGGGCGGCTTATTCAAAAAAAGGGGAGACATTCCAGCTCGATTGCTGTCCTTGGCCAGAACGCCGATCCAATGCGCGTGCCGTTCGGGCAAATCTTGAGTGAAATCCATTAAGATCACTCGATGCGCACTTGAGGCGCGCCGGGAACCCGTGGAAATCAAAGGAGCCGTGAAATACCCCGCAAAAGTGGGCCCACTCGTTCTCGTAATTCCGTAATGAGCTTCCACTCTTGACCACCGCAAATAGCAGTCCGCAGGCGCCAAGATCAAAGCATAGGTCTTCCGGGAGAACTCAACCATCAACGCTTCCTCGCTCGACTGACTAGAGAAAACATCAACGTCAAATTTTCGACTCAAAATCTGAATTAAGCGCGGCAGCTCTGCGTTGTTTTCCACAACAAAAGCGATAGGCACGCGTACCGATTCAGAGCCGCGACTCACCAAGGTAGATCCTCCTCCTGGCTTATCGGTAATTTACCAACTTACTTGAACGCCGGCTGAAACCGAAAACAGACGCATGCTCGTTCCGATCGCGGTCTGAGCGACATCAAGCGTCGCAAGCAACGGCCATCGCGACCCAGGAGCGTTGAATTGGAAGCTGCCCCCTAAGGCAACTTCGCGATCTGAAAGAGAAGGCACTCGGGCCCCTGAGGCGATCGGGGCTAATTTGAGGTACGCAAGTTTAGAGCGCTTCCCGGGCTGCGAATCCTTGACCTGAAAAAGGACTTGGGGGCCACTCAAAAACTTCACCCCATAAACGTTGCCAGAAACCGACATTCCCCAAACGTACCAGCCCGACCAAAAGCTCCACTCTAGACCCAGAGGCGCAGCATTGAACATATACCCCAAACGCCCATTGATCCCAAAAAAACGCGCACTTGGCAACGTCGAGGGAGAAGAAGTCAGGGGAAGTAAAGTGATAAAACCGTTCGCAAGCGCTTCCACTTTTTTTGGAATAATCTTAACGCCCCCACCTCCTTTGAGCGTTAGACCGACCTCACTGATATTGGTTGCACCCTTAACTCGGGTCGCAGCTTCATAGTAACTCAAATAAGAGGGCCCCAGATTCACCCCAAAACTGAAAGTCGAAATTCTCTTTTTGGGTCGATAAAGCACCGAATACGTGGAGTTTGCTGCGACCGTTTCTCCCTTCTTTGCCACGGAAAAGTTTCCTAGAGTCTGCCCCCCCCCCAAATTGCCTTTAGGCTTTGCCACCACGTATTCCATCCACCCGGAACCTGAATGGAGAGTCTCCTTCGTCTTGGAGATAGGTCCCCAAGTAGACCCCACCCATTGGGCATCTAGCGAAAAAAGAAAAACCATCTTCATCTCATCTTCGGTCTCTTCGCAAACAATCCCAGCGTATAAAAACTTACTCTGAATTTTTTCTTTTCTGATCGACACCCCTTGGTTCCAACAACTGCGATCAAGCCAAAAGACAGGCTCATCATATTCAAGCTCCACCCAAAATCCGACATCTTGAAGACGGCCCTTCTGGTCTAAAAACTCAAGGGTCGCAGACGACAAGCGCGTATCAAGGTCAAAACGTAAAACACTTCCTTTTATTTTTCCCAAAGCCCCGAAAGGTTGATCTTCAGGATCGATTTTTGATTTGAAGGACGAAGACCCCTTAAGCGAAATCGCTTTGTGCGACGCGGGAAGCTCTACCCATGTCCTCAGCACCGGGTGCCCGACGGGGGACTCTTTCGAAGTCACGTCAAAAAACCAACGGCTCTTAGTCCTCCACTTCGGAGCTATCCGCTGCCCCCTCCAATCCACCCAGTAGATCTTGGGATCGGGAAACTCAGAAGAAGCGCTCTTCACCCAAAGAGCGGGAGGCAATGACGGAGAAACGGGTACCTCATCCGCCTTCGCAAAATCGCAGCCACCCAAAATCAGCGCCAAAGCCAAGAAAAACTTGCTCCAGCTCGCCAGATAATCGGGATAACACCACGGTTTCACACTTTCCAACCTACAAATAAGACCTTGATATTTCAAGTAAAACCCCACCCTGAAAATGAGCCCGAGTTCCCCCTAAAGTTTACCCAAGAATTCGCCGAAAACTTCTTAGGGACTAAACCACTTATTTAGGATGGGTACGCCAATGGATGACTTTGAAAAAGAACTCAAGGTAGGATTTCTCGAAGAAGCGAGCCAGCTCATTACCGACGCTGAACAATGCTTTCTGAATCTTGAATCAAGCCAAGATGACCCAAGCGTACTGGAGACAATTTTTCGACTTGCACATAATCTGAAAGGCAGTGGAAAAGCGGTCGGATTTACGGAACTTTCAGAGTTCACCCACCAACTTGAATCCCTCCTTCTAAAACTTAAGAAGAAGGAACTCGCCATTGACAGCGATATCGTAAGCCTACTCCTCCAATGCAACGACCAACTTCGAATCATGGTTGATGGCCTCAAAGCAGATCTCGAGGCAAAGTTCGACAGCACCCAACTTCTCACTGCAATCGGGAACATTTTAAACGGCCAAGGGCCGGTCGCCTCGGCCCCCGCAGAGCCTCAAGTTTCGCCAGCTATTGTAACTCCCTCAGCAGACGCCTTTCCAGATGAACCAGCTCTCGCCGTGAGCGGCGAGCAGGGAGTGCCTCCCGTCGACCCCTTTGAGGGTTTGGGAGCGGTAGTACAAAATTCAATTACGGAGCCCGCCGTCCCCATTGCGCCGGTCGTTCCAATTGCTGCGCAACTCGTCGATAAACCGGCCC
Organism: Bdellovibrionota bacterium FG-2; assembly: GCA_051382305.1. Taxonomy (GTDB): domain Bacteria; phylum Bdellovibrionota; class UBA1018; order UBA1018; family UBA1018; genus CAIRTR01. The sequence continues at coordinate 4,544 of JBBCAV010000079.1, forward strand.
CTAAAGCGGCGACGCCCACAGGGGGCGCCCCAAAAGCAGCGGCCTCATCTGATGAAAGCATCCGCGTAAGCCTTGGAAAACTGGATCAGCTCGTGAACAACGTTGGCGAAATGGTCATATTACAGACTGTGCTCAACCAGCACAAAAACAAGGTTCAATCGGCGCTGTTGCAGAAAACGATCACCCAGCTCTCAAAGATCTCGAAAAACATTCAAGACATTTCCATGAGCCTGCGGATGATTCCGCTAAAACAGACGTTCCAAAAAATGCAGCGAATCGTGAGAGACACATCTAAGACGCTGGGAAAGAATATCGAACTTCATATTAGTGGCGAAGAAACTGAACTCGACAAAACGGTGCTTGAAAACTTAGGAGATCCTCTCGTCCACCTCATCCGAAACGCCGTGGATCACGGAGTCGAGGATCCAGAGGAACGCGCTAAAGCGGGTAAAGATCCTGTAGGCAACATTTTTCTCCGCGCCTATCACCAAGGGGATCACATTGTCATTGAAATCAAAGACGATGGAAAAGGCCTCGATGCGAAGAAACTCACGGCCAAAGCTATTGAAAAAGGGCTTCTCAAACCGGGCCAAACTCTTTCGGACCAAGACGCGTACCATCTGATTTTTGCCCCCGGTTTTTCCACCAAGGCGGTCGTCACCGACGTCTCAGGTCGAGGCGTAGGGATGGATGTTGTTAGAACGAACATCGAGAAACTCTCAGGCGAAGTCCAACTTACCACAACCCTTGGCGGTGGAACCTGTTTTAAGATTTTACTCCCGCTCACTTTGGCGATTATTGACGGAATGCTCATCAATTCGCAAGACGAGCGCTATGTGATTCCGCTAGCACAGGTTTACGAATCCATTAGGCCACTCGACAAGGACGTTCACTTCGTCACGGGTGTGGGAGAAGTGCTCACTTTGCGCGAAGAGAACATCCAAGTCTATCGTTTACCCACACTCCTAAGCCGCAAACTCACCCCAAAACCGCCCTCCGACACGATTGCTATCGTGGTCAGAACCAGCGAAAAACCTTTTGCGGTACTCGTCGATGACATCATTGGACAACAACAAGTGGTGATCAAACGACTTGGGGCGGAACTCCAACACATCCGAGGATTCAGTGGAGGAGCGATCTTAGGCGACGGACGTGCTGCTTTGATTTTAGACATGGGAGAATTGGTTTCAAAGACAAAGGTAACCCCGACCAAGCCCTCTCTCGTAAAAGGAGTAGCCTAATATGGAAAACGACAAAATCTCAAAAATGAGCTCAATAGAGCGATACCTTGAATTTTCGCTGGGCACGGAAACTTACGCGATGCCTCTGCTCGCGGTGCGCGAAGTCATTGCCGTTCCCGAGATCACACCCATCCCCTACACACCTCCCCACTTCTTGGGAATGATGAACCTGCGAGGTCAAGTTATCTCGGTCATCGATTTGAGGCTTAAATTCAACATGAAGCAAGCTGCGACAAATACCCCCGAAACAGCGATCATCATTTGTCACATAGGGAGTCTTTCGCTAGGGGTAGTCGTATGCTCAGTCAATAGTGTCTTAGCTTTGGCGCCTCAGGATATTTCGGAAAAGCCCGGAATTGAAAGCATCATTAGTACTGCCTACATTACGGGCGTGACACGCAAAGACAACTCCCTGGTACTCCTCTTGAACATCGGAAAAGTACTCAACGTCAGTGACTACGCAGCTATCAATCAAGCCTCACCGGCCAAAGCTGCATAAAAAGTCTTTCTCAACGCTGATGATCGGGGTAGAATCTTTAGAAAGAGAAGGGGGCTCGCAAGCCATGTTCGATCCATCAACACGTATTCTCGTCATCGACGACATGATGACCATGCGGAAGCTTGTCAGTAAAGTATGCAAAGAATTAGGTTTCACGGATCTTACCGAAGCTTCAGATGGAGCTCTAGGATGGGAAGCGATCGTAAACACGAAGCCTCCGATCGGTCTGGTGATCTCCGACTGGAACATGCCCAACTCCACCGGAATGGACTTGCTGAAGCGGGTTCGCGGCGACAGCCGATTCAAAGAACTTCCCTTTGTCATGGTCACTGCTGAATCCGAAAATTCTCAAGTGATTGAGGCGATCAAATCAGGCGTAAGCAACTACATCATCAAACCCTTTACTGCCGACACACTAAAAGAAAAACTTGAAGCCGTTCACAAGAAAATTGTCGCAGGAAAATGATCGAGGCTCTAAAAGACCGCCTCATTGACCTCACCTTACCCAAACCCGTACGCGACCGTGTGGATCAAGCGCCCCTTCGTCTCAACTCCGCCGGCTTTGATCCCTGGGGGCTTGACCCCAAAACAGTAAAGATAGCAACTGGGTTGTTGCGGTGGTTTTATTCTCACTATTTTCGTGTCGAAACTTCTGGAATCGATCGGCTCCCCAAAGGGCGTGTGCTTATCGTGTCCAATCACAGCGGCCAGATTCCCTTTGACGGGCTACTGCTTGCCTTAGCACTCATTCTTGAAGCCACGCCGCCAAGGATCGCAAGAGCCATGGCCGAGCGATGGGTTCCTACGCTGCCTTTTATCAGTACATTGTTCGCACGCTGTGGCACCGTCGTTGGAGATCCACAAAACTGCATTGAACTTCTCAATCAAGAAGAATGCGTTCTCGTCTTTCCCGAGGGCACACGCGGATCGGGAAAAAATATTTTTAAGCGCTATGAACTTCAACGCTTCGGCACAGGCTTTATGCGACTCGCCTTAGAAACCAACACCCCCATTGTCCCCGTGGGGATTGTGGGCTGCGAAGAGACCTATCCCGCCTTTTTTCATTTAAAGAAAATCGCCAAAAAGTTTGGGGCGCCCTACTTTCCGTTCACGCCACTTTTCCCTTGGTTTGGGCCCCTCGGTGCCCTTCCGATCCCCACAAAAGTAACTCTTCGTTTTGGCGAGCCGCTCAAGTTTGAAGGCGATCCGGATGCCTCCGACCGCGACATTCAACTCAAAGTGGATCAAGTTAAGAGTTCGATCCGAAACGAGCTCAGCATTGGACTTGCAATGAGAGGCAAGAACATTTTCACTCGGGCTGGGAAATAAAGATCATGAGTGATCAACGACCCACAATTCTCATCACCGGCGCTTCAGGGGGACTTGCCAGTATCGTCGTCGACATTCTAACTAAGGACTACCGATTGGTTGGCGTCGACCCGAGGCCCATGCCTATGGGGAGAAATTTTCCTGGCGAGTTTCACCAAATTGACTATAGCCACCGCAAGATGTCTGAGCTCTTCAGACAAAATCGTTTTTTTGCCCTGTTGCACCTCGGCCGAATTCGGGCCGATGGAAAAACTACGAAAAGCTTTCGATATCGCGTGAATGTCTTGGGAACCGGAAACCTTCTTCGCCTAGCGCGGAAATACGGTTTACAGAATCTTATTATTTTTAGTACCTTCCACGTTTACGGCGCCCACCGGGCCAATCATGTTCATATTTCAGAGGACGCGCCTCTTCGTGCCTCGCAGATTTTCCCTGAACTTGTTGATGCGATTGAGCTTGATCATGTCGCAACGACATTCATGTGGCAGTACCGCGATGTCAGAACGGTGGTCCTGCGCCCCGTCAACGTCATTGGCCGGCGAATCAACAACACCATGTCAGAAATGCTTCGCGCCAATTTTTGCCCGACACTTCTGGGTCATGACCCATTGCAGCAATTTGTTCACGAACAAGACGTCGCGCGCGCGCTCTATTTATGCCTAAAGGGCGAACACTCAGGGGTCTACAATATCAGCGGAGAAGGCGCGATCCCCTGGTCAAAGGCGATCCTCCAGGCGGGCTCATTGCCCGTGCCAGTCCCTCCTTTTCTTGCCTACCCCTTGGTCGGCGCACTTTCAAAGCTAAGACTGAGTTTTCCCAAGCATTTGATTGATTATTTTAAGTATCCTACCGTTGTTTCGGACGCCGCATTTCGTAAGGATTTTGGTTTTGAACCGAGCATTAGTATGATTGACGCACTGAGAAGCCTTAATCCTTCCAGCTCGAGTTAAATTTCGACATATTTTCTCTATTTCCCCCTTAATAAACCCCCTAGCTTTACCGATGCGTACTAATGGAAACGCCCTGCGTGGGCATGTGTAAAGGGGGATGGAATGAAAAACTGGTCACTTAAAAACAAGCTTTTAGCTTTCGGGATCGTGCTCGTCGCGGGGGGCACGGGGATTTTAGGCTTCTACCTCTTTTCTATGAAACTCATCATGAGTGTTCACGGTGAACAACAAACACCATACATCTTTTGGTCGACGCTCACCCTTGGAGCGATGATCTTCATCGGCTCCGGCATGGGGCTTTTCCTCACGCGCTATCTCGCAATCACTATCAGCAACGCACTCAACGCGACGCTAACACTCCTTGATGGAGAGACCCATCAAACTCAAACTGCCGCAACCAGCGTCAGCTCAGCTTCGACCAATCTCGCTCAATCCTCCACCCAGCAAGCAGCGGCTCTTCAACAAACTGCTTCATCCGTTGAAGAAATGAATGCCATGGTTTCAAAAAGTGCCGACAACGCGCAACGTGCATCCGAAACTTCTAACGCCAGTTCTGATGTCGCGACCCGCGGGAAACAAGCCGTCACCCAAATGATCGACGCGATCAAAGACATCAACACCAGCAATCACAACATCATGCAACAGATCGAAGAAAGCAATGCTCGCATCACCGAAATCACTCATGTCATTGCTGAAATTGGGAACAAGACCAAAGTCATCAACGACATCGTCTTTCAGACCAAACTCCTCTCTTTTAATGCTTCGGTCGAAGCCGCCCGCGCGGGCGAGCACGGCAAAGGTTTTGCGGTAGTTGCCGAAGAAGTCGGAAACTTAGCCCAAATGAGCGGCAATGCTGCAAAAGAGATCGCCGAGATGCTCAATGGGAGCATCGAAAAAGTTGAATCCATTGTCACCGACACAAAATCCAAAGTGGGCATTCTCATCGCGGATGGCAAGACCAAAGTCGAAGCGGGCACGGCGACGGCTACCCAAAGCGGAAAGGTCTTGGATGAAATTGTCGAGAAAGTAAACGAAGTGAATTCGATGGTGGGCGAGATCACGAGCGCCACCCGAGAGCAATCCCAAGGCATTAGTGAAATCACGAGCGCCATTGGACAAATGGACCAAGTCACCCAACAAAACTCCGGAATCTCGCAACAAATTGCGAGCTCCGCTGTTCAACTCTCCTCGCAGGCGCAGTCCTTGCGAGCGCTCTTCGTCTCCCTCAATCAAGTTGTGAACGGAAGCCAGAAAGAGAAACCTACGCCAAAAGCCAAAGTCGCAAAAACTAAGGCCGCAAAAACTAAGGCCGCAAAGCCCAAGTGGACTGCCGCTGTCCCCACCAAACCTTCGAACGTGATCCCTTTCAAACCACCTGAGAAAACACCCGAACTTATCCGTGAGACTCCTGTCGCTCCCCCGGCCGTTGGGAGTGAACAAATTCCCTCAGAGAACGACCCTCGATTCAAAGAAGTCTAATAAGGAAGTCTAAAAGATGAACGCAACATTGATCGACGCAGTTTCCACAATCGTCACAAAGGTCGCCGGAATCCAACTGGGTCCCAAACAAGCGGCCATGGTCGAATCCCGAATGCTCAGACGCATGCTCCAACTCGGAATTGGGGATGCTGAGATCTACCTCACCCATCTTAAAAATAATTCAACGTCCGAAACGCAGGCTCTGGTCTCATTGCTCACAACTCACCACACTCACTTTTTCAGAGAATTCATGCATTTTGAGTTTTTGGAGACTCAAGCGCTACCCGCTTTAATCCCCACTCTCCGACGAGAAGGCCGCAATACCCTTCGGGTCTGGTCTGCAGCCAGTAGCCGGGGGCAAGAAGTCTATTCGCTTTCTATGTTTCTTCATGCTCATCTTAAGAAAATGGCCCCCGATTTCAAATATGAAATTATGGGCAGCGATGTCGACGGCGAATCCGTTTCAATCGCAAAGAATGGCGTTTATCGCTATGATGAGATCAAGAGTATTCCCGCAATTTACGGCGCCGATCACTGGATTCGTGGTTCAGGAGAAATTGCGGATTTTGTGAAAGCCAAAGCCAGCATTCGAATGCCCTGCTCTTTTGAAACGGTGAATCTGCTCGACTTCGAGGCTCCCATGAAGGGGCGAACTTTTGATATTATTCTTTGTCGCAACGTCTTCATCTATTTCAATCAGGAACAGATTGCCTCTATCTCGACAAATCTCCTCAAACACATGTCTCCTTATGGCTATTTCTTCATCGGGCTTTCCGAAAGTCTTACCGGTCTTCGACTTCCGGTCAAATCTCTTGCGCCTTCGGTTTATCAGCAAGTTCAATTACTCCCGAAAACCGATGCGCTCAAACCAAGCGTGGCGCCGGTGGTAGCGATGCCGACTTTAGCACGCACGATCGCGCCTCAGATCTTGCGCGTTCTGTGTGTGGATGACTCTCCCACCGTGCTCACGCTTCTTAAGAAACTCCTACAAAAAGAAGATGGCTTCGAAGTAGTGGCCACTGCCAAAAATGGGCTTGAGGCAACTCAAATGCTCAAACAGCACACCGTGGATGTTGTTACTCTCGACATTCATATGCCGGAGCAAAACGGCGTGGAGTATTTGCAGAAAAACATGAACCCGAAGCATCCTCCTGTCGTCGTAGTGAGCTCCGTCTCGCGCGAAGACTCAGGCCTTGGACTCAAAACTCTCGAATTGGGTGCCGTGGACTATGTTGAAAAGCCCGGCATGGCAGATCTCACTGAACGCGCCGACGAGATTCGAACGAAACTTCGTTGCGCAGCTTTGTCTGCAAGTCTCCAGGAAAGCAAAGGCCCTTCTGAGGTGGACCAGTCGTTCAGCAAGAAATTCGTCATCAAGAACCCCGAAAAAAAGCTCCGCATTATCGCGGGCGGACTTGCCGATCGCGGAAAAATCGTCACGCTTCTAAGACAGATCAATTCCAACTCCGAAGGAGAAAAACCACCTGTCCTGATCCTCGTGCCAGGATCAGGAAACGCGATCACGGCACTCGTCTCTCATTTAGAATCGGCTCTTGGCTTTAAACCTGAGCTTCTTGAGGGCGTGCCCTCTAAAGATCAACTCATCCCTTACAAAGTCTATATTGCCGACTTCGCCAAAAACATAGAAGGGTTCCGTGCTGTCTTGAGTTCTCGGGCGACGTCCATCATGATGTTTCGAGACATATCAAAAAAGGCGGTATCACGACTCACCAACTGGCCGAATGCGTCGTTTGTATTGGAAGATGGCCCCACCACAGTAGGGACTTACCTTCCCGGACGCTGCAGCCGAATCATTCCTCACACCAGTTTTGTTTACCATTCTGACGAGTTTTTATCTGGAACAGGCTTCTAAACAGGGTACGACTATGATTCCTGCACACGCGCTTACACCCATCACCGCCAAATCCCCTGAAGTCATTCGTGCCGCCATTTCAAGCGGGGCGATCATTGCTGTATTTGATCTTGAGAGAAAAGTAGGGGGTGTTCTCTGCATTCCCGCCGATGGGGCAAGCCAGTCCGAAAGCCTCATTCAAAAACTTCTCTCAGATCTCGGCACAGGAACCTCTCCCCTTAATGCGAAAATCGTGGGCGATCCTTCTCTTCTGAATCAGATCAGAAAAACTCTCACGCGCGCTCGAGCCAAAATCGTTGGCGAAAAAGAGGAACTGATTTTTCCGATTGAGGCGTATTTTTATGTTGAAACCGGGAGGCTTCGAATCGCTGAAGCACCCTCAACGCCAAAAATAGTCGCCGCAAGGAGAAAAATTCGTGTCTTGATCGTCGATGATTCCAAGACCATCCAACAGCTGCTGACAAAAATCTTAAGCACCGACGAGGAGCTTGAGATTGTAGGCGTCGCGGATCGCCCTTCGGTCGCTGAAAAAATGATCCGAGAGAACAAACCCGATGTCATTACGCTCGACATCAATATGCCCGAAATGGATGGCGTAAGTTTCCTTAAAAAGTTGCTACCCACCTATCCGATTCCTACGGTGATGATCAGCTCCATCAGTAAAGACGAAAGTACCGCCGTCTTTGATGCCCTTGAATGTGGCGCCGTAGACTATATTCAAAAGCCATCGTTTGAAGAAATTACCACTGTGGCCCCTCTCATTATTGAAAAAGTGAAAACCGCAGCATCCATTAAGGTCATGCCACGCACCTTACAAGATACCAAAACGTCCCACTATGCCACACCGCCTGAACGACTCAAAAACACCGGAATAACTGATTTTTCGACCTTAGTCGCAATGGGTGCCTCTACGGGCGGAACCGAGGCACTCCGGGAAGTCTTGATCAGACTTCCCAAGGAGATTCCTCCCATTCTTATTGTTCAACACATTCCACCGGTTTTCTCTGCAGCTTTTGCCAACCGACTTAACAGCCTGTGTGAGTTTGAAGTCAAGGAGGCCGAGGATGGCGACGAGGTTAAACCCGGGCGCGTTCTTATTGCTCCGGGCGGTCTCCAAATGTCCTACAAAGCCAATCGAGGAGGGACTCCCGTTGTCGTCGTCAAAGATGGGGAAAGAGTAAATCGGCACAAACCCTCCGTCGACGTTCTTTTCCATTCGGTGGCCCAAGAAGTTGGAAAAAAGAGCATTGGAATCCTCCTCACCGGGATGGGGGCAGATGGCGCAAAAGGACTATTAGAAATGAAAACCACGGGGGCCCCTACTATCGCGCAAGACGAAGCGACCAGTGTTGTCTTCGGAATGCCCAGAGAAGCCATTCAAATTGGAGGTGCGGATTTCATAGAACCGCTTCCGCTTGTTGCCAAAAAACTTCTGGATTTGTTGCAAAAGAAATAATGAAACACCTACTTATTGTGCTTATCGGGCTAGGAGTCACCGGGTGCGCCCACTACAGCCTGCCCGTCGGCGAACTTGAGTCACCCGAGACACTCGGTACGGGACAGACCGCATCAATGGATCTTGTCGGAATGCTCGGAGGTCCCGACCTCATTGCTTTATCTTTTCAGCCCCCCACCGACTCCCCTGATCCTTCCCCTAAAGAGTCGCCTCCAAATCCTTGCTTCGC
>JBBCAV010000080.1:0-2598 GCA_051382305.1 Bdellovibrionota bacterium FG-2
ACGAGTTAACGTTTTCCCTTTGACGCCACGAGTGAGTGACCAACAGGGTCCGTGAGCGTACGAATCATCGGTCGCGCATCGACAGGAGGGTTTACCGCATTTTCTAAAACGCTCAACCAACGAACCCCGTCGCATATCGCCGATTGAATTAAGTTTCTCCCTAGCTTCTTTCCGTCGTTGTTCTAGTTCATCTAAAATAGTCGCCATGTTCACCGCCCTCTTTGTCTGACAGCTTATAGTACTGTCAGACAAAAGGCAAAAAAAGGCGCCCGACTATCTTTTCTTCAAAAAAACTTTCTTGGCGTGCACCCAACAAAGTATCGAAGGTTTTCATTTCAGGAGTACGAGAAGGCGGTTGAAGGTGTAAGTAAAAGGATGGCCGACATTTGGAATGAAAACCGTGCAAAATATGAAGGAGGTGAAATTACTGTAGACGAACTCAATCGGTCTGATATGGAAGCCAGTAATAAACAGTGGGACGAAGTGCTTCAAAATTTTGGACTTTCGCTGGATCAAACTATGGATATCGGTCGCGTGCGATATTTTAACGAGTACCGCGCCGAAAAAGGCGTGGGAGTTGAGCGAAATTCATGTCCAGAGTGTGGGGCAAAATAGTTTCATTTTCTAAAAGATTTTTCTTGCGACTACTTTGGCCAAACCCCAAGCCTCGTGCGTAAAGTCATCAATCCTGCGCTGTCGCCAGGGACGTTCGCGCACCACAACTCCCCAAGACTTTTTTCTCCTAAATCCAAAAAAATCGCAACATAAGCCATTATCGCGCGTTTTATGAGGCTCATTTTTCCGTGTTATGCTCTCGCACTATGAAAGAACTCAAAACGTTGTCGAAGCCCGAACTTATTTTTGAAACAAAAGCTGCGATATTGGAGGAGCGCAAAGCCACAACACGTATCCTGTTTTGTTTTCGTGAAATTGAAACTCGCATGCTGCATGCCGAGCAAGGTTTCCCCAGTCTTCACGAAATGGCGATCAAATTTTTTGGGCTCAGTGAAGGGGCGGCGCACAGAAGAATCTCTGCGATGCGATTGCTTAAAGAAGTGCCGGAGCTAGCGCCCGCTTTAGAAGAGGGTAGATTGTCACTTTCGGTGGCAAGTACGGTGCAGGATTTCTTTCGCGCGGAAAAGCGAGCAAACAAAAAGACCTACGTTCCCAGCGAAAAGCTTCAGCTTCTAAAACAGATGGAAGGCAAAAGCAAAAGAGATTGCGAGCGACAACTGCGGGCGATTTCTCCTCATCCCGAAACGCAAGAGCAGACGCGAATATTGTCTGATAAAACGACCGAAGTGCGGTTTGTCATGACCAAAGAATTGGAGGAAAAACTCATCAAGCTTAGAGGACTTCTCGCGCATCAAACGAAAGGGGATTCCTCATATTTGAAACTCTTCTCCGTTCTAGCCGATATCGCACTTGAAAAAGTAGACCCTGCCGAAAAACAAACCAAAACGGTTCGAAAAACCTCGCCGGAGAGGTTGGACAAAATTCCAAGTCGGTATGTTCCCGCCCGAGTAAACCAAGAAGTCTGGCACAATGCGCAGGGCCAGTGTGAGTATGTGGATGCCGAGACTGGACGACGGTGTGAATCAAAATGGGGGTTGGAGCGCGATCATGTAGTTCCTTTTGCTAAAGGAGGAGCGACGGAGACGAGCAATTTGAGGCTCTGTTGCTCACTGCATAACACCTTGGCTGCGATCCAGGCGTATGGGCGAGAGAAGATGAAGTCGTATGTGCCGGCACTGGCGGAATAATCTTATCTTAATCTTAACGTGTTCCAAGCTTTGTATGCCACCGACCGACAAGTCCTTTAGGAGAGTTTCAAGTATGCTGATCCTCGTTTATGCTTTGATGTTTTCGCAGGTTCAGTTGGGGTGGGCCAATAGTGGGGGGAGTAAAGTCCATGATAGACCTGTTGATGTTTATTGCGCTGAGCGTGGCGTCGATAAGGCCCATGTGGAACTTGAAGAAGGCTTAATCGGGAGTGAGGGGCTTCGAGTCGACTTCGACTACGGCCTACATGTTGAAGTGGGTAGTAGTTATAATAAGTTTGCGATCTACAAGCTAAAAAACTGTGCCTATGCGCGAGAGTTTCGGGGGTTCCTGCTTGAAAAACAAACCCGGTATAGGTTGAGCGTTCCCATCACGAAGGAGCGCACAAATAGTATGTTGGGGGATGGTACCATTATGGTGGTGAAGAGTTCCGCGCTAAAAGTCTGGGACTCCCAAGAGAAAAAGAATGTCGATCTGCAGGAGTTCCTTACTGAGCACAGGAACCTCCGTCTTGACGCCGAGGCAATACTACGGGAAAAACTCAATCGCCAGAATATTTCGGGCCAAAAATCTGTTTCTGAATCCGCACCCAGTGTCTCGGGACAGTCGTCCTCGATTAAGGTGAATGCGCCCATTTCGGGCAGTGTCGGACAGGGTGCTGAAAAAGGGGCTGCGCCGGCAAAATAGTGACTTGCGGTGGCTAAGGAACTGTTACAAAATAACTGAGTGATTTTAGTTTCTTGTCGGTCGGATCGTATAATTCCAATCACCATGAAATTTGTGACGGCGCAGGTTGAGCGTGGCAGACCCCTAGCG
>JBBCAV010000081.1:0-12055 GCA_051382305.1 Bdellovibrionota bacterium FG-2
AAACATCTCAGTGAATCAGGAGCTTGAAAACCTTTATTTCAGGGTTTTTCGAGCTTTTTACCACTCTTTCTCTGACAAAACTTCCTTCTGCGAAGAGATTTAAGCCAACTACGCTTCATCCGACTGATTGATCCCGCGGATCCAAGTGATCTCGCAGAATATCCCCCAACGAGTTAAACGCGAGCATCGTTATAAAGAGCACAATGCTTGGAAAAATCATGAGATGTGGGAAACTGTGCATCGCACGAAACCCTTCATTAGCGAGCGTGCCCCAGCTCGAAAGGGGCGGCTGAAGACCCAAGCCGATAAAAGACAAAAAACTCTCAGCCATAATATTGGCAGGAATTTGCACCGAGAGCGACACAATGATCGGACCCCAAAGATTCGGCAGAATGTGCTTGAGGATAATTCGCTGTGTGGGGACACCCAGCGCCCGGGCGGCTTCGACATACGGCATTTCACGGGCCTGCAAAACTTGGCCTCTGACCAATCGGGCTTGGGTAACCCAAGCGGTCATGCCGAGGGCTAAGAAAATGCCTAAAAATCCTCGGCCCAAAAGCAAAGTGAGTAAAATCGCAAGCAGTAGCGCGGGAAAAATATAAAAAAGATCCACGACTCGCATGAGAAGTGAATCGATCTTCCCGCCTTTGTAACCGGCAAACGTTCCGACTGCGGTGCCTAAAACGAGAGCGAAGAGGGCAGTGCCCCCCCCCACTGCCAGAGACATCTGCGCACCATAGATTAGTCGACTCAATAAATCGCGGCCCAATGAATCTGTGCCCATCCAGTGATGGAGGGACGGGGTTTCAAGACGAGCCATGATGTCTTGGGTTTCATACGAATACGGTGCAACCCAAGGCGCAAGTATCGCAAGAATCGTTACGAGGGCCAAAAACCCAAGCGAAAATCCTACCCACCATTTGGTAATGCGCTGTACCCGCATCATAAACGAATCCTTGGGTCAATCCAGGTGTAAGCCAGATCGACGAGGAGGTTGCACAGGAGAAGGACGACTCCGTAGACGAGTGTGACTCCCATCACGAGCGGGTAATCACGATTGAGGACCGCTTGAACAAAGTGCTTACCCATTCCGGGAAGTTGAAAAACAATCTCGACTAAAAAAGAGCCGGTCACGAGATTGGCCGCGATTGGACCCAATACCGTGATCACCGGGATAAAGCTGTTTTTAAGGGCGTGTTTAAATAGAATAGTTCGTGATGAGAGGCCCTTGCCGCGGGCCGTTCGAATGTAGTCCTCACTTAAAACTTCAATCATCGATGCGCGCGTGAGTCGGGCAATCAAAGAAACGGGTCGAATCCCGAGCGTGAGCACGGGTAAAATCAGGGAGCTGGGCCCATCCCAAAGTGCAGGCGGGAGCCACTCGAGGTGGTAGGAAAAAACAAAAACCAAAACTCCAGCCACTAAGAAGCTTGGAAGACTCACGCCCGCGTTTGAAACGAACATCGCCAGCTGATCAAAGGCGGAGTTTTGTTTCCATGCCGCGACTGCGCCGAGCGGAACGCCAAAAAGAATGGACAGAATCAGCGCGAGTACACCCAAAATCAGCGTATAAGGCAACGAGGCCAGGATCAATTCGGAGACGGATTGGCCGAGGTATTGAAAAGATTCGCCCAGATCGCCCGAAACGAGATCTCGGGTCCACATCGCAAATTGCGTTACAACAGGCTGATCCAAGTGATAACGCTTTGCGATTGCCGCTTGAATTTCTGGTGGAAACGCGCGCTCCGTATCAAAAGGACCACCCGGAGCAAGGCGTAGAACGAAAAACACCAGCGTGAGCAGTAGGGCTAGCGTGGGCAGAAGACCCAGGAGCCTCTTTAGGAGATAGGCAAACATCGCTTGGTGATCCCCGCCTCTGGAATTTCGATCCACTGAGCCGACTTTGGAAATGAGTTAGGTCTCTTGAGTGTCAAATTCATCTCTTTGAGCCATGCCGTGTAGGCACAAATGAAAGCATCAAAGGCTGGGAGACTGTGTGAGAGTTTTCGCACGTCTCGCTCGTATATGAAAACGCCATGGTGTTCCATGAAGGCCTCTAAAATCTCCTCGCGGGCATGCGCCCCTTCTTCGAGCCTGCGATACTGCGAGAGAAATCTTTTGTCTAGCTTAAGCCCTGGGAACAAAAGAAGCAGCGAGAGTTTCGGCCAAACTTCAACCACTGAGTCCGCTTCGATATGTCGTAAAAGAAAGTCCATGCGAGCCGTGAGCGGCGCTTTATTGCCTCCGAGAGTTTCGTCAATTTCAAATCGGGAAGAAGGGGGAAGACCATCAAGAATTTTATTACGCACCCAAAGTTCAATCGGGCGTTGCGTATAGGGCGTAAATTCCCGGTCCATTTTCTTAGAGTGAGTCCGCATCCATTTTACGCATTCCACCCGGCATTTCTGCGGCATCGGGCATGTTTTGAGTTTACAGTGAATGCAGGGCGGAAGGCCCAAGGGCACATTTACGCCAATGTGAAACTCTTCTTTTGATGATGGCTTGATCTCTGAGATGAGTTCAAGCAACGCTTCGTCTCCACTCTGGCCACTCTGGCCACTCTGGCCACTTTGGCCACTTTGGCCACTTTGGCCACTTTGACTTTTGCGGGGAAGAACTTTTTCAAAGACCTCGAGCAAGAAAATCTTTTTTTCTTTCTTGTAGTACTCCAGAACCGCGACGGCCGTTTTGTGATTCTTGGCCCCGGCAAGCTCGAGGCCGAGGGTGCGGCTACGCATGAGAAACCTGAATATCAAGGCCCCGTGAAACCCCGCGAAAGGGAAGGTGCCTCATTCCGAAGGTTTGAAAATGATTTTTGAACGATTGCGCCAATGATTCTGAAATGGGCTGATCGAGAAAAACAAAAAAACATCCGCCACCGCCTGCCCCACAGATCTTCTCCGCTAGCGGGTGGATTTTTTGGGCTTCGAGAAACGCGCGGTCCATCTCCGGCGTACTGATTCCTGAAGCCAATGTGCGGCGGGTTTCCCATTCTTCTGCAATGGCCAAGCGAGCAGCCTCCCAGTTTTGGGCGTCGAGCGCCTGCTCAAGCTTTACGGTCGCGGTCGCAATCTTTGCAAATCGGGTGCGTACGTCAGTGGAGGCTTTGTTATCGATAAAATCTTTGGTCAGCGTCCAATTATTGATTCCTGAGTTGCGCGATTGGCCCGAGTAAAAAAGCATGAGACGCTTTTCTACTTCAGAGGCCAGAGCGTCCCCTAGTTTTCGACGCGTGTGATGTCCCGTGCCCCACTTGAGAAGCTGGAGGCCACCGAACATGGCACCGTAGTAGTCTTGCACCCCTGCAGGAACTTGGATCACGGTGGTTTCGACATCGCGCGCGATCTTGATCAGCGCTTCGCCCTCTTCTTCAATAGTTGGGGATCGGCCTTTAACCCACGCGAAGAGCGCCCCGATGAGCGCGACGGCGAGTGCAGAGGAGCCGCCAAGGCCTGCTCCTGCGGGGCTGAGGGCTCGGGTAGTGAGAGTGAGATTAAATTTCTTGAGCTTATCTGGATAGCGCGTTTCATATAAAATGAAATGCCTTAAAAGCTTAGTATGAAGACTGAGTGCGGGGATGGGGTCTTTCTCAAAAAGTTCTGCCCATGTGAGTTCCTCTTCTTTTTGTAGATCCTCGGAGCGGAGGATGATGCGCGGACCTTTGAAATCAGCGGGTGACGGCTGTGAAGTTTCAAGTGTGACGGCCGCA
Organism: Bdellovibrionota bacterium FG-2; assembly: GCA_051382305.1. GTDB lineage: Bacteria > Bdellovibrionota > UBA1018 > UBA1018 > UBA1018 > CAIRTR01. Next base: position 3,710 of record JBBCAV010000081.1, read on the forward strand.
AAAAGATCAATACCAAGATTGATCGTCAAAGCTTGCGGAGTCATAAGATAAAGAGGCCAAATGTCGAGTGTGCCCCCGGCAAGATCAATTCGGGTCGGGGCGCTGGAGCTTATCTTTGAATTTTTCGCCAGATTTTTCTCAGTGACCATGCTCGATGTAGCCAATGTAGGGCAGGCCTCGGAACTTGCCGGAGTAATCAATGCCGTAGCCTACGACAAACTCGCTGCCAATGTCGAACCCGGTGTAATCGAGTCGAACGGGAACTTTGTGAGAGCCGGGCTTATTTAAGAGCGCACACGTTTTTAGTGAAGCAGGTTGCCGTGTTCTAATGAGGTTGGTGATGTAGTTAAGGGTGAGTCCCGTATCCACAATGTCTTCAAAGACAATGACATTACGTCCCTCGAGAGGTTCGTTAATATCCAACGTGACTTTGACCTCGCCAGAAGACACCATGCGATTGCCATAGCTTGCCACGCCTAAGAATTCGCAGGTGATGGGCAAATCCATTCGACGAATCAGGTCAGAAAAGAAAACAAAACTGCCTTTTAGCACGCAAATCGCGGTGACTTCTTTTCCCTGATAGTCTTGACTGATCTCATGTCCCAGTTCGGCCAGCCGGGCCTGAATCTTTACTTCGGGGATAAGGATTTTTGGTGTGACGGTGTCTTTCAGTTCAGACGTAGGCATTGTTCATGATCTCCCCAAAGCCCCCTCCGCCGGGGACAATGTATTGTTTATCGTTTAAACCGCGTTCGCGATCCCAATAAGTTCCAGGAACAGACTCCAGAACTTCGGGCTCCGAAAGCCCCCGATCCAGTCTTAAAGCATAAATAATCAGATCAGGGTGTTTCGCGCGAACTCTCTTAAGATACTCTGGCGTGACGATGCAGTGAAGTGCAATATGTTTTAGAGCTTTTCCTCTTTTTTTGAAAAGATCCAGTGCCTCCACCAAGGTCGCTCCCGTCGCGCCCATGGGATCTGGGAAAAGAACAAGCGCTCCGTCGGTGTCCCCCCCAATTTTATGCCCGGCAACATGGCTTCCGGTGACCTTCTCTTGGTCATCGGTCATGCGTCCAATGCTGACATGATCTTGGCGCACTTTCTGCGGATTCATAAAATAGTTCAGACTCGTGTAGCAGACATGTGAGGGCAGAGTGCCAGCGCGCGCGAGGTTGACCGACACGACTGGAATTTCAGGATCAATCAACGGCCCCTGAAATACCGCTTCAGGATGGTAGGCTGCCATTCGAGTGCGAATCGCCGCGGTTTTCGTAGGGAACTCTTGATTGGCGACGATCTTTAGCAATGAGGAGTAAAGAGTCGTTACAAGCTCATTGATTACGGGCTGATAAGTGTTTTCGGCGCAGAGTCTTGCCAAGAGTGAGAGCAAGAATGGATCAGCAAGAATATGGACATTGGGTCCGTAGTGATGGGCCATTTCGGAGAGGCGAAACTGGAGGTTCTTGAATTGTTGATCGGCGTAGGGAAGTCCAGTTTTGGAATCGGTCATGCAAGCTCCGTAGGATTGGGCTCATGACAAAATCGGCATCTTGCTTCATACATCTCTTTGGCGCCCACGACGACTCGTGTGGCGTCGGTGCCCAAGGGACCGGCAGTTCTTTGCGTGCGCGTTGCGGGTCCGCCGCAGACCATGCAAACGGCCGAGAGTTTCGTAACTTCTTCGGCGACCGCGAGGAGCTTGGGCATGGGCCCGAAGGGAATTCCTCTGAAATCCATATCCAAACCCGCCGCAATCACCCGAATTCCGCGATAAGCGAGTTTCTGGGCCACTTCGACAATCGCATCATCAAAAAATTGTGCTTCGTCAATCCCGACCACTCGCGTATTGTCGTCGACTCGTTCCAGAATCTCGCGGGCATTTTGAACAGGCACGCTAGCCACTTTGTTCGCGTCATGGCTTTGCACGTGATCGGCACTGTAGCGGTTGTCAATTTGCGGTTTGAAAACCTGGACTTTTTGCTTGGCGATTTGCGCGCGCTTTATGCGCCTAAGCAGTTCCTCGGTTTTGCCGCTGAACATGCTGCCACATACGACCTCAATAAAACCATGAATAGGTCCGTGAATCATTTTTTCCCCTGCCCTGTATCTTAGGTCATAGCAAAGGACTCTATTTTTTGGAATACAGGAGGAACTCTCCTTCTTGGATTATCTTACTCAGTGCGGCTTCGTTGCCGGTTCGGCAGCCGCTGAGGGTCTCTTTACGCTTGCCAATGCGAAAGGAAACAGTAAAAGGCGAGCGGCAAAAGCTTGCTGGGACGCGTTGAGAAGTGGTGGAGAATTCTGCAACTTTCTTTAGAAATGCTGTGTATTTGGCTGTATCGATTCTTGAGTCCTGCAGCTTCTCTCTTTCCATGAATGTTTGTCCTGTTGCGACATTCTCTTGGGATGCGGCGCAGAATTTGTAGCGATTATGGCCGAGAACGTAGCTGATTTCGATACTGCTATCTGCTTCTTCAGGGGTCGGCATCTTTTCGTTGGGCTTTGATTTTGAGGAGGCACAGCCCGTCAAAAGGGAGAGCGCGAGTAAGGGGGCGAGCAGGTGACCTGTGAATTTCATTTTTTCGACTCCATGAAGTTGCAATATTGGGGGCTGTTCTCGAAAGCAGGGCAGCTGAGAATAGTTCTAATTTCGGGGTTGTTACCAAAAATTTTTTCGATTCTTACCTTGGGGGACGGGTGAAATTCTAGCGCAAGCTCGTTTAACGTGTCTTCTTGTTCACAAAGATCTCGAACAGAGTTCATTGCGGCTGCCTGGATCAAAGGCTTGTGAAATTCTGTGGCGTACTCTTTGAGGGCTACTGCGGTGATTTGGACGGCCAACCAATCGGCGAAAGTCTCTGAAAGCTGATCGTTCTCTCCGCACTCCGTTCGGCTCTTTTGATGTCCGACCAAACCTTGTTTGAGAAAACAGGCGGACAGGTTCTTGTAAGAAGCTGGCACTGAGTTCAGTTCGCGAAGTTCGCAAGGATCAATGGAGTGCCCGAGTTCGTGCGCGAGAGTAAAGACGAGGTTGAACCAAGACTTGATCGACATGACAAAAGCGCCCCCCACTCTGAGCTTGAGCGAGCCGTCTTGGGAGCGCTGATAAAATACGTCGTTTTTTGTGAATAAATCGGGCTGGTCGCTGTAGACGGCAGCAGGAGGTGGTAGTTCCAGGCGGACGGAGTTGATTCGGCTGATGAGTAGGCGCTTTTCTTTTTTCGAAAAGACACTGCTAGGTTGAGCGCGAATCAGTTTTTCGATTGCGGCGCGCACGAAACGAAACGCTGTTCGGATGCGGCCCACACGCTTCGGGGTGTAAATGATTTGGGTGAGCTCCTCATCCACCTGTTCACTGGTCCATTCGGGATGTTCGTGAATGATCTCCTCGACAATACGCAGGGCTTGGACTTCACCTTCGACGTCACTGTGGACGGCCCCCGTTGGGTCGTTGTGCAAAGTCGTGCGCAAGCAAATCGCGCGGTAGGGATCAGAGCACATGAGTGGGTACTCAAAAGTCGAACTCGGTTTTCGATCGTTTTTTGCCTTCAACGGGATAGTGACCGTCGCATGAGACGGGGATTGGGCGGTGAGGTCGGGTTGAGGGGCGTTTTTGAAGTACAAATAAAACCCCAGACCTACGACGGCGCTCGCACTAATTCCTCCGGCTGCACCAATAATGAGGTAGCGAAGTCTCACGTCTGTAATTGTCACAAGAAATGGCGGGTTTGGGAAGCGGGCAAGGTTTGCCGGTCGTACCCTAGTTCGATATTGGGCCAGTGTTAAGTTTTGGGTAACTTAGTGGTTAAGGTGTTGCACTTTGTTATTTGGTTTTGTTACTATTGTAGTAATAAATTATGCTTAAAAAGGGCGCAGACACTGATTTGGCTATTCTTGAGAAGCTCCCCCCTATGGTGGATTTGCGGCTCCTTGTGGATCAGTTTGGGCACTATAAGCAGCCCCGCAAGAAAGTCTTCGATCTGGCGCAGAAAAACTATCTCGAACTTGTGTGTCGCGGCCATTATCTAAACTTAAAGGCTCGAGACTTCAAAGTGAGTCCTCCAGAAGGAATCGCGAATGCGCTCTATTTTCCCTCTTACGTTTCTGCAGAGTGGGCGCTTCAGCATTATGGTTTGCTCACTGATCGCGTTTATACCATCACTTCGGTCACGCCTCGAAAATCGGTTTCATTCAAAACCTCGCTTGGTGTCTTCGAATTCTGTCATCTGCATAAACATCGTTATTCTTTTGGCTATGAAGTCGATTCTCATAGTGGTTTCTTGATGGCTCGTCCGGAGAAGGCTTTGCTCGATTATCTCAAGCTTCGCGATCATGACATGACTTGGCGGACGAGTCGCGAAATGGAAGAGTATTTAGAGGGAAACGTAAGGCTTCATCTTTCAGACTTTTTCGATCAAGTCTCGGCTGATAACCTTCGGGAGATGCTCCCACATTATCACCGTAACTCCGTTGAGGCGCGAATCATCAAGTGGTGGCTAGTAAAAAAGGAAATAGATCATGGCTAGTCCAATTGAGTCCCTTCTTCAGAAATACTGGCCTAAAAATGCCCAAGAATATGAAAATGCCCTGAAAGAAGTGATGCAAGAACTCACATTAGCGGGGCTCTCCCGGGCTAAGTTTTTTGACAAAGGGGCCTTTTATGGGGGAACCGCGCTTCGTGTCTTCTATGGTTTGCCACGCTTTTCTGAGGACTTGGACTTCACGCTTTTTAAGACGGATCCAGGATTCAAATTAAAACCCTATTTTTCAGTCATACAGCAGACGCTTGAGTCTTTTGGTTTTGATGTCGTAATAGAAGAAGTTACCAAAGGTGAAAGTCGAAAGGTCGAATCAGCATTTCTAAAGGCGAATACACAAATTCACCTACTCAAAATTAGTGCTGCGAGCGCCCTTGCGCGCAAAGTGCAGTCGAACAAACTGATGGCTGTAAAATTTGAAGTAGATGTTTATCCGCCTGTGGGATTTGAAACTGAGGTGAAACCTTTGTTCCCGCCGATCACCGCGTCTGTAACTGTACTTAAGTCGAGTTCACTTTTCGCAGGCAAAATGCACGCTGTTCTTTTTCGAGAGTGGAAAAACAGAGTGAAAGGCCGCGACTTCTATGATTTGCTTTGGTTCCTGGGGCAAAATATCCCTTTGAACCTTCGCTATCTTGGACAAAAAATGCAGGAAGGGGGCAAATTGGCCAAGGACGCTAGCCTTACCCGCGAGACGGTTGTGAGTCTGCTCGAAGAAAAAATAGCGTCTCTAGATTGGGATAAAGCAAAGAGTGATGTGACCCAGTTCCTTCGAACCCCCGTAGAGGTGGAGCCGTGGTCGCAGGAGTTCTTTATGTCGGTGATTCCGCGGTTGAAAACTGAGGAATAGGTCCGCTAGCAATTGATTTCTAAGCGAGCGGCCACAATAAGCTCAAGATGCGGTGGGACTCTCTGCAGCCGCACGGCAAGGGGGTAAAATAGTTGCGAACGGAAAGTGGCTCCCAAATTGAAAGGGGGAGAAGATTATTTTTAGGGGTCCGAGTTTTATAGAAAAGTACGCGCGCGTCGATTCATCTGAGGTCTGAGATAAAACAAGACCTCACATTGTCAAAAAAACCAAGCGATAGCCCAAAAACGGCTTCCGCATTTGACCTATAAGACGTCATTGCAGCGCAGATAAGGATAAAATGCTATCCGTTTTGGCTCTGGATTTTATTTGCCCGCATTAATGGAACTGTCGTTTCCGACAAACTAGACTTGACATGGGCAGCATATATGCTGTAGTGTGGCTGGTAGATGCCAATCTCGGGTAAGAGGATTATCAAAATTTTGCTCCAGCGGGGTTGGGTGATCAAAAGCCAAAGGGGCTCACATGTGAAGCTCTCTAAAGACGGAAAACTTACGGAAGTCCCCCTACATGGAAATCACGACCTAGGACGGGGCTTAATTCGGGCTATTGAAAAGCAAACAGGAGAGAAATTGCTATGATTCGATACCAGGCCAAGATTTATCAAGATGGGAAAAGGTTTTCCGTAGAGTTTCCAGATCTTCCTGGTTGTTTCAGCGATGGTGCCACATTTGAGGAGGCCAGGGAAAACGCCCGCGAAGCAGTTAGCCTTTATCTTGAAGAGGCCAGAGATCCAAAATGGGAAGTTCCTGAGCCACGGGTTCGACAAGGAAAGGAACTCGAATGGATTACTCCATCTGAGGATGTAGCGATTCCGCTTATGATTAGACAGGCTCGCCTCAAGCATGGTCTTTCTCAACGTGATCTCGCTAAACTTTTGAAAATGACCGTTCAGCAACTTCAGAAACTAGAGACTCCGGGGAAATCGAACCCCACCGTAAGAACTCTCGCCGCAATTACGGAAGTGCTCGATGAAAAGTTGGAAATTAAACTGATCGCCTAATAGGTGGTATGTGCTATCAAAATCTTTACTATCGTAATATTAATCTGAAGTACTGGCCTTATTTATTCAACAATGCTCATCAAATAGTTGAAATTCAACGAATGCGCGGAATTATTGAGCTTTAACGTCCGTCGCTGGCACTCGGAGATAGCGTCAATGAATCTTGGGGTAGCGGCCCAACGGAAAAAAACACAGCTTAGGAGCTGTGCCTTGCAAGGCACTTTTGGTTGACTGTCTTACTCCGCCCGAGCCGATTCCAAGCGCCCGACGTGCGGAGGTCTACCGAAGACGACGAGGCCCTCGTGAGCCATGTCGCCAATATCATCGGGGCGCGGCCCTTTCTTCTTCACTAACTTCTTGGCTTCAGCGCGAACCTCCTTCAGTGATTTGCTTGCGGCACACTGCCGAAACGCCTCGAGCAAGACTTCACTCACGGATCAACGCTCATCTTGTGAGTCAAGTCTATTGGGCGCGACATCGCCGGAACCCGGCTGAGTGGCTTAACGCAGGGATTGATTTCTAGATTGTCTTCCAATCGCTTGTGGGCATGATGCGCTTCATGAATTCATCGAATAAAGGGACCGTAAAAGCCGTGTCTCCATGATTGGGGCTCCAGATCATCCCTTTGTCGATTAGTTCACTGCGAGTCGGGCCAAACGACGAAACTTCACGACCCAAGATCTTGGCGATATCGCCCGAGCGATGAGGTCCGGGGCCGAGTTCTGCCATGGCGCGAAGATAACGTTTCTGTAGGGGGGTGAGACGATCGAACCGCACGCGAAAGAAACTCTCATCAAGGGCCGCTATCGCTTCGATAGATGCGGCTTTTACATCTGCAAGGGTGATGGAACTTGCTTGAGCCACATCCCATGCGTGTTTGCCCCACTCCTGCAAAAAATAAGGATAGCCTCGGGCTTGCACCACAATTTCTTTTATCGCATCGGGAGCAAAGGTTACGCTCTGGATCTCCGCCGGCTTAACCAGTGCTTGCTCTGCTGCAAAATCATTGAGAGGGCCAATCATAGGATAATCGAATAGTCGTTCGGCATACGACTTGGCATTGCCGGCGCGGCCGCGAAGCTGTGGTAAACCTGCCCCGACAACACAAACTGGCAGCCTCTGCTGTGTGCATCTATGTAATGCGCTAATCAGCGCGGCAAACTCAGACTCTTCGACATATTGAAGTTCATCAACAAAAAGGACCAAAGCAGTCTTGGCTTGCTTGGCTGCGCGTCCGATTTCTTCAAGAAGCATGACTAGGTCTAATTCTAGGTCTCCATTGTCAGCAAGTCCTGGCTCTGCTTCGAAGTCGAAACCTACTTCGATGTCGCTGAACTTAACTTTGAGCGCTTTGGCGAATCCAGCGAGTCCTCTTAGGGCACGGGTGGCGGTTTCTTTAACCCCCTCAACGCGGCTTAAGCGAAGTAGAGCGAGCCGCAATTGGGGTGCAAGGATTGCCGGAAGTGATCGCCCCTCAGGCGCTTCGATTCGAACGGTATGTACGCCAGTTGCCTCAGCATCACCGCGCATCTGATCAAAGAGAACTGTCTTCCCGACGCCGCGCAATCCAACTATTAAGATACTTTTTGCAGGATTTCCGAGGCGTATTCGCGCGATCGCAATTCTAATCGAATTCCTTAGGTCGTCGCGGCCAGCCAGTTCTGGCGGAGGTGTCCCTGCGCCAGGGGAGTAAGGGTTTCTAATAGCAATGGCAGCCGGATAAGCCCGTTCACCTCGCCGCCGTCGGCGTGATCTGATAAAATTGTTGCGGATTTTAGGATGGAGGGTACAAATAAAAAAAGCCCTGAGGAAGATTCCGAGCTTTAAATAACGTTACTTTAACTACCCCAACGGAGGGAACGATCATGACACGCCCTCGTCGCAGCAGCCCAACATAAAGTCTCATCTCTGGTTCATAAAAACAAGCAAAAACTCCT
>JBBCAV010000082.1:0-6645 GCA_051382305.1 Bdellovibrionota bacterium FG-2
AAAAACCTGCGGACTCTCCCGCTGTTTTTCCAACCGCAACCGTGAGGCCTTTTTTTATGATTTTTTTGATCGCATCTGGAGCCGCCGCTACGCGTGTTTCGCCTAAACGGGTTTCTTTAGGAATTCCGACTAAAAGAGTTGCCATGGTCATGTTTTATAAGGCAGTTTGCTTTGCAAGGGTAGCAAATTTTTATTTCTGCTTCTATTTCTTTTGGCGAATATGTTTGGCGCGAATGACCGTCTTGATGTTGCCCCGAACGTTGAAATCGGCGACGACTTCCATTTCCCAGGGGTCCAGAAGCTCTACAAGCTCGTCTAGGATGCGGTTGGCGACATCTTCGTGAAAAATACCCTGGTTACGGAACTGGTTGATGTAGAGCTTGAGACTCTTGAGTTCGACGCACCACTTCTTGGGAATATAATTGACGAAGAGCGTTGCAAAGTCCGGAAATCCTGACATGGGACAGACGCAGGTAAACTCTGGACACGTAAATTCAATGTTGTATCGGCGCACCTGGGTTCGATTCTCGAAGCGGACGAGCCTCGCTTCATCGATCATTTTTTGGCCTTCGGGGCGCGCGTTCAACAGCGCGATGTTTTTATCCGCAGTCATGTTTAGTCGCTCGAAACGAGGGTTTCGCCGACATAGGTGTAGGCTTTACTGATTGTTGCGCCAGCGGTGGTGCAAGGGCCCCCCATGTAGGAACAAGTGATTGTCGCCGTGCCATTGGTTCGGCGAACAAGGCCGGTGAGTACGGGACTCTTTTGGTAGTCTTGAATTTCAACCGTCGCATTGTTTGCTGCGATTGTGCCCGTCTGGTTGACGTAATATCCCCCAATCACGTTCCCAGGCTCGGTGGTCGCACCAGCGCCAAGAACGACGGTCGAATCTACGCCTCGGATGCTTTTTTCGGAGTCCGCGTTCACGTAGTAGAGTTCCAGTCTTACTTGAGAATCGGAAGTCCCCGTGCCGTATTCAATGAGATAGGTTTCTTTGTAAGTCTTTTCGCCGCCTTTTCTTGGAACGGGATTCATTCGAACATAAGGCATATTCATTGTGATACAGTTTGCTTTATCGTAGATGAAGGCATTCGTATTGTCTCCTTCAGGATTACACGTTCCCCCAGCTTTACTGGCTTTGCCAAAATCGGCAGGATTGAACACAAGATCCATGCTGACGCTGGTTTGATTCTTGATGTCGTCATCAGTGATTTCAAAGTCTTTCAAGAAGGGAAACCAAACGCCCCCGTTATTCATCATGTAGACGGTCTCTTCGGCAGGGCCGGTGGTCATGTCGCCGACACTGGCGGATTCCACTTGCATGCCCATCTCATTATTGGCACGGGCCACGACGGTAGAGGCTTTGCTGTAGTACGTGCCGCCTCCGACAAGTGGGAATTCGGCTGTGGTTTTGATGGGTCTAAAAAAATCAATCTTGCCGTATTTATAGGCCCCTTTCATGGCAAGGGTGACCGTGATCCCTTTTTTGAGTTTGGCTTGATCGGTTGCGGACATTAGATCAATCCAATGGGTAGTGTCGGTGTCGGCGAGAGCCTCCGTAATCGTGTAGCTGTTATAAAGGCTTGTGTCACTGTTGCTAACGGGACCTGTGTAGAGGTCAATGCAGCCGCTCGCATTACTATAAGCAGATCCAGTTATTGTCATGGATTGGCAGAGCTGTATGCTTTGAATAAAGTATTTGAGACTCTTCAGTGATGTGGCCGTTGTTGCCCCGACTGTGCCTGCGGTTTCAGTCGCTGCATAAGGCATATAGCCTGCGACTTCAAAAAAATCTCGAAACGGAGACTCCTCTTCGTCAAGCGCCGAGAGGGTGACAGCCTTGCTCATGAGCGATAGTGCCGCAGCAGGAGTGACACCTGAAATGACGTTTGGAGTGAGTGTGCCGCCTTTGCCCCCTAGTATCCCGGAACCGCATCCGGCAAGGGAAACCAGGTTGATCCATAGTCCGATGATCAGTGCTAAACGCATTGTCGAAGTTTTCGTCATATTCTCTCTCCTTTAGAAATGGGGCCTTGCCAAAAATTCTACACATGATTTTTTTGGTTTGCAAATGTTTGAGAGGTCTTTACACTTAATAGATATAGCGGAAAGGCATCTGTTTATGCGAAACTTCAAAAGAATAGGATTTGGGTTTAGGGGACTGGCGCTGATGATTTTTTTGGCGTTCTTCCAAGGAGGGCCTGTGGCTCGGGCGGCGACATCGGCAACCGGCGTTGGCGATTTTAGGCTTTCGCATTTTTCAGTTCTTCAGACCGGAGCCCAAAGTTACGCGGGTTTCTTCTCATGGGACCCTTTGATTCGCATGGGCTCGTCTTTTGGCTTAAGACCTGAGATTGGCGTTGGTGGCGAAAAGCAGTATTCGAGTTCGGGCGACTTTGATTTTGTTTTGCTCCCCACTGGTTCTCTCTTAGCGACCGTGGGACTTGGAGATAATTTTTGGCTTGAAGCGGGCCCGGGTTATCAATTTTGGGTAAATGCTGGGAACAATGGGGTGCTGACTTTAACAGGAGGTGCTTTGATCCTTTTTGGCAGTCCGTTTTTGAAATTTATCGATGGGGTTTCTTTGGATTATAGTATGGCCTATTTGGTGAATAATCGCTCGCATGAGATCAGGGCGGGGATTTCGTTTTAAAAAAAACCGAGACGTGCGGCGAGGAGGGAGTTGTCTGTGACCCCCTCCTCATTTTTTCAAGTTGCGTTCTAATACATGTCTGAGCGGTTAGGCTTTTCTTCTTCTCTTTCCTTTTTAGTATCCGGTTTAGTATCTGGTGTAACGTCCCGTGCCGCTTCACCGCCCATTTGGTGCAGTTTATTTTTGCCGTGTTTCATAGCTTTTAAGCATGCTGCATGCCCTACTTGTCCCTTCATGTGCGAAACACCTTTTTCGTCGACACAGGTGTCAGTGGGGACTTCTTTTTTTGCGGTCTCCATTGTTGTTTGGGTTTCTGTTTTGATCATCGAGGTCGGTTCCTCCGCTGTAGCAAGCAAGATAGAGAAAGTGGCAAGAATACTAAGCGACGTAAGCCCAAGTAAATATCTCATGATTGGATCTCCTTAAATAAGATTGAAAAGATAATTGGGGTTCCACATCAAGCCTCCAGTGCAACTGCGGTGCCCCAACCATCATCCTGCTTTAAAGATTCTTCTTTCGTAGCGGCCCGTGACTTGAGCGACTTCAAGGAGGAACGGTTGTAGCTCACGCGTTAGCTCTTCGCGTGAGGGGCGGCCCGGAACTTCGATTGAAGTGAGGAGCGCAAAAAGCTGAAAAACAAAACTCTGGGAACCACTGCCAGGTCTGGGGCAAGGGCCAGTATATCCTAATTTTCCAAAGCTGTTGTTGCCTTGGCGAATCCCATTGGGGAGAATTTCTTGGGGAGGGATACCGGCAGGAAGGTGTCGTAAATTTGCGGGGATATTAAAAACAACCCAATGGCAAAAGGGGAAATCTCCTCGGGAAGTTTGCCCTCTTTGGCCCATAATGAGGGCAAAACTTGCGGTGAGCGGAGGGGGTTCACTCCAGCGGATCTCGGGTGAGGAGTTATCCAGATCGCAGGTATATCGGGCATCGAAAAAACCGTCTGACGTCAGTGCATCGGTAAAGAGTTTCATCGAGGATCAATCTATAACAAGTGCAGGCAGTCACTCAAGGCGCACTCGCCCAGCGCTTGCGTTCAGCGCACGGGGTCAGTGAGGCTTCTTGTCGTCATCATCGTCATCCGCATCATCTGTGTCGTCTGCATCATTGCCGGAGAGCGGGAATTTGACGTCTAGTGCCCGCTTGTGTGCGTTTCGATTTCGCCCTGGGATTTCGCGGCAAACCTTAGAGCGCACGAGCGCTAAGGTTTGATTAAGTCGCGGAAGATTTCGTTCGTAGAGTTTTTCATCTAGCGTAGAAACGTGTTGACTGGTCGTTGTTGCACGCGGCGCCTCATCGGGGGACGCGACAAACACGCTGGACTGTGCGCGTTTCTTTCGATCGACCCGTTCCTTTTGAAAAACGATGTAAACATCACCCGGGTGACTGCGCAGGCATTTCCCAAAAAAAGCGCGGGATTCCATCATGACGCCGCCACGTTTTACATCGATGATTTTACCGGGATAAACAAAGTTCGCAATTTTGCCGCCGCCGGGCTTCAGCGCGTAGATGGCGTTTTCATGGGGGCAGTTTTCACAAGGCTTGGCGGAAAAAATAAAATGAGAATTTTCTGCTTTGCTGGATTTTATGACACCCAAGTAGTGGAGATCAAAAAGGCCGGTCTTGAGAGGTGCGATCGGCTGGCCTGAAATTTTCCCCTTAAAGAAAATCGTAGGCCCTTCGATTCGATAAAATTCGAGAGAAGATTCTTGAGCGTTGACCGAGTTGTGATAAAGCAAGAATGACAGAACACTTAACCATTGGAATAGGATGAATCCCCGCATAATGGAGATTTTACCGCATTTTTTCTCATTCCGGTGGAGTTTGCACTGTGTTATAGTAAAAAAAAGAGGAGTCCCAATATGTCGAAGTCTTTGGATGTTTCTGTGTCGCTTGAATTTACCCCAAATCCCAATACCCTCAAATACTCCGTGAACCGCGAATTATTGAGTCAGGGTGCGATGAACTACACGCAAGTTCAAACGGCCGTCAAATCTTCGCCGCTTGCGGCCCTTCTTTTTGCTGTTTCCGGTGTTTCGGGTGTTATGGTAGGGAAAAACTTTGTTACGGTCTCAAAAACTGAAGAGGCCGACTGGGACACTGTGCATCGGGAGGCCTCGAAAACGATTCAGGATTATCTGACAAAGAATCAGTCGGTCTTTTTGGAAGGTGCCGTCGAGGCAGCGCGGGCTTCAAAGAAGCCCGCTTCACAGGTTGAAGCTCAGATCCGTGACATTTTGGATCATGAAATTCGGCCCGCTCTTGCGATGGATGGCGGAGATGTGGCCTTTGAGAAATTCGAGGATGGAATTGTCTATCTATACCTTCAGGGGGCCTGTGCGGGATGTCCTGGTGCGGCTGCGACGCTCAAAATGGGCATTGAAGCTCGTTTAAGAGAAATGATTCCCGAAGTCCTCGAAGTCGTTTCGGTCTAAGGGGCGCGTGCAGGCGCGCGGATTTTTCCGCCTACTTTTTTGAGTTGCGCTTCGAGTGCTTTCCAAATGGGGACTTGAGTGTCTTGAGCGTTGTGAAAAAAGAGTTTGAGGAGGGCCACCATTTCGTAACTGCCGCGACCGATGCCTTCGGCTACTCCGACGCGGTATTTTTTCATCATTTTTAGTTTCTCGCCGCCCACTTTGAAGTTTACCGCGTGATGTTTGCCGTTCTTCAATATGTTGTCAAAAGTCAAGCCTGAGGTATTGAGTCGAAAGCCGTTTCCCCATCGGGTGAGTTCGGTAAAGGCAAGCGACAAGACCCAGCCGCGGACCTCAAAGCTCCAGACGTTCCAGCCCCAGAGTTTTTCAGGGTTGAAGGTACGAGGATAGCCCTCAAAGAGCGTTTCTCTGGTAATGGGTCCCGCAGGTTGGACTTCTCCAAAAAACTCGGCGGTGTCAACGGAGAGATCTGCTTGCGCAGCATCCTGTAACGTTTGCGCTACGAAATTACCCCATGCGGTTTCGCGGCTTCCCGGGACTTCGAGCGGCACTTCCGCAAAGCCAATGGGTTCATAAAGTGCCTGCCCGCCATATTGCTTTTCGAGATCTTCGCGGGAATTTGCGACGAGTCGGGAAATCGCGGGATCTTTAGGGCCGTCAATGGGGATTGGCACCAATTGGTAGCGTAGAACTTTAAGCGGTTGCCCTTGGGTGACATCGACTAAGAGATCACCAACATAGTCGCCTGAATGCCCGGTTTGCACGATGGGGACTGGAACACCGACAGGATTATTGATGTAGATCGGCTCAAACAGTTCTGTGTGGGAGTGCCCTCCGACAATAAGGTCAATGCCTAGGCTTTTCTTCGCAAGGCTTTCGTCACCTTTGATGCCGAGGTGGGACAATGCAATGACCAAATCATTGCGATCGACCAATGGGGGGAGGTCTTGGTACGCTTCAGATTCGGGAGGGAGCACATATCCTTGCCCTTTTCCGATGAGCCAAGTGTAGAGCATTTCGTTGGTGGTCAGGCCTAAGACCGCAATACGCTTCCCTGATCGAGTAAACTCAGCAAAAGGTTTCAATGTGTCACGCAATGCTTTGAATTTTCCATCGAAGATGAAATTCGCGCCCAGAAAATGAAACCCCGGTTTAAATGACTGAAGCATATTGTCCAGGCCTTCAACACCGACAAGCCAGTCGTGGTTTCCGATGGTGACCGCATCGTAGCCAATGGAGTCAAGGAGTTCCCAGGATCTGCGTCCTGCTTCAGCCTGGTAGAAAATAGAGCCCTCCGTGAAGTCGCCTGAATCTAAAATAAGTGACTCAATCCCTTGCGCGGCGGCTTCGGCTTTGAGTTGGTCGATTTTTATTTTGATTGCGGCATATCCACCCCGCTTAATCGAAGAGGCTCTTTCGAAGTGCGAGTGTAGGTCGTTCGTATGAATAATCTCTAAAAGCTCAGGGCGAGCGGTCGTTGAAAAACAACTCAGTCCTAAGCCCCACAAGCCCATCGAAGTTTTGAGTATCCTCAGAAAAACGCTTTTTTTTGTG
>JBBCAV010000083.1:0-2156 GCA_051382305.1 Bdellovibrionota bacterium FG-2
CCGACCCTGCGCCAATTGCGCCGCCGCCTGCTCAATCCTACTTGGAAAAGGGTACCAAAAACCGGGAATCCAAAGCGCTTCACGGCGGGCTGAATTTCTACGCCCTAGAACGTGACTAACCGGTTTTTTCGGGTGGACGCAAGCGCTTAAGTTCTTCAACTAACATGCTCATTTGTTTCACGAGCCGCGAGTACTTGGCTTGTAGGTCCGTTGTTTTTTGTTTTTCCGCCTCAAGTGCTTTGAGCGTCTCCTCGAACTGGGGAGGAACGACGGTGGTCGCATTTTCATTTGCCGGGGCGCCGGCTTCAATCACTTGCAGGGCGACTTGGTATCTTTGGCTGAATTCTTCAAGGAAGGTCTTGGTCGTGCGATCTTTTGCAAGCACGCCAAATATTTTCTTAATCAGCTCGTCATCTGGTAACCGGCTGATCTCACGCCGCAGCTCTTGCCATCTCGCTTCCGGATCTTTTATTCCTGTGACTCCAGCGACTGCCGCACTTTGCCCTTTTGGAGGTGCGGTTGAATCAACAACTTTGATTCCGCCATAGTTCGCTTTTTTGGGTTCCGCGGTTGCAAGTCGGACCGTCCCTAGGCTTTGAGAGGTTGCCTCTTTTAGGGCGACGCTACCTGCGTCGATCTTGGGTTCATCTTTTACGATAATTTTGAATTTTTCTACGGCTTTGGCCATCGTGTGCACCTGGTACTCTTCGATGCGCGTGATGGTCTTGCAGTCTTTTAGACTTTCTTGCCGGTTGAGTGTCAGAATATCAACGCCGATAGGAAAAGGACAGCTATGGGGTTTGATCTGGACATCGTCCTTTGAAAGCAAGGTGAACATGCCGACCCCCTCCACCTCTGAATCTGAAGGGATTGAATGTAGCCAGAAGCTGTCACACATGGTTGCCGCTTGTTTCCAGGGTACCTTGGGGTTTAGAAACCAGTCTTCAAGAAGACTGGATTTTACTTTCCAACGGACACTAAAAACCAGCAGATTGCCTTGCGCCCCCACTTGAAGTTTCATCTTCTGGGCTTCGAGGTCCTTGGCTTCTTCTAGCGCATTATTCAGACACGTCATGGCCGCAGCGAGGATGCGAAGACGACTGCCCCCGATCGGAACTTTCCGGCTCTGAAAAAGTTCCACTGCTGAATTGATGTGGGCGGTAAGCTGCTCTTTTGTCTCGACGGGCTCCTCAATGAGAATTTCGTTGCCTTTGGGGATGACCGAATACACGCCGGGATGCACGCAGTTGGTGACGTGCCGTAGAAGGACGGGAAAATTTTTGTCTTCGTGATCTTTGGGTAGAAAAATGCAAGGCATGGGAAAAAGAAACTCGGGTCTTGTCCCTAGAAAAATCACGCGCAACGTTCCAGAATAGATCGCATCGAGCAGCACCCCGGGGACGTCCTCCAGGGTCTGAGGCAACCAGGTTCCGGGAACTACAATGGCGACAAAGTCGGCTTTTTTCCTAAGAAGATAAGCCTCTTTCATCCACGTGTCTTTTTCAACTTCCCATCGTTCGACTTCGGCGCCTTTGCCGATGCCACTGACTTTTTGGGCAATCTCCTGAAAATTCATTTTCATACCCACCAGCGCAAGCTTGGATATGTGGATTTTTATTTTATCCATGTATTTTATCCATGAAGAGTTCTCGGAAGCTTCGGCTCGGGTCTTTAATGAATAGAGGAAAATTTATAGGGCGGAAAAGTGCTAACGATACTAAAGTTCTAGCGATAAAGCACCGATGGAGGTTCGCAGGTGAGCATGTGCAACTCAGCATGTGCAACTTAAGGAGGCGTAATGGCTAAAGTACTAGAATCGATGGGCAAGAATTGCATGGATTTGTCCAACCCACTCTTATCGGTCAGTGTGAAGATGTCGCAGTCGTTGGATATTTTGAGGGAAATTAATCAAAAAGCAAACATTATCGCCTTCAATGCCGCCATCGAAGGGGCGCGCACTCGGGGACGGCTTGACTCGTTTTCCATTGTTGCAGAGCAGCTTCATACTCAAGCCATCCGCAATGGGGAGCTCAGTGAACAGCTCGATAATTTGGTTCGAAAGCTTCAGAAAGTCGCATTTTACTCTACCACGGCGCGATATTATGAGCTGGCTGAGGATCTTATAGCCACCGAGGAGCGCTCCTTTCTTGAGCGCG
>JBBCAV010000084.1:0-7227 GCA_051382305.1 Bdellovibrionota bacterium FG-2
AAATAGGACTTGGGGGGGGGGTAGGGGGGAGTTGGAGCTAACCAATCCGTTTGTTGCTACTACTTATTGCAGAGGGTGTGCCAGGGGTTGAAAATATTTTTTTCCCCCGTGTTCGTGGGGGTTTAACGGTATTTTCGGGGATAAGTGCGGATCATATTAGAGTGTCCAAACTTTGGTCGTTTTGAGTTTATTGGGTATTGTTTAGTCAAAAAGTTTGATTTCAAAGTGCTCCCAAAACAGGGAGTTATCTGTGAAGTGTCAAACGATTAGGCGATCTTGAATGTTGTAGTCGTCAGTGCGGCAAAAGATTTAGGTCATCACCGGTTTCTGCCGCGGATTTGTTATCCGGGACGAGCGGTGGGGGATGTTCCTGCGTATGGCGAAGGCCCCTGACGCGGAGTCTTTGAGGCGTCAGGATGTTGACGAGATTAATGGTCCTCCGCGTATTCCCTCAAGTTCCCCCCCTCATTGCTCGATAAGAGTTTGAGAAGGTGGAACCTCTTATGGGCGTGCGATTAAGAACTCTGTGTTTTAGCTTAGGAATTCTAGGAGGGGCGCTGTTCCTTGGACTCCCTGGCCCTCCAAGCACGGCAGATACCGTGATGTCGGATCGCGTGCGCTCGGAACGTCCGGTGCCTGAGGATTATCCCGAATCGAGATTTGGATTCCCGCCCGCGCATCTCGATGTCGGCGTGACGCCGGGTTATGCTTCTCGGATGGTTCAGGAGGTTGAGGACGATCCAGATATAACTGAAGACCGTGGTTCGAGGAAAGCCTCGCGCTCGCTTGCCAGTTCGGGCATGGAGCAACCCAGTGTCGTAGCAAAAGAGCAGGCTTCTCAAAATTCTGCCCAGGAGTTTTCGGGGGCTTCGGCCCGCAAAGGGGTGCAGGAAATTGCGCTCATTGCGAGTGATCTAGGGTATTTTCCAAAAACTGTTTTTGTCACGCGCGATGTCCCGGTCCGGCTTTATGTCACGGGGGCTTCGAAAAATACTTTGTGCGTGATGATGGATTCGTTTCAGGTTCGCAAGCAGGTACGCTCTCAAAAAATTGAAGAGATTACTTTTATTCCGAATATTCCTGGGAAGTTTCGTTTCTATTGTCCCATCAATGGAATGGAAGGCTCACTCATTGTCAAAGAACTCAACACCAACGGCTAAGGAGTAGAATCAGTGGGCGTATTTGAAGAATCAGTAGGAACTTTTCTTGCACCGGTAAAGGATTTGTTGGCGGATGAAACTGTCAGCGAGGTCATGATCAATGGTCCCAACGAGATCTTCGTGGAGCGCAAGGGGTTAATTGAGCGCGTGGCGGGCGCTAAGTTTCACGATGAGCAGGCGCTGCAATCAGCTGTGCGCAACATCGCCCAGTTCGTGGGTAAGCGTTTTGATGACGAGAATCCGATTCTGGATGGAAGACTCCCGGACGGCAGTCGCGTGGCGGCGGTCTTGCCGCCTTGTTCAAGAAAAGGGACGACTCTTTCGATTCGAAAATTCTCGAAGGGCAATCCCACTTTTGTTGACTTGATAAATCGAGGCAGTATTTCCAAAGAGGCCGCGCGCTTCTTAGATGTGTGCGTTTATCTCGGCAAAAATATGATTATTTCGGGCGGAACCGGTTCAGGTAAGACCACCCTGCTCAACATCGTGGCCTCCAGGGTGCCCGGCACCCAGCGTCTCTTGGTGATTGAAGATGCCTCGGAGCTCAAGATTAACACGGACCACGTGGTTTTCTTCGAAACCAAAGCGGCCAATGGCGACGGCAAGGGCAGAATCGAAATTCGAGATCTGGTTAAATCTGCCCTTCGGTTAAGGCCCGATCGCATTATCGTTGGGGAGGTCAGGGGGCCCGAAGCTTTAGATCTCATCACGGCGATGAACACGGGGCATGGCGGCTCAATGGGGACGACGCATGCGAATACGCCCTATGATGCCCTTGTTCGTTTAGAGACGCTGGCCATGATGGGGGATACGAATATTCCAGCCGCCGCAATTCGAAGGCAAATTGCGGCGGCCATCCATTTGGTAGTGCAAATCAAGCGTATGGCTGACGGCACGAGGAAAGTGACGAATATCGCGGAGGTGACGCCGGAGGTTGATGAGCAAGGGAAATACCAGACTCATGATCTTTATCGATTCATCCAGCGCGGCCGAACCGCAGAGGGTAAAATCGTGGGCGAAATGATCACGCTGGGGAATGTCCCGAGTTTCATGGGCGAGATCGAAATCAATCGCCTGCCCTTTGGACGCGAAAAATTCGCGGCGCCCGAATGGTACACGAAACTATCGCAGTCTCAAAAAATCGCAGCCTAGACTCATTTTGCGGTCATGGATTTGCGGTAAAATCAAAAATCAGTTCGTCTTTGCCTGCATAGCCCAAGACGCGGCGGATCTCACGTTGTTGAAGGGCCGCACTCGTTTCTAGCAAATGCGCTTCAGCTTTGAGCCGCTCTATGTCGGCTTCAACTAAGGCAATCTGATTCTCTTTTTCCAATAACAGCGAATCCAGTCGCACCCAGTCCAAAACGCCCGGAGAGCCTACTGCCCGTGATAGGGCCCCCGAAAGCAACAGCATCCAGATCCCAAAGACTCCGAGCCAAGACTTATGAGCACTCAGAATTCGTGTCATCGTTTCAAATTCTTATATACCGCGGTTCCCAGGAACTTCGCCCGCTCTCCCAGTTGCTCTTCAATGCGCAGGAGCTGATTGTATTTTGCGATTCGATCCGTTCGTGAGGCAGAGCCCGTTTTGATTTGGCCGCAATCCGTTCCTACTGCAAGGTCCGCGATAAAAGTGTCTTCGGTTTCACCGCTCCGGTGAGAAACGACGGCTTGAAAACCTGCCTGTGCCGCAAGTTTCATGGTTTCTAGCGTTTCAGTGACGGTGCCGATTTGATTAAGTTTAATCAAAATCGCGTTAGCCGCTTGGTGTTCGATTCCTTTTTTGAGGAAAGTGGGATTGGTGACAAACAAGTCGTCTCCGACGATTTGCACGCGCGAGCCCAATTTTTGGGTGAGCAGTGCCCAACCATCCCAATCGTGTTCAGATAAACCATCTTCAATTGAAATAATGGGATAGGCTTCTGTCCATTGCGAGTAGAGCTTGACCATTTCTTCTGAGGAACGGTGGGAGCCTTCGAAGCGGTAACCCTGCTGTTTCTCCACGAATTCGCTAGCAGCGGCATCGAGCGCTAGAAAAATATCGGTTCCGGGACGATAGCCGGCATCCGATATCGCTCTCATGATCGCCATCAACGCTTGTTCGTGGGGTTTTTCGCCTTCAAACATCGGTGCGAACCCGCCCTCATCGCCGACTCCAGTGGAAAGTCCCTTGGCACTTAGAATTTTCTTGAGACATTGAAACACTTCGCAGCCGGCCCGAAGCGCGTCGGAGAAGCGATTAAAGCCCGCAGGAACGATCATGAATTCTTGAACCGCAAGGCCGTTATCCGCATGCTTTCCACCATTGAGGATGTTCATCAGCGGGACGGGCAAAGTAGTTCCGCTGGTGGAGAAGGTGGAGGCGAGGCTGCGATAGGTCGGAATATTTTGCGCGTGTGCCTGCGCCCTGGCGAAGGCCATACTCACACCAAGGAGGGCATTCGCGCCGAGCTTGGATTTGTTGGGCGTCCCATCCAATTCTTTTAGGGCATCATCAAGAAGGGTCTGAAGAGGGAAGTCCCTCCCGATCAGTGCAGGCGCAATTTTCTCGCGCACATTTTTTACGGCTTGTAGGACTCCTTTGCCATGAAAGCGTTTCTTATCCCCGTCGCGAAGTTCCAAGGCTTCGCCTTCGCCAGTTGAGGCACCTGAAGGGACCATGGCCCGGCCGGTATTTGAATCAAGCGTTAGCTCGACCTCAATGGTTGGAAACCCTCTGGAATCCAGTAGCTCGCGTGCGTGAATGTTTTTAATTTTCATAAGTGAGACCTTTCTTGGTCTCCCAAGTATAAAAAGCCAGAGGTCCGAAGCAAAGGGTTATTCTCAGTCAGATGCTGTTTATAATGGGTGTCATAAATTCGAGGCCTATTTTAGCTTTGCTGCGTGGGGGGCTGGGATTGAGGCGTCGCTCCGGGCGTCCCCGAAGGGGACGCATCCGCGAATAGTTTTAGGATATCCTTTGGGCTAATCATCCCGATGGGTTTGCCTGTGGCATCCTGGACTATCGTTCGGTTGGTGTGGCTTGTCACAAGGCTTTTGACGATATCGGCAAGCGAAGCATCTTTGTGAATGAATTGGGGAGGAACAAGGGCTGAAAGATGCAATCCTAGTTTATCGTTCTTTTTTGCCGCTCGACTTTGAAACACGAGCCTTGCGAGAATCAATTCGGTGAGCATCCCAAGGACATTGCCGTTGGGGTTAGTGACCGGAATCGAGGTGACTTTCTTCTCCATAAAAAAATTCAACGCTGCCTCGACATCTTCTGTCGAATTGATCGTCATTAGTTGTTTGGACATTATGGTTGAGGCGTTGATCATAAAAATTTTCTCATGTTTCTTGTTATGTTTCTTGTCATGCTTCTTTTAGCGCCTTGATCATGCCTTCAGTTACTGCCTTTGCATCGCCAAATACAAGAGCGCAATTGTCATAATAAAAGAGTGCGTTATCGACCCCGGCATAACCTGCTCGCATGGAACGTTTGACAACATAAACTTGACGCGCCTTGTAGCAATCCAATATAGGCATTCCGTAGAGAGGACTCGATTTGTCCGTCTTGGCGGCAGGATTGACGACATCGTTCGCTCCGACGATAAGGACCACGTCGGTGTTTGAAAACTCACTGTTGATTTCGTCCATTTCAAATACGCAATCATAAGGAATATCGGATTCGGCCAAAAGCACGTTCATATGTCCAGGCATGCGGCCTGCGACAGGGTGAATCGCAAATTTGACTTCGATTTCTTTTTCCTGCAACACCTGCATCAGTTCTTTGATGACGTGCTGAGCTTGCGCTACAGCCATTCCATACCCTGGTACAATGATGCACTTCTTGGCGTTCTCGAGCATAAACGCCGCATCTTCGACCGCCGCAGACTTTACCTTTTTAGTGCCTACCGTGATACTCGCTACGGCAGATTCGCCTCCGAAGCCACCGAGGATCACGCTGATGATCGAGCGGTTCATCGCTTTGCACATGATATAGGAAAGAATCGCACCGCTGCTTCCCACGAGCGCGCCTGTAGTAATAAGAAGGTTATTTTTGAGCGTAAAACCCGTCGCGCAGGCCGCCCAACCCGAATAGGAATTAAGCATCGATACCACCACGGGCATGTCTGCTCCCCCGATGGGAAGGACGAGTGTGAACCCAAGTAAAAGGGCGATACCGGTCATCACCATGAAGGAAACGAAACTATCGGTCATAGCAAAGTGCGCGCCGAATCCAAACATCACAAGCCCTAAAAGAAGATTGAGATAGTGTTGCCCTTTGAACACGAGTGGTTTTGAGCTCAGGAGTTCTTGAAGTTTTCCAAACGCAATAACAGAGCCTGTGAAGGTGATGGCGCCGATGAAACTGCCGGCGGCTAATTCAATCATCAAGGTGGAATCAAGTTCGCCTGCTTGCTTATGGGAAAAATAAGTTCCAATAGCGACGAACACGGCCGAAAGCCCCACGAAGCTATGAAGGGCGGCCACGAGTTGAGGCATTGCCGTCATCTGAATTTTCAGCGCAATGACGGTACCAGTGATGCCGCCTAGGGCCAATCCTGCGAAAATCCAATAATAGCTTTTCACGCTAGGGTAGAAAAGGGTCGTCACTACGGCGATGAACATCCCGATCATCGCATAAGAGTTCCCCTTAAGGGCTGTTTTGGGGGAGCTTAAGCCCTTCAGGCCCAAAATGAAGAAGAGGGTCACGACGAGATAAATAGCGGCAAAAATGTCTTTGATTAATTCAGGAGCTAGCGCAAGTAATTGCATGATGAGGGTCTCACTTTTTCTTTTTGAACATCGACAAAATACGATTCGTGACTACGAATCCGCCAAAGATGTTAATTGCGGCCAGGAAAACGGCCAAAAAACCCACGACTTCCACGACCGTAAAGCCATTCTCGCCCGTGCCTGCGACTAAGATCGCGCCGACGATAACGATGGCGCTAATGGCGTTGGTGACGGCCATAAGCGGGGTGTGGAGGGCAGGGGTGACTCCCCAAATGACGTGATATCCGATCACGCAGGAAAGGACGAAAACGTAAATTCCAATCATTGTATCCGACATCGGTGTGGCCCCTTCTTTTTTGCTACTTTTTTGTGAAGCGAACTTTGCCCTGATGCGTGACCAATGCGGCGGCAATGATATCGTCTTCGAGATTGATATTCAAAGCGATGGCGTTTTCTTTTTCAGGCAGCATGATTAGCAGCAAGTTCATCAGATTCTTTGCAAAGAATCCGCTCGCATCTGATCCGACCATTGCGGGGTAGTTCGTCCATCCCACGATCTTGACCCCGTATTTTGTGACCACCTTGTCTGGCTCAGAAAGAGGGCAGTTTCCCCCATTGGCGGCAGCCATATCAATAATAACTGAGCCATGGCGCATCCCCTTGACCGCTTCTTCCGGAATCAGGGTAGGGGATTTGCGTCCCGGTATGTTGGCGGTTGAAACAATAACGTCTGCTTTTTTAAGGCGTTCGATGAGTCCCGCTTGAAGGCGCTTTTTGCCTTCTTCGGAAAGTTCACGAGCGTAACCGCCCGAGCCCGCGCCCTCTTCTCCGACGTCGATTTCGATAAATTTTGCGCCCAAAGACAGGATCTGTTCTTTGACCTCGCCCCGAACGTCATAGGCTTCTACGGCTGCCCCAAGTTTGCGGGCCACGGCAATTGCTTGCAAGCCCGCGACGCCGGCGCCTAGCACGATAAGCTTTGCAGGTTTTGCAGAGCCTGCAGCCGTCATCATCATGGGAAAAAATCGACCGTATTGAGCGGCGGCTTCTAGGACCGCGCGGTAGCCCGCGACGTTTCCTTGGGAGGAGAGCACGTCCATGGATTGCGCGCGCGAGGTGCGAGGCACGAGTTCCATTCCGATAGCGTCTACTCCCGCTTCGGCGAGCTTCTCCATTAACCCATCATTGTTGTAGGGCTCTATGAGGGAGATGAGTAGCGCACCTTTTTTCATTTGCGCAATTTCGGCGGGGGTGGGTCGATGAATCTTAAACACAATATCTGCGCCCAAGGCCGTCTTGGTGTCGACGATTTGCGCGCCCGCGGCTTGGAGATCTTGATCAGAAAAAC
>JBBCAV010000085.1:0-13810 GCA_051382305.1 Bdellovibrionota bacterium FG-2
AGAATGTGTATAAGAGACAGCACTAAATGCGGCAGCCGAAGCCGTAATTCGCCATAAAGTCGAAACAATTTGGTCCACCAGTTTCATCGAAATCGAAAGTCTGACGTTCCCTAATGTTTTTTTCGGAGTCTTGGAATCTCGTCCCCACTGCTCAATAGGAACCGCAACCTCCCACAAACCATTGTCCCGCTCATCGGTCCGAAACTCTGAACTCACGACATCCGTCCACGGAAAAACCGCCGGAACGGCCTCCGCCTCATCGGCTTCGAAGTTTGACCCCACCGAATGAATCAGGCCCGTAATCTGGTCCCGGACTAAGACATCAATGCGAACAATATTGGGTTGGGCAAAAAGAACCTCTTGAATACGGCTCTCAATGGCGGGCGTCGGATTTGGGTTGGAGAGTAAGCGGCTTGTGACAATTTCGGCGGCAAGCGTCTTTGCTGAGTTAATGCCGATCTGCCGCAGATCTTCTGACAAAAGCGGGTGGGTAAGCTGATTCTCGACTACTGTCACAAGTAAAAAAGTGGGCAGAATCACTAATCCCAGCACGAGACTGATCTTGGCCTTGAGATCCAAGCGATTAGGGAGGCCTCTAAACATGAGGCTCAAGCCAAAGCGTTTTTTCCAATTCCGGTTCATCACCAAAGAACATTACCATTCGATCCACCCCTACCGCAATGCCTCCGGCCGGGGGCATCCCCTCCTCTAACGCACCTAGAAATCCCTCATCCAGCGGGCATTCTAATAGTGTGGGGCCGTAAAGCCGACGGCGTAATTCCATATCTTCGATAAAGCGCCGCCGCTGCTCCACAGGATCAGTCAGCTCTTCAAAGGCGTTTCCTAGCTCAAGCCCGCCCGCATAGACTTCAAAGCGTCTCGCCCATGAAGAACCATCGGGATCCCGATCCACGACGGAAAGGGCCGCCTGAGAGGTCGGATATCGAGTCACAAACACGGCCTGATTCTCAGGCAGTTTGGGTTCAATCACGTTTAACCAAATGATAAAATACAGATCATCCCAACTGAGGGGCCCGTTTGCCTGATTTGCCTGAATTATAAGTAAACCAAGCCGTTTGCAATGATCAAGCAGATCCTCCGCGCGAGGGCAGGCGACTAAATCAACTTGTGCAAATTCCAAAAACAGATCCCTGACCCGCAATCTCGGCCAGGGCACCTTCACCGAAATCTCCTTGCCCTGAAAACTCACACAAGGCTTCCCAAATAAAGACAACGCCATCGATTCAAATAAGGACTCCGTATCTCGCATGATGTCCTCATAGCCCGCGTAGGCGCGATACCACTCCAACATCATGAACTCCGGCTGATGGGTGGGTGAAACCGGTTCATTCCGAAAAGAAGGCGCGATTTGAAATATCCGTTCCAGCCCCCCCACCAAAAGCCGCTTCATCGCAAATTCCGGGGAAGTGGGCAAGAATACTTGCGACTCCGTCTGGGACCCTGAAACGTCAACATGATGCGCATTCACCCGAAAGGGAGGAATATGAGGCTCCATCCCAGGACAAGCAACCAATAAGGGAGTACGCACTTCTGTAAACCCCTGCCCTTGAAAAAACCTACGAATCCCCGACTCAACCTGCGAACGAACCTGAAGGCCTTTTATTCGCCGGGGTTCCAAGATTCGCTGCATCCACTTCATCGTATGTCCGGGGGAACGGTTAGGGGTCAAAACGCGCGCCTGCTCATCACTCACCTCAATAATATCGCCAAGCGAAACCTGATCACGAAAATCCCCCCGAACCTCAAAGTACCCTCCTAGATTTCGAACGGTTACAAAATCCGAGCGCAGCTCAACACATCGCCCCTTTATATTCTGGTTACTCTGGATACTCTGGACATTGTGCATATTAAAAACGCGCCTCGCTCAATTGTTGATAACGCACCATTCTCGCATAAAGACCCTGGCGGACACAAAGACTCTCGTGCGTACCTTTTTCCATAAGACACCCCTTGTTTAGAACTAGAATTTGGTGAGCATCGCGGACCGTGGAGAGCCGATGCGCGACAATCAGTAGAGTCTTATCGCGTGTTTCTTCGCCCAGCACCCGAGACATCGCAGCTTCAGATTCAGAATCCACGTTGGCCGTCGCCTCATCCAAGACCCATATTTTTGGTGATTGCGCCAAAGCCCGAGCAAACGCGACCATTTGTCTTTCTCCTACGGAGAGATTAATCCCCCGTTCACGAAGCCGAAACGCGCCCTCTTGTAAACGTGCTCCAAAAACATCCTTCAATGCCGCTCCCCCTGCGCTCGGCAAGACTTCTCCCCAGAAACCAAGATTCTCCTCCAAGGTCCCCGCAAACAAAAACGGATCTTGCTGCACGACTCCAAAACAAGCCCGCAAAGATCTCAGCTCATACTCTCGAAGGTCTATTCCATCCAGAAGAATGCGCCCCTTTTGAGGACGGTAGAACCCCAACAAAAGTGCAATCAGCGTCGTTTTTCCCGCGCCCGTGTGCCCCACAATCCCCACGCGCTCACCGGGATGAACCTCAAAGGAAAGATCCTTCAAAATCCAGCATTGGTCTTCATAAGCAAACCAGACATTCTCAAAGACGATATGCCCACGCACATCCCTCGATAAAACCGTGCCCAAATTCGGTTCTCGTTCCCACCCGAAAACCGAAAAAACCCGCTCTGCGGCAGCCATCCCAGCTAAGAAGACATTCCATTTATCCGCGATTTCGCGCACCGGTTGAAAAAGTGCAAAAACATAGGAAAAATAAGCGACGAGAATCCCCAACGGAATCTCTCGATCCAACACCGCGTGCGCCCCAAACCAAATCACAAGCGCCATCGAAAGGCCCGCCGACGCTGTTATAGTAGGGTGAAAAACAGAAAAGATCCTGATCGTCGACATCTGCGCGTCCGAGTACCATTGATTGATTCGCGCATAGCGCTCACCTTGAATGGCCTCACGATTAAACAAATGAACCACCCTCATCCCTGAAATGTTTTCAGCGAGAAAAGCATTCAGCGCCGACAATCTCGAACGAGCGGCGCGGTAAGCGATACGCAGTTTTCGACTAAAAAATGCGGCGGCAACCATGAGCACTGGAAACACAGCTCCAGCAATCAGACCCAGCTTGAAATTTAGAGCAATTAACCAAGCAAGAATCCCACACACCATCAAGATATTGAAAATCATCGAGACAAACCCGGCCGAAAACATTTCATGAAGTGCGGCAATATCATTGGTGACTCGGGTTAAGAGCCTGCCTGCAGGATTCTTGTTATAAAGACTCATAGGCAAACTCTGAAGATGGGCAAAAAGTCTGCTCCTCAAATCATGGGAAACTCTCTGGCCCAGCAGCTCAAACAACATCCCCTGGGCAACAACAGCTCCACTCCGCATGGCCGTCACTAAAAAATAGAATAGAGTCAACTGCGTCAGCTTGTTCCAATTCTTCGGGATAATCGCCTCATCAATGGCAAGTCCAAAAATTCGAGGCTCCAAAAGTGTACAACAAATCCCGACACCCACACTCAACATCCCCGCCCAAAATACGCCCGGGTACTTAAACATTGCTCGGAAAAGCTTGAACAAATGCTCTTTTTGAACCGGCGGATTGAGCGTCGGATCACGCTCCTCAACATCTAAAAGATGGGAAAAACCCTTCTTAGCCTGATGTGCAGAAGTACTCATAGCTTACCGCCCAAATCCGGTAAACTATCGGCGTACCGCTCCAGCTCTTCCCGGACTCGCTGTTGTTCATAAAAATGATAATAGATCCCTTGGGTATCGAGTAAAAGATCACGATGCCGCCCTAGCTGTACAATCCCGCCCTCCTCCAACACAACAATCCGATCCGCGTCCTGAATGGTAGAGATGCGATGTGCGGCGATAAGCTCCGTGTTTCTCCCTGGCCGGGCCCGAAGAGCGCTTAGAATCTTCTCTTCAGTTTGGGTATCGACCGAAGAAAGCGCGTCGTCTAAAACCAAAATCGGAGGATGCTTAGCTAGCGCCCGAGCAATAGTGAGCCGCTGCTTTTGCCCTCCAGATAAATTCACGCCCCGCTCGCCCAAAACTGTCGAAAATGACTCCCGAAGCGCCAAAATCTCTTCATGAACAGCGGAAACATCAAGCGCTTCTTGCAGGGCGGCACTCTCGGGGAGTTCCAAACCCAAAGAGAGATTCTCGGTGACCGTGTCGCTAAAAAGGAAAACATCTTGGCTGACATAGCCCACCTGTCGGCGTAACTCACCCATCGGCCATTCGTTAATATCTACGCCATCCACGCTGATCATCCCGGCACCGACGGGATAAAGACGCGGGAGCAAAGACAACAAAGCAGATTTACCCGAGCCGACTCTTCCGACAAAAGCCACGCGCTCTCCTGCCTCAATCGTAAGTGAAATATCCCGCAAAACGGGCTTCTCCGAGCCTGGATAAGTGAAACTCAAATGCGTAAGCTCAACCCGACCCATAGTCCTATACCCCCTGGGGGCCGGAACCGTTAATCCCCCAGGCAGCCGTGGCCCCACGGGATGAGGAACATCCGTTTGCTCATCCAAAATCTCCTTAAGGCGCAAGGAGCTTGTCCCTGCTCGCTGAAAAATAGTAATCGCCATCCCAAGGGCCGCCATCGGCCAAACCATCTTCTGGATGTAGCGCTGAAAAGCAACGAAAGTTCCGAGCGTCAAGGCGGCCCCGATGTTTGAAGATCCCTCAAAAATGAGCGCCCGCCCCCCGATAAACAACAGCAAAACAAGTCCGATGCTCATCGTAAAATCCAGCGTGGGACTAAATCGATTGCGGACCCACGCAAGCTCCATGTTAAGGCGCACATAAGCCTGCCCTGCTTCGTCAAATCTTCGATTCTGAACATCCTCTTTTGCAAAAGCCTTCACGACGCGTATGCCACTTAACCCTTCTTGGGCCATCGAAGAGAGCTTCCCAAACGCATCTTGAACTCTTTCAAAGCGGTGATGCATTTCGTGCTCATTGCGAAAGATAATCCATGGCACTATGGGCAGCGGCAAAAGCGCAATCAGAGTCAAGCGAGGAGAGAGAAACCACATCGCGACTGGCACGGTTAAAAAGTAAAAGACCGCATCCGCAAAAACCAAGACGCCAGAACCCACGGCCATCCTAACCGCCTCCACGTCACTCGTTGCCAAGGACATCATCTCTCCTATGGGTTTGCGATCAAAAAAGCTCGCAGATAGACCCAACAGATGACTGGAGAAACGATTGCGCAAATCTCGACCGGTAAGAATCGCCGAACGAATGAGAAACACTCGCCAACCGTAGCGACAAAATCCCTGAAGAATCGCAACCCCAAAATATCCAGCCACGGCGTACCCAAGCACCGACAAGGGTTCGTTTCCCGTTGCCACGTCCACGGCCTGCTTCATAAAAAAAGGGGGAAGTATCTCGAGAATATCTACGATAAAGAGCGTGACCAAGCCCCACCCAACGAGCTTGCGATATTTCCAAAGATATTCTCGTAAGAGAAAACTTTCCTGACCGAGGCGGGCTAGCGTTTGTGAGAATTGAGAGATTCGAGACATTGGAGAAAATCTTCCGGTAAAGGGGCGGCCACTGACACTTCCTTATTAAGGAGTGGGTGAGGAAAAGTCAAGCAAGCCGCGTGAAGCATAGAGCGTGGAACCTGATATTCGCCTATCCTTCCAATTCCCCCATAAAAGGTATCCCCCGCAATCGGCAAACCAAGCCCCGCCAAATGTACCCGAATTTGATGCGTCCGCCCCGTCAAAGGCTGGGCTTCGATTAAAGTGCCCTGGCCTTCTGCCCTTAAAACCCTAAACCGGGTATGGGCAAAATCTCCGCCAGAATGTACGACCTCAATTCGAGCACGCTTTCCAGCTCCTCGTTTTTTTGCCAGGTAGTTTCGCACCTCGCCGCGCCCCTCTTGCAGAAGCGCATTAGCGTGCTCCGGCTTCAAGACAATCGATTGATAAAGCTTAACGGCCTTATGCTCAGAAAACAACTCCGAGACCCCGAGATTGGCCTCCTTGACCTTGGTAAACAGAACCACGCCCGAAGTGTCGCGATCCAGCCGGTGATGCAGTCCCACATACGCGTCTGCGATGCCGTCGCGTGCAGCCAAGAATTTTTTAAGCAGTGCGTACAGATTATCTCGCGCTTCATCCAAGGTCGGCTGAGTCGGCAACCCTGGAGGCTTGTTCACGACGATAAGACTTTCGTCCTCATAAAGAATCGAGTCCGCCGCCAGTTTGAAGCTGCGATCACGACTTGGCCCTTCGGCCTCAAAAAGCCTTTTAAAATCGACGAACACTTCAATCCGGGAGCCCTTTTGCACGGATCTTGAGGCTATCCGAATCCGTTTTCGATTAAGGTAAACAGCTCCTGCGATAATAAGTTTTCGAACTTTGGCCTTTGAAACGCCACTCCAGTACCCCGCTAGGACCTGGTCAAGTCGCTGACCCTCCTCTGAGGCTCTGACCTCAAACTGGAGCTTCTCAATAGCCATACGGATCTAAACCACAGACTGCGAAGAAGCTCTCACTCTTACGCCAGTCCGTACAACCGACACTGTCCCCGCTATTAAATCGTGGAGCGCCCGTTTCTCAGGATGAAACGCGGCCATTAGAAAACCCGCGCCAAAAGGGAGATAGGACAAGCCATAGGCCAAGCACCGAATCCACGACTGCTTGAGCGTGATCTTGCCCAACGAATCCGCATCCACCACAAACACGCGAAACGGGCGTTTGCCCCACGTCGTCCCGTAGCGCTCGTGGCCAATGACATAATAAGGAACCGCCAAGATCGCATATATCCCTAGGTTAAAAACCTGAAGGAAAAGGGGATTAAACGAATCCATAAACGCAGCTTGTTCTCGCCCGAACACTCGGGCGAGCCAGTAAAAACCCCCAAGCAGAGCCAATTCAACTAGCCAAGAAGCCAGACTCAGAGCCGTGCTATCGATTCCTTCAGCAAATGAGCGCACCCAAAAACCCGCAAACTTCGGAGTTTCAGCTACGGGCAGAGGGGTCTCCGCGTCCACTATTTCTGCGCCCCTTCGTCCGTAACTTCCAATTTGATCGAACCGCGACGAATCTTGGTACTTCCATCCGCCTCAACGGACGTACGGGTGATCTCGCCTTGATAATAGCTCGCGCCATCATTTTTGCCGAGTTCGTATTTAGAGCGCCAAAGTCTAAAGCCATACACAGCACCACTGGTCGTCACTTCGAAAGTGAAAATTGCCCCACGAGGGTTATAGGTGATCAGGCCAATGTTTCCATTTTCAGTACTAAAGTTCTGCGCCTGAGGTAATTCTTGAGTTTTAACCGCTTCATCCCCAATATTGGAAAGATCCCAATTGAGAATTTCACCGCTGTAGGAACCATCTTCTTTTAAGGTCAGAGTAATCTTGCTCGGTTTTGCATTAAACATCCACACGCGCTCATCGATTCGCTTGGATGCATCGGCCATCTCTGATTGCAATTGCTTGATCGAACCTTCAAGTGCCGGACCTTCAGAGAACCAGGTCTCGATGGCCTGCTCCATCCCCGCCGTTCGGATCTTAGTCATTTGCTCATCAATGGCTTCTTGTTTTCGGGGCATGGTGATATTTTTGATGCGATCTGCTTTGCTCTTCTTGGACTTACGTTCCTTGTTTCGCTTGTTGAATTCTTGAAACTTTGCATCCTTCGAGCAATTCTTCTTACACTTCAAATCGACAGGATAATCCGCCTTGAAGGCCACTTCGGTCTCATCAGCTTCCTTCTGCGCGCCCTCCAATTCCATTTCATTGTCCGCCAAATCCCGCTTCGCCTTAGTCAATTCATCAGGATCAATCGTGAACTCTTTAAAACGATCGGTAAAATTGGCTTTCTTCTTATCCAAGTGAGCCTTTTCCAAACTCTTAACATCGATCTCATTTGAACTTGAAAGCACTTCAGCCACCTGATCGGGAGTCGTTTCCTCGCGCCACATAAACATAGTAACTTTATGAGTATTGAGTGTCGCTGCTTCAAAGTGATCTGGCGCAACGGTGGGCTGAACTTCGGATCGCACCGCGACTGCAGGCTTTACTTCACAGCCACTTATTGAAAAGCAAAGTGGGAGTGCAACTATCGCGAGAGCAAAAGCTTGATTCATTTTCGTTTTAGTTTTCATGATTCATGTTCCTCTATATTTTCCTAGATATTTCCCTGGCTATTTTCCTTGATTCTTTTGTTTCTTAGAAAAACAAAACCAACTCGCCCGCAAGCACGTCATTCTTTGTCACATTGCGGCCCGACAAAGGATGGCTGTAGGCAAGGTTAGCCTGAAACGGCAACTTGAACTTCTTTTGTTTGTACCAATCCACCGTAGAGAATCCCGTCATAACCGTAGCGCTATGCAAAGCTTGAAGGGGCGCCTCATCTTCTAACCAACGATAACGTTCGGCATTGGCAGCCACATCACCTTCGTAACTCGTACGCGTCTGGTACTGGAAATTATAGCCTGCACCAAACGTCATCCCAAGAAACGGAACCGTGTAGCTCAGCGAAGTGCCTGAACCAATCTGATCTCCCAAGTTACGGCGAAGGAGTTCCTTATCAGCAGACAAAGAGTCCGCCGGAGAAGTCGGCAGCCTTTTTTCAATCGTATCAGAAACCTGCATGGTGTAGCCACCAAACACGTTCCAGCGCAGGTCTTGAGTCAAGAGTTTGCGATCGTAAATAAGGCCTAGCCCCACATCATATTGTCCATCTCCCGTGGGCACGTCCAGAGCGCGATTTGGATTAGGTTTCGTTCCCGTGGGGAAAGTCACGTCGGCTTTCACACTCAAGGAATTCCAATCATTCTTAATGGCGTTGTACTTGTTGACGAGCTTCACGTCGCCGATCCCTGAAATGTTCATGTTACCAATGCGCTCATAACCCAAACGCGTGAGCTTCTGATTTACTGCATCGTTTAATTTAGCAGCTGCCTCATCGGCTTTTACAGGACCCGAGGAATTTCCCGCAGCGTCCACAAACCGTTTGCCATCTTCAGCAGAAATGAATCCGGTGTCTGCGCTGACATCGACCTTCATTACAGGGACAGCAATCGCCATCGTCAACTTTTCAGTCACCCCCATAGCAAGCACGGGGACCTTAATGTTGGCGTACGTATTGACTTGGCCAGAAGTGGAGCCCGGCGAACCCGCACGATCAATTCCAGCTTGTTTGATCAAGCCTTCGACTGTGGTCTTTTGGGTGGCATCGGGCTGGGCGGCAACGATATCGTTCCAGCTCACTACCTTATTGAGCTTTTGGCCAAGAGGTTCGGCCATCCCCACCCCATTATACTTCGTATCCACTTGCATAAAGAGATTCTTGAATCGGGGATTACGAATTCCGCGAGGAAGGACCTGGGAAGACTCAAGCTCAAAGGGGGCTTTGATATCCGAGGCATCCGCCAAAGTGACCAAACCGATCACACCGAATGCACACATTGCTATCCACTGATTTTTCAGATGATATTTCATAAATCTTCCCAGTTCCTTTCGTTAATACTCGCGATATTATTTAGGTCTTAGAGGTCTTAAAGGCCTTTGCGAAGATTGCGGCCTTCGGCAAACTCCTGTTGAGTTTCAGGAACTCGATCAGGATTGAGAGTCGCAGGATCTTGTGACAAAAGCTGATCAAGGATTTGACGAGCGCGAGCTTTTTCGTCCTTGTTTCCGTCGGCAAGCGTTTCGGCAAGGTACACGGCATTCAAAGCCAAAGTCGGTGCATTTGCATAAGCTTTATCAAGCTCCTTTGTAGATTTATCGTTAGATCCACCCGCAAAGCCGGGGAGTTTAAAATAGACCCGACCCATCGTGCGATGAGGACCATAACCATCAATCATCTCGCCTGCATCACCAGCCTGCGTATTGCGATCCATTGCATCGGCCATCGACTTCATGAGTTCATCTTTACGGAAAAGGGACGAAATCACGCCATTGGCTTCAGCCCAACGAGCAAGGTTAACGCCATAGAAGTAGTGAGCGTCGGCATAATCATCGTTCAGAGCCATCGCTTCTTTGCAAAGAGCCATTCCACGATCGTGGGTAGCTTTCTTCTGGTCTTTGTCTGTTTGGTTGTTGCCCTTCCAGTAAACGGCACGGGATTCCAAAACTAAAATTTCGTACTTAAGATCGTCATCGCTCTCAACCAGGCCAGCCGCTTCGTTAAGCGCAGCGATCGCTTGATCATTGAGACTCAGATCGCCCCGTTGAGCGTAGAGATCACGGCCTTGCTCCATTTTTTCCCGAGCAGAGTCATCATCGGCCTTTACGCTTCCGGCGAAGCCGAAAGCAGCGAGCATCGAACACATCAAAATAAAACGTTTCATAGATAAAATCCCCCTTTTTGGATTTGTTTGTTGAATGGCAATAATACTATTTCGCTGGGCGTTATAATCCTATTTTTTTAAGCGTACAAGTGTTTTTTGGATTATTTTTTAGGCACAGCCCTTGCTCACGCATTTGCCACCCGCGCTCTTTAGTTCAACCGGGGTCATTGCGGAGGGGGAATTACTTCAATGGGATCATCGACACTGGCTTTTGTTGTCACCGTTTGCCTGATTGCCGCCACTTTTCTTCCACGCTCTGGACCTGCCTCACTTGCAGAAAGAGATTACGACCTCGCACTGAAGATTGCAGAAAGAAAAGTGCAGAGGAACCATGGAGGAGAAAAGAGCAGTAATGGCAAACTGCAAATCCAAAATTTCTCTCCATCATTATCATTAAATGCAAAACTCTATCGCGCTGGGCAAACTTGGTGGGTTTTGGCCATGAGCGAACGGATTGTGCCCGACCACAGAGTCGAAAAAGAATTAGCCCCAAGCGGTCATTTAGGCCTGTTTCACTACGAGATTTTGCCTGATTCAAGCGAATACTCAGGGCCTCCTCAGTTCAAGATTCGGGTGACCCAATTTCCTATCAAAGGGCAACCCCTTCCGGACGCGTCCGTCCAAAGCCTAGAATTGACGCTGGATGAACACCTGCGAGAAATCAATAAACATTACTTGTTTCTGGGGCGCAAACAACTGACCCCCGTTTCGCCAGAAGGAATTCGATCCGGAGTCACCGCACTTGAGTTCTTTCCGCTAGACGCAATTGATCTCTCGTCAGTAACGCCCACGCAATCTCCGAAATTCCCGGGTTTGGATCTTCCAAAACAGATGAAAGAAGCGCTTCTTGCGCTCCACTCTTCGTATCATTTTGAGTTTTCTGAAAAAAAAGGAACTTGGCTGGAACAAGACGATTTTTTTGGCCGACCCATCAACGCCTTTTGGACAAAAAACGAGCCTTGGCCCACCTATCTTCACATGCCGAGCGGCATTGCGATTTTGCTGCATGAGGTTTCGAAGCCATGAAAAACAGAACGAAAAACAGAACGAAAAATCAAAAAGCAATCATCGTCGTTTTCAGTGCACTGCTTATCTTTTCGTGCAGCAAAGCCATTAGCCCAGTTCCAAAGCATGCCCCCTTCACTCCCAGTGCACCCCGCACTCCTGAGCCTCCTCAGGCGCCAGAGAATTCACATTCCGAACCCACAACCACGCCGCAGGAGACTGAAGGCGACACTCCCTCAACTGTACCCAGTCATGAAGCTCCTGGCGAACCCACACCGGAATTTCCCTATCCCAATTTTGAGGGCATCGAATTTCGTGGCGAAAAGAACTTCGCCTCCCTCATCAATCACTACGCACAGGGACAGTCCGTTCCCACCCCGTGGGCTGGCTATTGGTGGCCGTATACAAGCAACGGGATTGCGACCTCAACCTATAGTTCAGGAGGCAGCCCCGCTGGAAAATACGACGCGGCTCGGGGGGGGAGCACCCACGCTCAAGCGTGGGAAGTCACAAATCATGGAAGTGGGCTCAAAGGCCTTCAAGGCTGGGTGGGACATTGTAACGGCTGGACCGCCGCCGCCGCGCTCTTTCCTGAGCCCCGAACTTCAGCAAAAGTAAACGGAATTGTCTTTGGCTCAGGCGACATCAAAGCACTCCTCACTGAGGCAGCCATGGAATCAAGCATCGACTTCTTTGGAACTCGCGTAGAATACGGCAACGAGTACGG
This sequence comes from Bdellovibrionota bacterium FG-2, assembly GCA_051382305.1. Classification (GTDB taxonomy): domain Bacteria; phylum Bdellovibrionota; class UBA1018; order UBA1018; family UBA1018; genus CAIRTR01. Next base: position 12,055 of record JBBCAV010000085.1, read on the forward strand.
CGGCCCCAAATACAACGACGTGGCCCCAGGACAATACTTCATGATCCTCACCAACTTTATGGGCAGGCTTAAACAAGCGGTCCTGGTTGATCGCTATACGGGAGAACAAGTCTGGAACCAGCCTCTGGCCGGCTATCGCTTCGAATATCCGAAACCCTCAGACTATATAGGAGCAGCCCCTAACGCACCCGGAGTCTATCGTATTTTGCTGACCTCCTCGATTTGGTGGATGAGAGATGATGTTTTGGCGGATATCTTAACACCGCCTTTTATCTTTGAGGATAACGAAGCAGTGCAATCGCGCACGCTAAAAATGGAACTCTGGCTTGATGGCCCCGTAGTATTTGGCGCGGACGGAAAAATTACTTCAAGCGGCGACGTGATTGTCACCCGAGAGGGAGACTATCTTGTGGGCGGTGCATGGAAGATGGGTGAGAGCTATTACGCTGATGCCTGGCCTGATTATATGTGGGTGGCGTATTCGGTGCAAAAACCAACAGACTATGCAAACCCCTATGTAGAAATCGACTGGATCAAAAAGCACCTGCTTGTGCCGGGCGGCGCAGATGATCCCACAGCAAGTCCGCGTCCTGTAGAACCTCCACCGACGCCAAGTCCCCGACCAACGACTTCGCCCTCGACGAGGCCCACACCGTGGCCAACAACCACCTCGACTCCCACGCCCCAGCCGAGTTCGACTCCGAATCCTGTTCCCACTCCGACAGTGACGCCAACGCCTACGCCTACGGCGACGCCGACGCCGACTACACCTCCCCTCCCGCGGCCAACGGCGCCTCCTAATCCCAGACCGCTCACCAGCTCAGTTCAGTAGGGCCACCACACACCCCGCGATCGGGAGCAAACTCCATACGGGCAAAACGCGCTTTCGAAAAGAAAAAAAGTATCCCAAACCCAGCACGAGAATAAAACTCCAACCTAAAACCGGCGTGACCAGCGTGAATCGCCCCAGCCTCACCGTCGCAGAAAAAATTGCGCCCAATACGGCGTAAATCGTCCATTCTGAAAATACTGCCGCGCGCTTCGCACCCACCCCCGCCGAGAGCCACCGAGATACGACGGGCAAAATCCCCAAAACCAGAAAAAAAGCTGGGAAAAACACGCCAAACGTCGCCAAACAAGCGCCCAATAGGCCTGCGACTTTATACCCCACAAACGTCACCGTCATCAAAAGCGGTCCGGGCGTGAGCTGCCCGATGGCGATTCCGTCTAAAAACTCAGAATGAGTCAGCCAGTGAAATCTTTGCACCACCTCCGCCTCAAGCATCGGAACAATAGCCAAACCACTGCCAAACAAAAACGCTCCGCCTTTGAAACAAACCCACAATAATGCCCCTAAAGTCGGGAAAATAAGTGGCAAGTTCAATCCACTCGATAACCCCCCCACAAAGAAAACCGCCGGCATTTTTTTCGACCAGCCCCAAAGCTGAGCCTCCGAAAAAGCCACCCCCGACTCCCCCAGAAAAACAATCACAACGGGCTCCCACAACGGATGCAAAAACACAGCAAGACCCGCCAAAGCCGCTATTGCCCACATCCGTGGCCGCCTCCAAAACGGCGCCCCCAAGGAAAAAACTGAAATTCCAATGGCAACCAACGCCCCCACCTGCAACCCCTGAAAAAATGGCAAGTTCTGAGGCACGCCTCCAAAATGGACGTAAGCAACACTGGCCCCTAAAACGAGCAAGAACGCAGGCAGAATGAAACAAATTCCCGCAAGTAGCCCGCCCCAATTCCC
>JBBCAV010000086.1:0-5449 GCA_051382305.1 Bdellovibrionota bacterium FG-2
GCCCTCGAGCGTGTCAGTGAGGAAGCCGGATGCGGGAAAACCGCCAGTCCGGTTTTAATGGGGGCGGCCGCCGTAAGGTGCGCCGCCTACCTACCATGCCCCTTTCTTAAACTGTTGTTTCAGATGGGACGAGGTTTGGATGATCTAAGCGATATTGGGTAATTCAGGACAGTGAGCGCGGTCTAGGATTCTGAGTGCGCTTCCATTCCCCGTCTTCTATTGGTCCGGTATTTTGTGTCTGATCTGATGTCGGAGAGAGTGCATCGGAGTTCTCCCTTCAACTCTCAATTTAGTTCTGTTTTTAGCTTGAAACAAGTGATTTTCGCTAAATTTGAGGGGGAAGAATAATTCGCGTTTAGAAACAAGGCGCCGCTCGTTGTCGCAACAAGTCTTTCTAATCCAGATACACTCTTTCAACTCTGGGCCCAAACGCACAAATAATTTCATACGAATGCGTCTGTTTAATTCTGGCCCAATCCTCAATTGAAATTTTCTGTTTTCCACTGGGACCCACGATCGTTACAAGATCTCCCTCGCGCGCCTTCGGGCATGAAGACAAGTCCACTGTAATGTAATCCATCGAAACGCGCCCGATCACAGGGCAACTCTGCCCGCGGATGAGAACGGCGCCTGAATTTGAAGCCGCCAGTGGAATGCCGTCTGCATAGCCTGCGGGGATAGTGCCGACCCAAGTGTCTCGAAAGAGTGTGTGCGTGCAACCATAACCAATGGTGTGCCCTGCAGGCAAAAGTCTGCGACTTACGAGCCGGGTTTGCAGTGCGAGGCTTGGAATTAACCGGTAAGCGTGCGAGCCCTCAAGATCAAACACGCCGTACAAGTTCACGCCCGTGCGTGCAAGATTAAAGGGCGACTGGAGTGCTTCAGGTAAATTATGGATCGCATCCGAGTTAGCCATGTGGACCAAAGGAAAGGTGTAACCTTTGGCTTTGAGTTCATCCAAAACCGTACGAAAATTGTTGAGCTGCTCCCGGCTCTTTCCATGCTGAGGGTTGTTGGCGTTTGAGAAGTGGGAGAGGATTCCTTCGGCTTCGAGCTCGGGGAGTTTTAAGGCCTTTGCGATTTGTGTCGCGGCTTGAAGTTGTGGAAACCCCAGTCGCCCCATCCCAGTGTCGACTTTGAAATGCACTTTGGCTTTGCGCTTTTGTCGGACGGCGGCGCGCGAAATCCAGCGCGCCATGAGCGGGCTGCTCACAGGGCAGATAATCTTGTGCCTGACACACTCATCGACTTCTTGCTCGAGAAGGCCCGAAAGAATTTGTACGGGAATTTTCGGAAATTTCTTCTTGAGCGCGAGCGCTTCTTTGAGTTCGGCTACGCCAAAGCGAGTGGCGCCTAAACTCACTAAGTGCTCGGCGATAGGCAGCATTCCTAAGCCGTAGGCGTTGGCCTTGAGGACGACCATAAGCTCGCACGGTTTTACTGCCGCTTGAATGACTTTGAAGTTTTTGGCGATGGAAGAGAGATTAACGTCCAGCCAGACGCGAGAGTTGGGCATAAGCCATTGAACCGCAGAATGGGGCGGGGAATCAAGTCGAATCGTCTAGCCTGTACGAGCCAAGCTTGAGGGACTTATATCTGAAGCACAGTGAGCACAGCGACGGGCTTGGAGCGGAATTTCGCTCAAGCACTCTGGGCATTTGTGCGTCGTGGGTGTCTGAGTGCGTCGCGTGAGCGCACTCATTGGAACAATCACGACATAATAGATTGCCGCAGAAACCAGCACAAAGCCCACCAAAGCATTGATAAAGTTTCCATAAGTGAATCGGCTGCCGTTGATCGTGAAATAGAGCGCGGAAAAATCTGGCTTTCCTACGAGAGCGGCGATCAGGGGCGTTAAGAGGTCTTTTACCAACGATGAAATGACGGTGCTCGATGCGGCACCAATGACGACTGCTACGGCAAGATCAACGACATTGCCCTTCATTAAAAACTTCTTGAAGCCATTCATATTGCTACCTCGTGTTGAAACTACTGGGTGCAAATTTGGTGCATTTTGTTCACGACTGCATTGGTCGCGAAGTTCTAGATCAGGATAGCTATTGTGCCGTGCTTCTATGTGCCGCCAGATGCCGAGGCGTGCGCGAATGCGCAATTCGGTGCACAAAGTTATACCGGGCAATATGGTAGCTTGGATCAAAGCCATAGAAACAGAGCTTCATCTGTTCCATCTCGTCCGCGCGGTAGGCGGCCAGTGACTTTTTGCTAAATGCCTCGTTTTGCGCGGCAGTTTTGCTTTGAATGCTTCGCGAGAATTCAGGATCACGCGCGAGAGTTTGGGCGCGTTTCATGACCTCCGTGCGGAACTCGCCATGGTTCACGCCGAAGTGATCATCAATCAGTCCGAGGCGTAAGGCCTCGGTAGTCTCCAAAGGCATTCGTGCTTCTGTCACGATTCGCGCATTGTTCTCGCCGACTCGCTTGGGAAGTGAATACGTCCAATATTCTGACCCGTAAAGGTTACCCATCGATTTATAATGGGGATTCAGCACTACGCTCTCGCGTGCAAAAACATGATCCGAAGTGAGTGCGAGAAAAACGCCTCCCGCCCCCGCGTTTCCCTGCAGAGCAGAAATCGTGATCACCTTGTTGGCCGTGAGAATGGTTTCGGCGAGATCGTTCATGGCTTCAATGTTGCGCCAGGATTCGTCTGCAGGATTCAAAGACGCTTCGATGGAATGGAGGTGAATCCCATTTGACCAAAAATCTTCGGAACCCAAAAGCACAAGGATTCGGATGTCTTTTTTGAGTGCATCAATCACGGCGGCGCGAAGTCCTCCGCATTGCTCTGTGCTCATCGCGCCATTGTAGAAATCAAACTCAAGAACTCCGACGGAAGCCATTTGAGTGAATCGGATTGGATTGGGGCCTTCAATCTCACCGAGGCTGGCTAAAGGCGTCCCCAGAACTTGATGCGCTGGAAGTTTCAAGGGCTGCGGATTCTCGGGCGTTGATTTTTCTCTCAAGTGGGTTACCCAAATAGCGCCATCGGTTGTGGCAATCAAAATTCCATTCTTGCTCCAGCCCAAAATCGAGCCGGGGGTTTCGCGCTCGCCTGGCGCCCAGTCACTTGCAGCAATCCCGTTGAAGAGCGCGACCTCTTTGCCTAGCAAGGTATCTAAAACCCCGGGCGAGCCGTCAGCCGAGTTGAGTTTCCTTAAAACATCGTGGGTCGAATCCCGAATCCAGTCGATTTTGCGATTCGCCTGAGTAGTAAGCGGCCTCAATTTGCCACGTACCTTTGGATCACTATAATTGAGCGGCTCGGGGTTATAACCTTTTGATTCAAATCGCTCGACCGTTGACAAGACTGCCTTTATTGCGGCCTGTGTGACTTCAGTGCGATAAAGGCTGCTTTTTCTGACGTTTCGCATGGCAAACGTTTCTTCGGCCCATATGTCGCCTGCGTCCATTTGGGCATTGGCCTGCAAAACTGTGACTCCCCATTGTGTTTCTTCATGTAAAATAGCCCAGTCTAAGGAGGAAGGCCCGCGGTCGCCCCGAATTCCGGGGTGCACGATAAAGCAAGGAGTTTTGGTCCAGACCGATGCCGGGAGGGCACGTTTCAAATACGGCGCAATAATGAGCTTAGGTTGAAACATCGCGACGGCCTGCTCAGTGATTTCGTCGTGAATGTCGAATTCGATGGAAACCTCATGGCCCCTTCGCGTGAGTTCCAAATAGAGACATTGAGCGAGGCTGTTAAAAGAGTGGGTGAGAAACATGATGCGCATTAGCGTATGCCCACCTTTTCGATATGTCCGAAGCGATAATACGCGCCGCAGGCGCCCTCGGAGGAAACCATGCAAGAGCCGATGGGATTGTCGGGGGTGCAAACCTTTGCAAATAATCTGCAATCTAAGGGTTTTTTGAGTCCGCGCACGATGGCGCCACACTCGCAGGCTTTGGGATCGGGGACTTCATGCACTTTGAGATTAAATCGAATCTCAGCATCAAAAAAAGCATATTTCGTTTTTATTTTCAGTCCACTGTAAGGAAGTTTTCCCAAGCCGCGCCATTCAAAGGTGCGCTTGAGTTCAAAAACTTCGGCCACATTTTGTTGAGCGATGAGGTTGCCTTTGCGGGTAACGACCCGTGTGAATTGATTTTCAACGCAAGCGCGGTTCTCGTTGAGCTGGTTTACGAGCATAAGAATCGCTTGAAGAAGATCAAGCGGTTCAAATCCTGCGATGACGACGGGCTTCTGGTATTCATATGAGAAGTATTCAAAGGGTTGACTGCCGATGATGGCACTCACATGAGCCGGTCCAATAAATCCATCAAGTCTCAAGACTCCAAGGCTGCGAACTTCTGGTGATTCTAAAATATTAGAAACTGCGGCGGGCGTGACGAGGTGATTACAATAAATAGAAAAGTTTTTTAGCCCCAAACGATCGGCTTCAAGCAAGATCACGGCCGTGGCCGGAGTGGTGGTCTCAAACCCAATGGCAAAAAAAACGACCTCTTTATCTGGGTTTTCTTGCGCAATCGTGAGTGCGTCGGTGCACGAATACACCATTCGAATATCCGCGCCTTGCGCGCGCGCTTGGAGCAGGCTCTGCCGGTTGCTGGCAGGTACGCGCATGACATCTCCATAGGTCACAAAAATGACACCTGCCTGTTTCGCGAGCTCAATAGCCCCATCCAGACGTCCGATGGGCAGCACACACACAGGGCAGCCGGGGCCGTGCACCATCTTGATGTTGGGGGGAAGTAAATCAGTCAGGCTGTAGCGAAACAGAGCGTAGGTGTGCCCTCCGCAAAATTCCATGAGGTGGTACTCGCGCTTTGGACTTGCCGCTTCTATTGCAGTGTGGATGCGAAGCGATAGCGCGCGCGCCACCTTATGATCTCGAAACTCTTGAATGTATTTCATGCCTTCATATCTCTGGAAATCTCAGATATTCGAAGCCTATCGCACTCTGGAGTGAGCTTGCAAGCGGTCGGTTTTTTAAGCGCCAAAAAACTGCCGTCGCGAGCAGTCGTCAAGAACTGATGATTTGTTTTGACCGGCTTGTAAATCACTCTTACTCTGAACTAATCAGGAACAATCAATTTTGTTTTTAACTACGACGGGAGGCCTTCTATGGCCGAAAAACCGAAACTCAGTATGTATTGGGCTGCCGCTTGTGGAGGCTGTGAAGTCGCGTTGGTTAACATCAATCAGTGATTTTCGCCAGGCCTGTTGTGATTAAATAAAATCGCTAATCCCCCAGGTATACTGGGAGACTCCTGGAGTTTGACTTTTGCCGGAGACGTTCTATGAATGGGTCTCCTAACTGTGAACCGCTCAAAGTTACACAGAAAGGAAACCCAATTTATGAACGAGTCAGAATCATTAAGCCACACGCGGTGGGAATGCAAATACCATGTGACTTTCATCCCGAAAAGCAGACGAAAAGTGCTGTATTGCAAGCTCAGGAAAGAGCTG
>JBBCAV010000087.1:0-2630 GCA_051382305.1 Bdellovibrionota bacterium FG-2
CGCCCGAATGCGCCCGGCGATGCCGGGGGCTTTTGTAGCATTGGTCTCACAAAAAAAAATAACAATTCCCCCCCCGCCATATCTGGCAAAAATATCCTTCGGCCGTAAATAGGAAGATCGAATGAGGCGTGAGAACTCCTTTAATACATAGTCACCCGCATCATGACCGTGGCCGTCGTTAATCTTTTTGAAATGATCGAGATCAAAAATGATCATCGAAAAATCCGTATGCAGCGCCTTCGCTCTTTTGAATTCGGCACTAAGCGCCTCTACCAGGTATCCCTTATTGTAAATCAGAGTCAACGCATCGGTAATCTTGCTTTGATTCATCGCCCCCCAAGCGAGCGTCTCAAATTCTCCGGCCGGAATAAATTTGAGGATAAGGTTGCCAAGCTTCACCATGTCCTCTTTTGCCAGGGCCTGCTGGACGTTTGGTGATACCTTCTTGTCATTGATGAAAGTCCCGTTTGCTGACCGGAGATCGATGAGAAACACTTTTCCGGCTTTCTTTTCAACGCGAGCATGTTTTCGTGAAATACTTTGATCCGATAAACTGATATCCGCTTCGACATCGCGACCAATAATCATTGAGTCCTGAGTAAGAAAGAAGCGATGCCCCTGCGGAACTCCTCGAATAATGATCAAGCAAGCCTCTTGCTCCTTGGCCTTTCGGAGATCGCGGCTAAGAGTGGTTCCTTCACCGTGGAGCACAGTGGTCTCTTCATTTAAGCCGCTATTTGATTTTTTTTGGCCCTTATCCCGATTGGTCATTCCCACTTCCTCCTCCCTTGATTATTGGCCGATGTCCTGTCAGATGGGGACAGCAAGGAATCTCCTAAACTCTTCGCGGTATTGCGTCACTTTTCTGAGGTAATCACTCGTTTCAAGGGGCACGACTGCCAGAAGTTCCTCATAAACCATGCGTGAGGTTGAGCTGGGATGAACCCGCTTTGTTTCTATCGCCCGCATCACCCGCTCCGGCCCCCAATTATAGGAACAGGTCGCGAGGAAGTCCGTCTGTCTCCCGGAGCCCCAAACGGTTTGGTAACGTGTTAACAGAAGCTGAAGATACTTGGTTCCGACCATGATGTTTCGGTCGGGATCAAAAAGAAATTCCGATGTAGGGATTAGCCTGTCCCCCGTAAGCGACGTCAGCACCTCAACTCCGGCGTATTGAGGCATTATTTGCATCAAGCCCAGCGCCCCGACGCGTGAACGAGCTCTAGGATTGAAAGAAGACTCTTGCCTGATCACCGCGAGAATCAAAGTGGGGTCCACATCAAATTGGGCAGCATACTTTTCAACGATTGGAAGGTAACGCTTGGCCCGCGTTAAGACATGCCCCGCTGCCAGCGGGATTCTCACCTTCAATACCGTTCGAAGCTGGTGGTCCTGCCCCTCAATTGTGTCGGAGGTAATATTCTTGCGTGCATTTTCAACTGCTTTAAGGTCAATCTCGGCAGCTTCCAGAAGTTTTTCCTTTTGTGCCCGCTGCAGAAACTTATCCAATGAACCAGTGGTTTTTGCCCCATTTTGAAAACTCTCAAATGAGAGCACGCCTTTTTCATAATCGATCACAATTCGAGATTGGGCATCATCGGCGTATGCAATAAAGTTCCTAATCGAATCAAAGTCTGGTTGCTCATCCCACATTTTTTTTACAAACCGATCCATCTGCTCCCACTCTTGGAAACCTTTTTGTGTAAACGCCCCCCAGGTAGAATCGAGGGTCGAATCGGACGCTATAACCGTTTCACTGGTCGTCATCATACACAGTCCAATCAATAACCAAATATGCATTCGATACCTCCTGATTTTGGACTGGCTCCTGAAACACCAGTCGTTGAATTGAATTTCCCCAAATCAAACCGCAAGGCCAGCCCTAAGACTGACTTCGAAAGACTCGTTGGCATTTGAAGAATTCGATAACCAAAACCTAACTGATACCCAACCTTAAAGTTTGATGCTCAGTAACCACTTTAAATTGCGTGAGCGCTGCGGCTAGAGCCGGGGCAATAAAAATTTGATCATTACCAAAGAACTTGAAGCTGACGAGATCGATATTCAACCCCAGTCCCAGGTAATGCTGAAAGGATTCAAGAAGGACATCCGAGTAGCTGATACTTCTCACGCCCATTTCATAACGCAAAACAAAACCTACGCTCCGACCTAACCGGTGCTCAAGTGTCCCCCCAAATGTCACAAGCGGAAGCTCAGGCGCTCCCATAGAACTCTCTCTATAGTTTAGAGGAAATCCGAGCCGCCATTTAGGACTCATTAATGCCTCTTTTTGAGTCGGGATGGGGTTGAGTGAAATTTCACTCAGGTTGACCGTCTTCGACTCTCCCCCGCCCAAAGTGAGATTTGCCCTGTAGAGTTCGCAGCCGGGCCTGGCGATTTCTAATACATGATCCCCGGCTTGCACCACCGTGTTGCTTGCTGGAGCGCGGCCAGGACTCTTAACTTCCCGCGAATCGAGTTCGATTACCGCTCCGTACAAAAAACCCGAAAACTGAAGCGTCGCTGGTTTTAAGGCGAGTTCTAGAACTCTTTCGATCGACTGATTACGAAAAACGACGAGCTTCGTTTCAATGGGATAGGATTCAGGATGTTCAACTCGAACCTTATGT
>JBBCAV010000088.1:0-2019 GCA_051382305.1 Bdellovibrionota bacterium FG-2
AAAGACGGCTTGGTAAAAGTCGAAGGCCCGAAGGGGAAGCTTTCTCATCAGCTTCCGCTGGGTGTTGCGGCTCAAGTGGATGGCGGTTCTATTGTTTTGACCCGCGATGAATCGCTGGTTAAGAATGCTTCCGCGCTTCATGGGCTATCTCGTACTCTTGTGCACAATATGGTTCACGGGGTCTCGGCAGGATTCACCAAGGAACTTGATGTGGTGGGTGTCGGGTATCGTGCGGCCGTAAAAGGTAATGTCTTGAGTTTGACCGTTGGATATTCTCATCCTATCGATTATGAAATGCCTCCCGGAATTGCTGCAAAAGTTGAGAATAACACTCATCTTGTGGTTTCGGGGGCGGATAAGATGTTGGTCGGGATGGTGGCTGCGAAGATTCGTTCATTTAAGAAGCCTGAGCCTTATCAGGGTAAAGGTATTAAGTATACGAACGAACACATTATCCGTAAGCAAGGTAAAGCTGCGGGCGCGAAGTAAGGTGAAATATGGCGACTAAAATTCGGCGTTCGACAAACGCAAAACAGGTGATTCGTTTTAAGCGAAAAAAGCGTATTCGAGCTACGCTAGATGGTGACGTCGGGCGTCCTCGGATGTCAGTGTTTCGCTCCAACAAGCATCTTTATATTCAGCTAGTTGATGACGCAAAGGGGCAGACTCTTGTGGCAGCTTCAACCAATGAGGAAGATCTTCGCGAAAAAGTGAAGGACACTCTTGAGGGCGCGAAAACTTTGGGTGGCCTTCTGGCAAAACGTGCACTTGCGAAGAATATTTCACAAGTCGTGTTTGATCGAAGCGGATATCTCTATCACGGCCGCATCAAGGCTTTAGCCGATGCGGCTCGTGAAGGTGGACTGAAGTTCTAGGATTGTGAGGATATAATGGCAGCAGAAACAAAAAAAATGGGTATGGGTCAGCAGATGGGACGTCAGCATGAGGAGTCTGAGTTCGAAGATAAGGTGATCCATATTAACCGATGCGCAAAAGTGGTTAAGGGCGGTCGTCGCTTTAGCTTTGCTGCGATAGTTGTCGTGGGCGATAAGAAGGGCCAAGTGGGTGTGGGTCTCGGAAAAGCGGGCGAAGTTCCCGAGGCAATAAAGAAGGCCAGTAAACAGGCGCGCAAGAACCTTTTGAAGGTTCCCCTTGATGGAACGACAATTCCTCATGAGATTAAAGGCCATTTTGGAGCGAGCGAAGTGTTGATGAAACCTGCTCCAGAAGGAACGGGCATTATCGCTAGTTCCTCAGTGCGTGCAATTTTGGAAGTTGCCGGGATCAAAAATATTATGACGAAGTCGATTCGGCGTGACAATCCACACAACGTTGTCCGAGCAACTTTTCAAGGCCTTGGCGCTTTGAGGAATTTCACGGATATCGCTAAAGCGCGTGGAAAGACAGTCGCAGAGATCGTTTAATTTCGGGTAAGTCTAGGAGTAGGTTATGAGTGCAACGAAAAAGAGAACCATCACCATTCGTCTCAAGAAGAGCAAAATCAGTTGTCCTCCTGATCAACGCGCAACCGTTGTGGGTTTGGGACTGCGGCGCCGTGAGCAGGTCCGTACACTGGAAAATACGCCTTCTGTTCGTGGGATGATCAAAAAAGTATTACACCTCGTTGAGGTTGTTTCTGAAACTCGATAGACTAGAAGGTTATTCGAGTTTTCTACGGAGTTTTTAAGGAGTGAAGTTATGTTGACCCTAAATACAATTAAAGCTCAAAAAGGTGCTACCCACAAGCCAAAGAGGCTGGGGCGAGGATCAGGTTCTGGTCATGGCCCAACTGCCGGTAAAGGGGACAAGGGACAGTTGCAGCGTTCCGGTGGACATGTTCGTCCAGGATTTGAAGGCGGTCAGATGCCTCTCTATCGGCGAGTTCCAAAACGTGGATTTAAGAATTTCATGGCTAGGACTCAGGCAACTTTGAATGTGCGCGATCTTGAAAAACTTGATCCAGCGTCCTTCAAGGAAGTTACTCTTGAGACTTTGTCTCAGGGGCGGGTGATTAAAGGG
>JBBCAV010000089.1:0-46769 GCA_051382305.1 Bdellovibrionota bacterium FG-2
CACCTACGGCACCAGCAAAACCAAGGTAATGATGCTCACGCATTAACTGTTGCCACCGTTCGCGCTCTTCGCGACGGATCGGCCGCACTTGAATCCGCCGAAGAAAAGCCCTGTCAATAGCCGGTTGAGTCATGAACACAATGCTCGCATACAAAAGAGCCAGTGTCCAGAGCTAATAAAAAGCGAAGTCAGCTGGGGCGCTTAACCGAGCGTATGCCGGAATCCTGATATTAGCGAAGGAAGGCTGCTTACCCGATAATTTGAGAGTGCCGGTTCTTAGCTAAGATCCGCATGGCAAGATTACCCTCTGGACAACTCATCCATTCCAGGGCCACAATAATACCAACAGCCTATGCCGCGCCCCACCGAAGCCCAGAAAACTTTTCTTACCCTTCTCGCGAAACACCCAGATTTCCTGCGCACTCTCGTGGGGGGCGTAGCCACCACGCTCACGACGCACCTTAAATCCAAGCCCGCTCCCGGCCGGCCGTTTTTGCGGCAGGATCCGCCTGCCGATCAAATCGATGTGTTGAGCACGACCCAGATTAAAGGCCAAGCCAACGGCGCTGACTTCTCCCTCACATTGGTTCTTTGCCTAAGCGAGGCGACTTTCTTGAAGGTGTATCAAGACATGTTTGGAGAAGCGGCTGCGGGCATTTCTTCTGAAAATCAGGACCTCGCTGGAGAGCTACTCAACATGTCCGTTGGATCCGCCGATCCCGAGCTCAAAAAGTTGGGCTACAAACTCAAGGGATCAATCCCCCAAGTTCTCATGGGGACAGCGCTGGGCGCACGATTGGCAGAGATCCGAGAGAAGTCCATCGCGATTCCGCTTTCGACGCCAGAAGATCGGGTGATCTTGGAATTAATGCTATAGAAAACACGCCTCCAACCTCTCGCGCCACCCCGCAAAATCCACCCCCGGCGACACATCGCAAAGCCTCGTCATCACCTCACCCGAAAACCCACACGGCGAGATCGCACGAAACACATCTAGCTCATTGACGACATTGATCGCAACCCCATGCTGACTCACCCACGAGCGGATCGAAACTCCGACCGATGCAATTTTCTGCTCGCCCCCCCAAATCCCCGCCGCATTTTCGCGCCGCTCGAACGAAACCGTGCCTCCCACAAATTTATCCAAGCCCCCAATCACCAGCCCCTCAAGCGTCCGCACCCACGCGCCCACGTCTAGTCTTGGCGCAAGGCCATCTCCGCCCAATTTGCAAATCGGATAAATCACGAGCTGTCCCGGACCATGATAGGTCAGGTCACCGCCGCGCGCACTCTCGCAATACTCCACCCCTGCGGGCAGCGGGCCTAAAGGCATTTTGCGCACGCAGCCTTCCCGCCCCCCGCCGCGCAACGGATCCCACTGCAAGCCTCGACCACGAGTAACCACGGGCGTGTGCTCCAAAAACAAAACCGTATCGCAAATCTCATCGCGCACTCGACGCGAAACCAGCTCCTCTTGAAGCGCTAGTGCCTCCGCATACCCAACCAACCCCGGCAGTGATCGATACTCAACTCTCATTTACTTGAACTTATTTGCGTTGAAAAATATGGATCGCGTGCCCCATCACGGCCTCTGCGGCTTCCATCAAAGTCTCAGGCAGCGTCGGATGAGGATGCACGGTGAGTGCAAGGTCTTCAGCGGTTGCGCCCATTTCGATAGCCAAAGCCGCCTCAGAAATCAAATTCGACGCTTCGGCGCCCACAATATGAACCCCCAAAACCCGGCCCGTCTCAGCCTCCGCGACGATCTTCACAAAACCCTCAGGCTCATTGACGGAGAGTGCACGCCCGTTAGCAGCAAAAGGAAAAACGCCGAGTTTCGTCTTGATTCCCTTGTTTCCCGCTTCAGCCTCACTCATGCCGACGGTCGCGATCTCGGGATCTGTGAAAATCACAGCCGGCATTGCCGCGACATCGTACACGGTTTTGAGACCTGCGATGGCTTCGGCGGCCACGATTCCTTCTTTGGACCCTTTATGCGCAAGTAACGGTTGACCCGCGATATCGCCAATCGCAAAAAGATGCGGCACACTCGTGCGCCTTTGTGAATCGACCGCAATAAAACCCTGCGCATCGGCCTTCAAGCCCGTATTCTCAAGCCCAATCAACTCAGAATTCGAGCGTCGCCCGACTGTCACCAAAACGGTATCAAAGGTTTGCGTTTCTTGCTTGCCGGTCTCTGCCGAAAAGAATGTCGCCTCAACGCCCGACTTCCCTACATTCACGGATCGCAATTCTGTCTGAAGCTTCAAATGCACGCCCATCTTCGTTAGCCGCTTGGCCACGACCTTCGTCAAATCTAAATCCACACCACTTAGAATCTGAGGCATCGCCTCGACCACAGTGACTTGGGAGCCCACTTTTGCGAAAAAAGTGCCCAATTCTAAGCCGATATATCCGCCGCCGACACATAAAAGCCGCCCCGGAATCTTCTCCAAGCTCAGCGCTCCCGTGCTGTCACAAATATGCTTCTGATCCACTTTGAGCCCCGGAATTTTCGACGACAAATCCAACGGCCTCGAACCCGCCGCAATCACGCACGTCTTAAAATTAATCGAGGTTTCTCCCTCTGCTGTTTTCACAATCATCGTCGTAGGCGAAGTAAATTGAGCATCCCCCTGCACAACAACGCAACCATTGGCTTTTAGCAAGCCAGCCACACCCGCCGTCAACTTCGAAACAACCGAATCTTTCCACTTCATCAACCTTGGGAAATCAACTTTCACCCCTTCAACCGTGATCCCCATCTCCTGCGCGTGCGTGATCTTCTCGATCAATCCACCGGCATAAATCAGCGCTTTTGACGGAATACATCCACGATTTAGACAAACCCCACCCACCTCCGCGCGCTCTACTACCATGACTTTTTTCCCAAGTTGTGCCAACCGAATCGCACATACGTAGCCTGCGGGGCCGGCCCCTAGAACAACAACATCAGCAGAAATTTCGTTCATACATCACCCTCAATGACTGAGCGCCTGCTCCAAAAAGAGGAGCGTAGGATTCTCGACATAGCTAATGAACAGTTTCATAAACTCGGCGCCTACCGCGCCATCCACAACCCGATGATCCAGGGAGATCGAAAAATAGGTCCAATCCCTCACCACGACTTTTTCGCGCCCCCGAATCACCTTCACCACGGGCTTGCGAAAAATTTTATTGAAACCCAAAATCGCAACCTCAGGATAATTAATCACCGGTGTTGCAAACAATCCGCCAATGGAGCCCGCGTTCGTCAGTGTAATCGTGCCACCTTCAAAATCCGCAAGTGTGAGTTTCTTTGCCCGCGCACGCACCACAAGATCTTCGATCTCTTTGGCGATCGCCATAATACTTTTGTTTTCGACATCCTTAACTACGGGCGCCGTTAACCCGTCTTCGGTTTGTATCGAAAGCCCGATGTTATAGACGTGCTTCACCACGATCTCACCTGCTTTTTCATCTCCCCCTTTTTCATCTAAAGAAGCGTTCAGTAACGGATACTTTTTCAAGGCTTCGACCATGGCCTTCATCAGAAAAGGCAAATAAGTAATTTTCACCCCTTGGCGCGCGCCGATCTCTTTAGCCGTGTTTCGCAGCTTCACAAGCTCCGAGGCATCCGCTTCTTCAACATAAGTAAAATGGGCGGCATGATCTTTGGATTGCCGCATTTTCTCCGCTATTTTTTTGCGCAGTCCACGAAGCGGAATTCGCTCATCTTGCTTGAGGCCGGCCCTTGCCGACTTCACCACGCCCCCGCCCTTAGCCCTACGCTCGACATCTTCTCGCATCACGCGCCCGTGAGGACCCGTGGCGGGCACGCTCGCCAAATCGATGCCGAGTTCCCGCGCTAACCGACGAGTGGATGGAGCCGCCGGAACGCGTGCTTCCGGCTCGCGAATCGCAGGAGCCGTCACAGCGGCAGCAGGAGCTGATTTCTCACTCCTCTTTTCACTCCTCTTTTCACTCCTCTTTTCACTCCTCTGGTCACCACTTTTTGCCGCCCCTTCAAAACTCAACATCAGTTGTCCAACTTTGACGAGCGCACCTTCTTTGACGTGAATCTCTGCGACCGTTCCTTGAAAAGCCGACGGAATCTCAACCGTCGCTTTATCCGTCATTACTTCGCACAAAGGCTGATCGTATTTCACTTGATCCCCGGGTTTCACCCGCCATTTAACGAGTTCACCTTCGTGAACTCCTTCGCCCATCTCAGGAAGTGTGAATCGCATTCGAAATCTCCTTAATCTTCTTGGCAACAAAAAACTCCGCAGCCTTATAACTCGATCGCACCAGTGGCCCTGAAGCCACATACGCGAAACCAAACCCCTCGGCCAAAACTCGCAACGCCTCAAACTCTGAGGGCGTATAAAATCGCTCCACCGGCAAATGCGTCATGGAAGGGCGCAGATATTGCCCCAAGGTCAAAATATCAACACCCACCCCCCGCAAGTCTGCAAAAGTAGCGCGAAGCTCCGCATCGCATTCGCCCAATCCCAACATCACCGAACTTTTCGTCAAAAGTGAAATTCCCTTCCTAGCCGCAACCACCTTCGCAACGCGCAACGTCTCTAGTGACTGCGCATAGGCCGCGCGCGGATCGCGCACTCGGTATTGCAATCTCTCAACAGTCTCCACGTTATGGGCGTAAACGTCCAAATGAGATTCCACCACAGTTTCGATCGCGGATGGGTCGCCGCGAAAATCTGAAACCAGGGCCTCAACCAAAACAGCCGAATCGCGGATTTTAATCGCCTTGATGGTCTCCGCAAAATGCCCTGCGCCCCCGTCCGCCAAATCATCGCGATCCACCGAAGTGAGCACGACATATTTGAGCTTAAGTGCGACAATGCTTTCGGCGACACTCAGCGGCTCACTGGGATCCAACGCCGGAGGAATCCGTGCCGTCTTCACCGCACAGAACCGACACGCACGCGTGCAAATGTCGCCGCCCAACATAAAGGTGGCCGTTCCACTGGCCCAACACTCAGAAAGATTCGGACAGTGAGCCTCTTCACACACCGTGTGCAGCTTCTGGCCCCGCAGCAGGCCTTTGATCTCCGCGTACTTCTCGCCACCTGGGGCACGGATCTTAAGCCACTCAGGTTTACGAGCCGCTAGTATCTTAGCTGCTTCGGATGGAGGAAGGGGACGCGCTCGTTCGGTAGGAGGTAGGGACATAGCCATCTTATAGATGAAGTGCGGGGAATAAAAAAGCCCCCAGGACGATTCCTGGGGGCTGAGAGAGAGGAGTAGTATGATCCGCATCTTGCGGTCGAGACTGCCTTGTGCATTTTGGGTGCCAGATCGAGGGACTGGCCTAATAAGAAATCGACACGAAGCGCACCTTTATTTTACTGCGCTTTGACATCACGGACTTAGGGAACAAAGAACGACGGAACCGCGTGAGTCGATTCCAGATTTGCTCCGCTAGGGCAAACGGTTTCATGACACGAGCCCCCGCTGCCGCTTCATTTTGCATTCATTCACCACCCAAGACCGCTCATTCTGCCGTTAATTGTCTGACAGGCGAAAAGCGCTTGGGCAGAGTCAAGATGCACCTCAACGGGAACGATTTCTATGTAAATTTTTGCGCTTCCGGCATTGCACTTCCGAAACAGCGAAGTAATGGGCCGAAGGGTCGGGGGGGTAGGCCCTTAACTTCGTTGTTTGAGAAGTTGGGGCATTAGCACCTACGCAGCCGACCTTGCGGCAAGCCAAAAAAATCCCGCCCCCACCAACCATGGTGAAAGCGGGATCAAGAGAGAGAGGAGTAGTTAAGAGAGTGTGCCGGAACAATTCCGACACTTTTACGGACACTTTTAGAAACTAACGGGTAACCCCAAAGTCGCCATCCCTTCGCTATACATCCACTTGGCTTGATAGGTCGGGAAAAACTGATTCCAAGGCGCGCTGGAATTAAAAAGAGGACCCTTTTCATCGCTCCAAAAATCCGCACGAAAGGTCGGGTCAAACCCGGGGTTAAACGCTCCTGCTTGCCCCAAAGAGGGGTCATTAAAGCCTTGATAAAATGGAGCGTCCTTCACAAGCCCCGCCTGAGGCGAAGTGAGTCCAGAAAAAGGAGAACTACTCGTTCGGATCAATGAAGCATCAATGATCTGAGATAGACTCGAAAAACCAGAAGCGATGTTCCCACCCAAAACGGCAGTTCCCGCGCCTTGATTAGCGAAACAAGTTGGACAGTTGAATTCAATGGCTGAAGCACTTCTGCCAAATCCCAGCCCGAGGCCTAAAGCGAGAGTGGCAAAATAAGTCGCCAAATACAGCGTCCTTTTTCTTTTCTTGAAATTTCTCACTTCTAAATTCCCCGTCTTTAAAGTTTCCATTAAATTTTCCATTTGGCATTTTCGCCTTCTTGCTTCGTAACTTTCGTCGATCCTTCCTTGAGCAAGCCCTATGCCTGAACGCAAACATGCTCAATTCACCCATGCAAACGGTTCCTCAGCTATAAGCCGGGGATTTACTTGGAGCTAAATCGCACCGCGTCACATATTTTTTTACAATAAAATCAAATAGATGTATAAGATCTGGTCAATTGAACAACATACCTTCGGCCCACAAAACCAGCTCTTCCAGCAAGAGACCAGCGATTTGCCCTTTTTCCGAAATCTATTGCAATCTCTATAACCTAGGGCTATTTTTTTATCTAAATATTTAACCTCAAAAACACGGAGACCTCATGGCAAAAAAAGCAAAAAAACCCGCTAAGAAAAAACCTGTAAAGAAAGCAGTAAAAAAAGCCGCTCCCAAAAAAGCTGCAAAGCCCGCAAAAAAACCAGCAAAAAAAACGGCCCCGAAAAAAGCTGCAAAGCCCGCTGTAAAAAAAGCGGCCCCCAAGAAACAGGCTCCTAAAAAAGTAGCAAAGCCCGCTGCAAAAAAAGCTGCTCCGAAAAAAGCATCCGCCCTGCCTGCTGCCGCTGTAGGCGCTGTTGCAGGTGGACTCGCCGGTGCTGCAATTGGATCTTCATTTTCTTCGCGCTACGAGCACGAAGAGCACCACCATGAGCACGGCGAACACTGCAATCATGACCACAAAAATGATGACGACGAAGACGAACTCGTAAGCCCTGAAAAAGCTGACTCTGACGAGTCCGAAGAGTAAAATTAAGTTTTCTTAAAAAGCCCCGAAGAAGGCAGGCTTTCGGCCTTTTTCGGGGCTTTTTTAATTAATTATGGAAATCCGAGACGTCATTCATGGCTCCATCGAAATCGACAATCCAGAACTTGCCATTGTTGACTCACGTCTTTTTCAGCGCTTAAGACAAATCAAGCAACTCGGATTTTCTGAGAATTCTTTTCCGAGCGCCACCCATAATCGCTACATTCATAGTTTGGGCGCACTAGCTACGGCATCAGCCGCTTTTGATCGAGTGTTCTCCCGCTTCAAGAAAGATCCCGTTCTTTCGCCCCGGCTTTTGAGGTTTCGTTCTGCGCTCAGACTTGCGGCCCTCTTGCACGACATCGGGCACGGCCCTCTTTCTCATACGACTGAGTTTGCCATGCCTGACGTTCGAAAACTCGAAGTGCCTCTGACGCCGGTTCCTGCTAAGCCCCGGAAAGCGACGCACGAAGATTACACCCTCAAGATTATTTTGGACTCCCCCATCACCCCCTTGATTACCAACTTGGGCGCTTCGATGGGCCTTAAACCCTCTCATGTAGCACACCTCATCGATTCCAATGTGGCAATATCGGATGACTTCTTTTTCGAATCAATTGAGGGCGTAAAAATCGATTTCAGTCCCATTTTGCGACAGCTGATCTCGAGCGAACTTGATGCCGATCGCATGGATTATCTTAGACGAGACAGTCTACATGCGGGAGTAAGCTACGGACATTTTGATTTTGATTGGCTCTTAGGCAATCTCACGTATCACCTGCAAGACGGCAAAGCGCTTCTGGCTCTTGAACATCGCGCCCTTTTTGCATTTGAGGATTTTCTCATCTCTCGGTTTCATATGTTTCTGATGGTGTATTTTCACTACAAGAGCGTCGTCTACGATGAGATGTTAAGCGAGTACTTCGCAAGCGAAGATTGCGACTACGAGCTACCCTCAGATATCGAAAGATATTGTGAATGTAACGACGCCCATCTTTTCTCACACCTCGCCCAAAGCCGCAATCCTTGGGCCAAACGAATTATTGAAAAGCGCCCTTACAAAATGCTCATCGAACTCCACAGCGGAATTCCCGCCACCAAAACCGCTCGCCTTGAGCAACTTGCCCTGCTCAAACGAATCAAGGCAGAATTGGATGAAAAGAAAGTCCATTCGCTTACTGCCACCTCGACGAGTGAACTCTCGAAGTATTTTCGAAAGCCCGGCCTGCCCATCTTTGTGCACTATGATAACCACTACAGTGCCGCGGCGGACATTCCGCTTGAGCAATGCACCGATCTGTACCAACGCTATGGCGAAAAACGCTCCATCACGAGAATGTATGTTTCACCCGAAGATTATCCATCCCTGAAAAGCCACGGCCGCGCGTCTCCCCTTCCCTACGAAGACCCACTAGAAAGGTAACCCCCACATGTCTCTATTCACAAAAAACGTAAATTATAAAGGAACGCTTAAGCTGAGCCCCTGGCGCAAAGTCGCCATCGGAACCTGGCGGACGGTGGGCGATCCCAGCGTCTACGGCATGATGGACATTGATGTAGGAGCCGCGACGGCCTACATCGACAAACTCAAAAATGATCTCGGCGTCAAACTCTCCCTCACTCATTTTGTCGGAAAACTCATGGCTGAGACCTTGAGCCGCCACCCCGATATCAATTGCGTCTTAAGATTTGGCCGGCTTTATCAACGAAAAACGGTGGACGTGTTTTTTCAAATCGCCTCTGACGACACGGGCAAAGACCTTTCCGGGACCGTGATACGCGAGGCCGAACGCAAATCGCTTGCCGAAATCGCGCGTGAACTGCAACTTGCGGCTCGCGAAATCCGCGAAAAAGGGGACCCGGCGTTTAAAAAAATGAAAGGTCTCATGGGCGGACTACCGGGAATCTTGAGTCGTTATGTTTTAGATTTCGCAGGTTTTATTTTGTATACGCTTAATCTTTGGTCGCCACTGCTGGGCGCCCCTCGCGATTCTTTCGGCAGCGTTATGGTGACCAGCATCGGTTCCTTGGGATTGGATTCCGCTTTTGCGCCCATCGTCCCCTACTCGCGCTGTCCGCTTCTAATCACAGTCGGGGTGGTTCGCGACATGCCCGTAGTTCAGGATGGCCAAATCGTGATTCGTCCGATCGTCAGGCTCTGCGCGACTTTTGATCACCGACTTATTGATGGGATGCACGCCAGCCACATGGTA
Source organism: Bdellovibrionota bacterium FG-2 (assembly GCA_051382305.1). Lineage (GTDB taxonomy): Bacteria > Bdellovibrionota > UBA1018 > UBA1018 > UBA1018 > CAIRTR01. The sequence goes on from JBBCAV010000089.1 coordinate 9,331, forward strand.
CGCACCATAATGAAAATTTTCAAGAATCCGGAAGCGGAGCTGAAATAGCGATCAAAGCATATGGCCACTAATTCTGACGACCCAGAACTAGCGAGAGCGCGCTTTTTTAAGGGATAGTCGAGTGCTGTCGCGCTCCTCACAATCCTGGCTGGCCTTCTGGTCATTTGGGGATGGCTGTTCGATATCGCGATACTCAGAAGCGGCTTTTACGGCCTAGTGGCAATGAAATTCAATGCCGCAATTTGCTTTGTACTCACTGGAATATCCTTGTGGTGCATACAAAATGCACCTAACAGTTCGCGGCTTACTTGGATAATCAGAAGCTGTTCAGTCTTAGTAGCGCTTGCCGCTTTCACCACGGGGCTGCAGGATGTATTCGGATTTGAATTGGGGATTGATAATCTGCTAATCATCGAAAGGTCCGGCGCCCTTTTGACAACACACCCGGGCCGAATGTCGATCGCGACTGCGATCTCCTTTGTCTTGCTCAACGCCACACTCGTGTGGTCAACCCTGCACTTCACGGCAGCTACGATTGAAATAATTTCCTATTTTTCACTCTCCGCATATGTGCATGGCGCCAAATCACTCGTGATCTTAGGGAGTAGCGTCACGGCGATGGCTTTGCCCTCTGCTCTTATCTTCTTTTTTCTCGCCACGGCCCTTATTGCAGCATTGCCAGACCGCGGAGTTGTTTGGGTGATGTGTTTGAACACCAGTACGGCGCTCGCGCTTCGCAGAGTTTTTCCGATGGTCATGCTCTTACCGGTATGCGTTGAGGCTTTTGAAGAAATCCTAGTCCTTTCAACGTCTGCGAACACACCACTGGCAGATGTCTTTTCATCGACTCTGATTATGGTTGCGTTTTCGATAATGCCGAGACGGTGATCAAGCAACACCAGCGTCTGACGGCCCTCTTTGAAGGCATGCGTGATGCGGTTCTAATCGCAGATCCCCAAAGTGGAAAATTACTCGATTGCAACAAAGCCGCCTGCGAGCTTTTGGGTAGAACAAAAAAAATATCATCGGTCTACATCAGCGCTAAATTCATCCCATAGAAGAACGCGCGGGAGAATTCACCCGGACCTTCAAAAAACATGACGACCGTGTTCATGAAGGAAAAATTCTGAGGCCCGACGGCAGCACCCGAGATGTTGCGATCCACCCGAGTCTTGTCGAAATTGACGGGAATACCGTGATCCAGGGGATATTCCGAGACGTCACCGAAAACAATAATGCCGAGAACGCGCTCCGGGCGAGTGAGAGCAAATACCGCACACTTATTGAAGCGACAGACACGGGATTTTTGATACTTGATAATCAAGGCAGAGTGGTGGATGCAAATCCTGAGTATGTACGTCTAAGCGGCCACCGTGACATCTGCGAAATCTTCGGCAGAAGTGTGGTAGAATGGACGGCGGAGTATGGAAAAGAAAAAAACGCGGCCGCGGTAGAAAAGTGCATGCTCGACGGCTCGATCAGAAATTTCACAATCGACTATATCGATCAGCATGGCCATGTCACCCCCGTTGAGATCAATGCCACCGTCGATTATGAGGGAGACAGGCCTCGTATTATTTCGCTTTGTCGAGATATCACAAGTCGGGTAAGGCTAGAGTCCCAAGTCCAGCATTCGGCAAAGCTTGCCTCGATCGGAACCCTAGCGGCAGGGGTCTCCCACGAAATCAACAATCCCCTCACCGTCATTACCGGGTTTACCCGCCTGATCCGGGAGAGACTAACCCAGTCAAATAGGTTGGAAACAATATTCGAATTACTTTCGAAGCAGGAAAAAGCAGCTGCTCGGATTGCCAAAATTGTCGACGGACTTCGCACTTTCTCCCGTACTGATTCTGAACTCATCGAGTTTTTCGATATCAACGATGCAATCAAGGACACCCTGAGCATTTGCGAAGGCATTTACGAAAAAGAAGGCCTTTCAATTAAAACAACCTTCAGTACCGTTCAGCCTATCATCAAAGCCAATTCAGGAAAGTTTCAACAAGTAATCATGAATCTCCTCACCAATGCGAGAGACGCGCTATCAGAGCTGCCCACAGGGGGAACCATTACCATAGAATCCGCTATTGTTGCCGAAAACGTCGTGATCTACATATCTGATAACGGCAAGGGGATCGCAAAAAAAGATCTCCCTCAGATTTTCGATCCTTTTTATACCACCAAAGCCCCAGGAAAAGAAACCGGCCTTGGGCTTTCAATTTCGCACGCTATCATTGATTCTTTCGGCGGGAAGATGACCGTTGAAAGTGAACTGGGAGTGGGGACGCGCTTCATCCTCACGCTTTCACTCGCTCGCCAGGAGGCGCAGAAAACCTCAGACTGACACGATTCTAAGTGGCGTGTGCGGGCCCACGTGCTCTGCAATGGCCAAAAAATCCTGGTCCGATGTTAGCAATTCCAAGTCGTGATCGACGGCGGTTTTGGCGATCATCCAATCTCCAAGGCGCGGAAGATTCACACCGCTCCGGGTACATTTTCGATAAATAGCAATCCAGGCGTCAAACCCGTCGTTTCTAAAATCAAAAAAGGCCATTTTCTCGAAGGAACTAGCTAGCTTTTTTCGCTCAAGATCAGAAGTAATACCACGAAGCACTTCGAAATATATCACATGACTAATGCAGACTTCTTCAAGAAGATTGTGAGCTAGATTCTCCAATAGCAGGGTGTGCTTATTTTTTCTCTTCTTTAGTAAATCAATCCAGACACAGCTATCCACAAGAATCATAAAACGGGTTTATCGAGACGCTTTGTAGTCGTAATTGGCATCAAATTTCACCTGGCTCCGAACAATCGCCCGAAGAGCGTCGGAACTGGTCACCAGACGCATCAGCGCAAAATCAATCACGTCTTTAGTCGTAAAAAGGCCCGCTGCAGCTCCCACAACTTTCTTCGCTTTTCGCAACTTTTCGATATCCAACTCAACATTGGTGCGCTTTGTTTTCTTCATATCGCTCTCTCCCCGTAATACACATATATTACTATTTATGTGTATATAAGTAAAGACCGAACTACTTCTTCGCGTTTACCCCCGTGCCCCGCACTGACGCTCCTGAATGGCGATAGCCCTGCTTCGCGATCCGGCCCATCGGCCCGCGCAATTGCGGAAGCGAAGCAAGAGAGGGAAGTTGCTCTTTATAATTTTTCTCTTGCTCCGAAAGCCTTCGAATATCCATATCAAAATTTGGATTCGGTTCCTTTTGCGCATTAATATCGGACAGCTTTTGATAGATCGCAGTATCGTCCGTCACATGACTTAAAGGGAACCGATCCGGAACCGCCGCCATGGCAAATGAGAGGGTCAACATTCCAATGGCTCCCGCCACCCCTGCTAGGGCCAGCTTATTATTGTGCTTCATAGACGCATTTCCTTTCCAGTACAGACAACATTACGATCGACGCCGCGCTCGTATGAGCAAGTGCAGTGCCAGCCACGACACAGGGGAGCGACTCTTCTACTTCCGCGTTTTTACTAACCTTTTAATAAACGCCCCCTTCTTTCACCCGCCGTACCCCTCAAACAAACTGCTACACACTCTACAGGTGTCAAAAACTTAATCACTCTCTCGGCTCGAGCACCTTGCCCTCGCAAACGCTCCGAAGTAGGCTGTACCTTCGATGGCGCAGCAACCGATTCGACTGGTGAAGGTCAAACAAAACAATCTCAAAGGAATTTCGGTAGAATTCCCCGCCAGAAGACTCACCGTCATCACGGGCGTCTCGGGCAGCGGCAAAAGCTCGCTGGCGTTTGACACGCTCTACGCTGAAGGCCAACGGCGCTATGTTGAAAGTCTATCGACCTACACGCGCCAGTTTTTGGAAAAAATGCCAAAGCCTGATTTAGAATCCATCGAAAACATTCCCCCCGCGATTGCGCTCGAGCAACGCAATCACGTCGTCAGTGCCCGCAGCACCGTGGGCTCGCACACCGAAATTGTAGATTATCTGCGCGTTCTATTTGCTAAGGTTGGAAAAACTTACTGCCTCGATTGTCTCGACTCTAAAGAAGAAGTGAAGCACCTTACCCCCGACGCGATCTTGGAGTGGGCTCTAAATTGGCTCCCTGTTCGCAAAGCCCTTCTCGTAGCGCCTCTCACCCCCGTGCAAAAGCAGGAAGACCAGAAACCCCAAGACGCCCGAAAGCCCAAAGGAAAAAAATCCAAAACGCCCCCCCCCAGTGCGCTGGATTCAATTCTCCAAATCGTGCGGGAACAAGGTTTCACCCGAATCCTGTATAGATCCGGCAAGATTCAACCCATTATGTGGGAACTCGATGACTCCACTTCGGCTCCTCCTCGGGCGACGCTCGAGCGGGCCCTTAAGAACCACGAACTCTTTGTCGTAATCGATCGCTTGAGACTCATTGCCGAACCGGACTCGGATGCCCGCGCAAGACTCCACGACTCCATTGCCCAAGCCCTTCACTTAGGCAAAGGCACCCTGGCCTTCATGGATCTGGATTCTTACGAATGGAAAACGCTCGAGAGCAGATTTGCGTGCCTCCGATGTGGCCGCGAGTACAAAGTCCCGGAACCCCAATCTTTTTCATCCCATAGTCCCCTGGGCGCCTGTGATAACTGTAGTGGGTTTGGCTTCACTCTTGATCTGGATGAAAAACTCGTCGTGCCGGATCCAACAAAAACAATTAAGAACGGCGCGATTGATCCCTTTTCTAAACCTTCGTTTTCGGATTGGCAGAAAGATCTTTTTCGTTTTGCCGAGAGACAGGGTATTTCGACCGGCAAACGATACAGTGAACTCACCCCCGAGCAACGCCGAATTCTCTGGGAAGGCGATCCCAAAGACCAAACATTTCCGGGAATCATCGCTTGCTTTGAAGAACTAAAACGCTGGAAATACAAACTCTATGTGCGGGTGTTTATCCGGCGCTACCAAAAACAAGAACTTTGCACGCATTGCAACGGAAGCCGAATCAAAGCCGATGCCCTCGCTGTCCGGTTGGGGGAGCTCAACTTTTTTGACGTCTGCAAACGCCCCATCGAAAAATCCCTCGTTTGGCTCAATGGACTCTCACTCAATAAAAATGAAACCAAAATCGCGGCCGAACCGCTCGCACAGGTAAAGAGAAGGCTTAGTTTCTTGGACGAAGTAGGCGTGGGTTATCTCACCCTAAATCGCCAAACTAAAACGCTTTCTGGGGGAGAGTTTCAACGCATCAATCTTGCGACCCAACTCGGCAACGGATTGTGTGGTACCCTCTACGTCCTTGACGAGCCCTCCATTGGATTGCACGCCTCAGACACAAGGCGACTCATTCGCATTCTTGAACGTTTGCGCGATCAAGGAAACACCGTCGTGATCGTGGAGCACGATCTCGAAGTCATGCGGGCCGCGGACTGGCTCATTGAGCTAGGCCCCGGGGCCGGGCATCGCGGTGGCGAACTCATTACTCAAGGCAATGCGGGAGACCTCGCTCGCACTCCGCACTCCTTAACAGGCAAATACCTTTCGGGCGTATTTCATCTACAACAAAAACCCCGGACCCGCGCTCCTATTCGTAGATTCTTAAAAATCACGGGGTGCAAAGAGAACAATCTGCAAAACCTCACCATCGAAATTCCTCTTGATCGTTTCGTCGTTGTCACCGGGGTTTCCGGATCGGGCAAAAGCACGCTGGTTCACAAAACGCTTTTTGCAGCGCTCGATCGCCACTACAACCATGCGGTAGATCGAGCAGGAGAGTTCGAACGCCTCTACGGCGCAGAACAACTCGGCGGGGTCGTGCTTCTGGATCAATCACCGATTGGCAAAAGTTCTCGCTCCAATCCGGCCACCTATCTCAAAGCTTGGGACGAAATTCGCAGACTCTTTGCAGGGCAAACCGCGTCGCTACGCCGAGGCTATATGCCCCAGCATTTTTCATTCAACGTCGATGGCGGACGCTGCCCCGTTTGCAAAGGCGAAGGCGAAATCACCTTAGACATGCACTTTATGGCCGAAGTCAAACTGCCGTGTGAAGAGTGCGAAGGAAAACGCTTTAAGAAAACCGTGCTCGATATTCGCGTCCGGGGGAAAAACGTGCATGAAATTCTCCACTCCACCATCGACGAAGTGTTCGAACTTTTTCGAGACAATCCCGTCTTGGCCCGAAAACTGGGCGTCCTAAGGAGCGTAGGTTTAGGCTACTTGCAATTAGGGCAGTCCTCCTCGACCCTCTCAGGCGGCGAATCCCAACGACTCAAAATCGCCTCTGCGCTTGACGACAAAGAGGGCGAAAATCTTCTTTATATTTTTGATGAACCCACGACCGGCCTTCATCACGAGGACATCAAAAAACTCCTCGCCGTCGTGCAAGACTTAGTGGATGCCAAGAACAGCGTCCTCATGATTGAACATCACCTGGATGTGATCGCGGCAGCAGACTGGGTGATTGATTTGGGTCCCGGAGGGGGCGAACACGGTGGACAAATTATGAGCCAAGGGACTCCAGAAGACATCAAGAACGACCCAAACTCCCTAACGGGGCAAATGCTCAGTTCGGCCCATCCCCTCGACCTTAGCCACGAACATGTCACGCTCCAGGACTGAAATATTGCGATCCTCCCAAGCGGCAAGCCACAACGCTCGCCCCCGCGCATCCCGATGATGGGGCACTCGCCAGCGTTTCCATTCCCGAATGGAAAGTGTGGCGCCAGGATCCTGCTGTTTAAGACTTACGCGCAACCCCTCGAGACTCGCTGAATCGGGGGCGACAAATACTGCGCCATTTTTCAACAACGGGGGCAACGCCGCTTCTAGGTGTACCCCCTTAACTGAAACCCCCGCCTCATAACCAAAAAGCGCCCACTCGCTCCATAGCCCCCGCCCCGTATTTAGATAGAACACTTGGGCTGGCTTTTCTCCCCCACTCATGAGGATTTCGCCCAGGGGGGTCCACTCCCGCTCCCCTAAAACGACCATAAGCCAGGCGAGGGGCACAAAGAATCCCAGAGCACCCACAGCAACAAAAGCGGGATTAAAAACCGCAAATCCTTTTCGCAGTCCGCGAATGCACTCTCGCACTATCAAACCCATTCCAAGCAGCGCTACTGCTGACACCCCAACCGCAAACCCTGTGGGCCACCATGAAGGTAAATCCACGAATCTTGTTTGGATCGCAAAGATAAAACCCGGGACAAAAAACCATGCTAGGAGTGAGAACAAAAGCGCGATAAAAATAATTTTTCGGCTACTCATTTGACTCTGCTGCCATTGCAGCACCGCAAACAAAACAAGCGCCGAAACTACAGGAAGACTGTAATTTTGCCCGTGATAGCGGAAAAGGGTAAAAAACAGGAGGTTCGGCAGTGCTACCGCCAAAGCGAGCATGAATCCTCTCGAAGTGAAAAATGCGGGCGCATCCCCTGGTGAACGTTTGCGAAAAAGCCCTAACACAGAATCACCCAACGCCGCCCAAACCACAAACATCCATGGCAAAAGAAAAAACGAAAATACCGCGCTCACGGCTTCAGTCGAACTCCCGCCGTTATCGGCTTTGCTCCAATTTTCTCTTAAAATATAGATTCCAAAAAAATTCTTAAAATCGAGAATCGCCGCTGGCACATAACCCGCCACGCCCACAGCGACACCCCAAAGCGCACATGCCCAACTCCAGGGGTTACGGGCTCGCGCGCCGAAACTCCCCTCAAAAACCCAAAAAAGAAGGGCAGAGGCCGCAAGGTGTACACTATAGACTGGAGACTTGGCCCAACCCATAAAACCCGCTAAAGTCCAAAACAGTAGTTCTCTGTTACGAGTGTTTGCGCGTTCCAGCTCATTCATGGCAATGGCTGTGAGCGCCGCAAGTTCGACCTCCATCTGGGATGAAAATGCATAGGAAAATACTCCGAGACTCAGGCCAAACATGGTGCCGCCCAAGACAGCCCAGCCCTGATTTTCATACTTCTGACCTAGCCGTAAGATAAGGGAGCCTACCGCCAGCGACGCAAGACAGATCAAAATAAAATTCATATAGACCGTCGCCCAGAGACTGAAACCGAAAAGGAGCGTGCCGATTTTCACGAGAATAAGATGAAGCGGGCCTTTAAAATAATCAGGCACATCCGCCAAAGTTTGCACAAACCATCGCCCCGATCGAAGCATTTCTAGCGCCTGCGCGACGTAGACCTTGTCATCACCCGCCGTTCGAATAACAGGGAGACCTATGAAGGGCAAATAGGCTAGGCACAAAATCAGTACGAGCTGAAAGCGCCAGGAGAAGAGTCGTTTATTGACCACACCCCGTTTGATCATGCTTTAAGATCTCAAGCAACGAAAGATAGTAGTTCCGCTTAAGACTTAACAACGTCACGAGATGGATCGCGCGAGGCAACTCCGTTTCGGCCAAAACTTTCCCATAATAGAGCGTAAAACTCTCGATAATCCAAGGCATCGCCGCAGCCTGATCCTGCAACTTTTTATCTTGATACCACTCCTGGATCTCTCCAATCAAATCTTCGATATCCGGGCGCCCCACCGGGCACTTCTGCATCGTGCACTCGGGATCGCTCAAAAAAGGGCGCGTTGAATCAAAGATTAAAGGTTGAGTCACGATTGTATTGAGCCTTTTCCTAAGCGAGAAATCTAACATTCCCACGCCTGGCCGATCCGAATTCTTAGCCAAAGTATAAAACTTAGGACCCAGAGTGATAGAACTTGAGACTGCTGTGGATGCCAGAGTAAGAACATCTCCCGCTTTGGCCGCAAGCACCAGACCCGATCCTCCAGCCGCGATTCCCGCCAGAGTCCCAATGATCATCGACCAGCTTTGCACCCGATATCCGACATTGACGACTCGCAACGACTCATAGTGAGTATTCATGGCCTCCACGGCCCGATCGAGTTCTGAATACGTGCGATTGAGTTCGGTTTTGACAAACCGTATTCTATCAGTGCGATCCTGTAAACTGAGTTGGCATTCTCGATCTGCTACGGGCCTTTGAAACTCTTGCAGCGTCATCGCAAATGCGGATGAAGACAAAAGTCCGACCAGTGCGAAAACAAAAAATCTCCCCCACCCCTTTTTCAAAATCGTCATAAATTCCCCCAGGAACATGATATTGAATACGCTCATGACGCGATGCATCACTCGTGCCAATAACCCCACGACCCAACTCAGGGGTGCCCAAGCTTTAGACAGATCTCAAGAGTATCGACACCTTCGCCACCTAAAGAACGGATTTCACCCGCAAAAAAGCCCGAGGAGACGCCCTATTAAGAGGGTGGAAAAGTGTCTAACTTTTTGACAGTCGACAAAACTTTGGACAGGGGACCGGAGAAATTCCCCCATAAAAGCGGAATCGAGCCGTAGACCACCGCGAATCGTAAGACCGTGCCCAAAGCAAAACACGCGCGAAACCCTCCGTAGGCGTGAAGCACCACGGAGAGATTGCCGCCTAGGAAATTCCCCAGGGCTCCCAAAACCCCAGAGGTCGCGACATGAATCGAAAAATAAAACGGCGTATTTCTCCCGGAGCTCCGCTGAAAAAGAAGCGTCATGATCGCCAGGTTAAATCCGCTCCAAGCCATACCATTAATAAAGTACTCAATCGGCGCAATGATCTTTATAAGATCCGCGGAACCCACCAAGTAAAACACCGGCGAGATCGCAATCAGATGACAACACACAAACATCACCCCGCGCGGATCCTTTGAGCGATCAATGCGCTTGCCCCAATAACTTGAAGTGACAAAACTCCCTACCACCACCAGCACCGTCCAAAGAGAAACCAGACTCATCGGAATATGTAATTCTTTGGTAAAATAGTACGGGAAAAACGGCCCCACAAACTGGACCGAAAAATTAAAAAGCGCGCCAAAAAAAACGAGATTACGAAACGGTCGATTCGCCCAAGGTTCTTTCAGCGCATCTCTAAACGACACGCCTTGCAACGGCTCCACAACGAGTGTGTCATCAACTTTGGCCAACAAGAAAGTCGAGAGCCCGGCCGCAATCACCGCACACAGCCCGAGCATCCAGTAACCCAAATAAGTTCCCCCCGGTCGCCACCCCACCCAATAAGAGCCCACTAAGTGGGCACCCGCAAGCGCCAACATCACATAGCGCTGACGAACCCCGAAAAAACGGCCCTGAACGCGAGGAGGAATCAAGCCTTTCACCCACGATAGCCACGCCGTAGAACTCGACGACCCCAGGAGCGCAGAAGTGCACGCCACAACTGTCGTAAGCTTAAACCACGTCTCAACGGGAAAAATCCCGACCTTCTTCCAGCTCAAATAGCCCCAATAGGCAGAAGTCAAAACGGGTATCACCCAAAGCAAACGCGCGGCCGAAGCAACTTTAAGAGTATACCGCCGATAAGAAGTCGCACGAAACAAAACCCACAACCCCAGGAGTTGCCCCACGGAACCGATCCAGGGCGCCGCCAGCAGGACGCTGGCGATACTCACTGGCACGCCGAGCTCACCTGCGAGTCCGCTCAGATAAACCACGCCAATCCATGTCTCATAGGACATGGCAAAGGCGCCCTCGAGACAAAGAAGCTCGACATTCCTTCTGAATTTTTGGCTGAATTTCTGACTAAATTTCTCGCTAGATTTTTGGGGAAATGGTCTGCGAAACTTTTCCACGCTTTTTGAAAGTAACCACGATGCCATATAACAAAAGCATGACAAAAACTGCCGCAACAAACCAGTGAAGTTTATCGCGCATCACTTTTACCAACGCCTCAGGCGACTGCAGGAGTTCCGGAGCCCCACCAATGACCTGCTCCCCAAACCAGGCAAGCACCCAACACCAAAGTCCGGCACCCAAGGTGGTGACGAGACTGAATTTCCCAAAAGGCATTCTTAGAATCCCCGCGGGAATCGAAATTAAATGCCGCACCACAGGCAAAAAACGCGCCGTAAAAATCCCCATCACGCCGTATTGAGTCACCCACGCCTCGGCCATCTGCACTTTGGCAGGAGGGAATAAGAAGAATTTCCCATAGCGATCCACGATCGGCTTTCCTAGCCACCGAGCGACCCAGTAGTTAATCGCCGAGCCAAAATAGCTCCCCGCCGTTCCGGCCAACACAACTCCCCAAAAACTCATACGCCCTTGCGCGGCCCAAAAAGCCGCAGGTGGCATGACCACTTCAGAGGGGACCGGGACAATGGAACTCTCAAGGGCCATCAAAAGAAATACGCCCACATAACCCCACGCCTCAACCCAACCAAACCACACCTTCAAAAGTTCATGAAACATTCCCGAACTCTACTCGAGAGACGAAGCCTCCTGCAACAAGTTAATCCTGCACTCGCTCCGATTCGCCGCACGCAGTTTTACGAGTACCGCCTCAACTGAAGCGCTCGATGGCTCCCGCCCTGAAAGTCGCAAAAGTCTCAAAAGTTTAATGACCAGCTCCCGCAAATACGCATTTTCCTGGAAGCAAATCTCCGAGTTAATCCGCGCGCGTCGATTCTCCGAAAGCCGCGATGAAAAATGAGACTCCTCAATGCTTTGAAAAACTTGATCGCCCAAACTTCTGAGAGTTTCATATGCCAGACGCGCCTCGAACGACACAGACTGCGAAAGTGCGGAAACCTCGGTGACAAGCGCAGGAATCAATTCCTCAGTCACCAGTCCCAGCTCTCGCCCCACTTTCCAAGCGGGGGCGGACTCAAGGACTGCGCGTTTAATAAATGAGACGAGCTCGAGCTGTGGCAGCTCTGCCCCCACCTGCCCCGAAGCGCCAATCCCACCCTTTTTTCGATAAAACATCCGCGGCGCAGAATTCAAATACAGTTCGTGGTTTCCGCCCCCTTGATCAAAAGGCCCCGGCATCCACTCACCTGCCTCATCCGACATCGTTTCATTCAACGGAACAATTCGATAAAGATAGTGCCGAAGGTAACCCTTCTTTTGAAAAATCAAATCCCGACCAAATAGAACAGCCGCGTGCGAACGACTAGCTTTCGCATCAAAGACCACCAAATCACCGGGCTGGCGCTCTACCTCCGACACGGGCCTAAACGAATTTTGCAGAATTAGTTCAAATTCAGCACTCCCGATATATCTGCGCTCACTCTCAGGCAGGGCTCCCGTCGCAACCAGCGCAGCATGGTAGCAATTGGGACCACTAAATCCTGCACCTTTGTTAAGCTTGGACTCGATAAAAGCCGGATAGAAAAACTTGGCTGAGGGCGCAGAACTCAAGCCCGCTCCGCTCTCTATACTTGGGACACAGATCTGCTCACCTTGGTCCTCAAAACAACGAGGGGGAGCGGCCGCCCAAAGCGGCGCAGCCAAAACAAGAAAAGCAGTAAGAATAAAGCTCAGCGCCCTCAACATTGCGAGCCCTTCTACCACAAAAATGACGCAAACGCTAAACTGTTTTGCAAATTGATTGCGCATTGCGAAAAACCACGATACAAGGCGCCTGGGGTTTTCGGTGGATCTATGGCAACACCACACAATCAAAAGACATTATCAACCGAGATCTTGTTCAACATTTCAGAGTATATCCCTGAAGTTTCTGGCGCCGTTTTTGATAAAAAATCCAAGCAGTTTTGGACCCTCCCCGACAGCGGGAATCCTCCGCTCTTGGGACGAACAGATTCGCAGACTTTTGAAACAACGACTTTTAAAATCGCGGGCGCAAAAAACGAGGACTGGGAAGCCCTCCTAATTGATCGTGAACACATGCTTTGGATTCTCGACGTGGGCGACAACGACGCCATCAGAGATCACGTAACGCTTTACCGAGTCGATCCAAGTCACGCTCAGGAGTCCGCCCAGGCGCCCAAGGAACTCCCCATCATCCAACAAATCAATGTCGTCTATCCCGAGGGTCCCATGAATGTGGAAGCGGGAGCTATTTTGGGTAATCGGATTTTTCTTTTTGAGAAAACACTGACCGGTCACGCAAGAACGCTCAGTGTTGATATCTCGCCATCTGTCACGAACCCGTCAGATCTTCCGCCCATGCGAGTCGTCCGCGATGAAGGTGAGCTCCCGCTGCTCGCCGGGCCCCATCACGGATGCGTCGCTCTCGCCGACGGGAAGCCTTTACCTCCTCACTTACGCCGGACTCTATGAAGTGCCCTACTGGTGGAGTAAAAAATCTCGCTACACAAAAGTAATCCATCACATGTTTTGGGGACAAATCGAATCACTCGTTGCCCTCAGTGATAATCTGTTTCTCATTGGCCGAGAAAGTGGCAAAGTCTTTTTGCTTACGCGCTAGGCCCCATGAATCCGATCCTCAAACGCTGCCAGGGCGGCCTTCGCGCCCTCGCCCATCGCAATCACGATTTGTTTATAAGGAACCGTCGTCACATCTCCGGCAGCGTAAATCCCTTTTGCGGAAGTTCGATTTTTGAGATCTATCACGACCTCACCAAAAGAAGTCAATTCTACCACACCCTTCAAAAAACCACTGTTTGGGAGTAGACCGATCTGCACAAAAATTCCGTCCAGCGGAACCTTGTGGATCTCTCCCGTTTTGCGATCTTCAAACTCCAAATGACTCACCTTCTGACCATCCCCTAAGACTTGCTTAGTCTTGGCACTCTTCACAATTGAGGTGTTCGGCAGCGATTTAAGTTTATCGACTAAAACGCGATCGGCTTTGAGCTCATCAAGAAACTCGAAAAGCACGACTTCACCCACAATCCCAGCAAGATCAATTGCGGCTTCTACGCCGGAGTTTCCACCACCAATGACGGCCACTTTTTTACCTTTGTAAAACGGTCCATCGCAATGAGGACAAAACGCGACGCCCCGACCAAGATATTCCTTTTCGCCAGGCACACCAAGCTCACGCCATTTTGCGCCCGTTGCGACGATGATCGAATCGCCACTTAAGTGCTCTCCGCCTTCAAGCAGAACTTTGTGCCTCTCAATTTTCTGCACGCGACGCAGCTCAAGCACGTGCACGGGATAAGCGTCCACATGTTTGCGCAAGCTAGCCGCAAGCTGGGGCCCTTCGGTATAGGGCACTGAAATCAAATTCTCAATTCCTTTGGTTTCTTGAACTTGCCCGCCCAGTTTCTCAGCGACAAGCGCGGTCTTAAGTCCCTTTCTTGCGCTATAGATCGCAGCCGATGCGCCTGCGGGGCCGCCGCCAATTACGACCACGTCAAAATGACCTAAGTTTGAATCTAAAACCGCGCCTTCAGCTGCTTGAACCCCATAGACTGCCTCAAGTTTCGTGATGAGATCAAGAAACTCAACTCGCCCCGAATGAATGAGTTTCGAACCCACCACGACCGCAGGCACTCCTTGCAGACTCAGCGCCGCGACCTCTTCAGGAACAAAAGACCCATCAATCATTTCGTGCTGAAAGTCCGGATGCAGGAGCGCCATTTGATTGAGCGCTTGCACGACGTCCGGGCAATTCTCGCAAGTCAAAGAGATGTAGGTCTTAATGCGAACGGGCCCTTTGATTCGAAGAATACGCTGGGCAATGTTTTTTTCAGGAAGCTTTCCTTTTCCGTCAGCATTCAAAATCGCAAGCACCAGAGAAGTGAACTCATGCCCCCCTGGGATGCCCTTAAAAGTAATGCCCGTAAACCGACCTTGAAGGTAAACTTGAAACTGAGGAAAACTCTCCGACTTGCCCGAGGATCGGACCCCAAGTTTGGGACTCACGGAGGCCAGGCCGGTTAGCATTTCCAGAAGTTCGCCCTGAGATCCGTGAGCCGTTTCACAATAAAGCAGTTCGACCCCATTCTGAAGGGGGGCAAAAACTTCTCGCAACTGTTCCTTAAGATCATTGTCTAGCATGGCTGCTTAAATCTTACCGACGAGATTCAATCCAGGCTTCAACGTTTTTTCTCCTGGATGCCATTTAGCGGGGCAAACTTCACTTGGGTTTGCCGCAATGAACTGCGCCGCTTGAACCTTACGATGAAGCTCATCTGCGTTACGGCCGATTCCGTTGTCATTGATTTCGCAAAGTTTGATTTTGCCTTCTGGGTCCACTAAAAACGTGCCGCGATAAGCCAATCCGGCTTCTTCGATGTGCACACCAAACGCGCGAGTCAGAGTCCCCGTAGGATCGGCCAACATAGGATACTGGATCTTCTTGATGGTCTCAGAAGCATCGTGCCAAGCTTTGTGTACAAAGTGAGTGTCGGTGCTGATAGAGTACACCTCTACGCCCATTTTTTTGAACGCTTCATATTTATCCGCCATGTCGCCGAGTTCCGTCGGACAAACGAAGGTGAAGTCTGCGGGATAGAAAAACAAAATCGACCATTTTCCAAGCAAGTCATTATGAGTCACAGTTTTGAAGGTTTCATTCTGATAAGACTGAACTTTAAACTCCGGTATCTTGGTATTGATGAGGGTATTCATATTCTTCTCCTTATAATATAGGCCATTTATTAATGTTATTTCGAAGATTCTATCTCTTCTCTTGAAACCAGAATAGTCTAATCTCACAATTTAATAAAATCGATTAAATCTATGATATGATCGATTTAGCCGATCAACCCCAAAAGTGAGGCGCCCATGCTTTCGCGGATGAACTATTCTTTGACGCAACTCGAATACGTAATAGCGGTGCACAAATTTGGCCATTTTGCAAAGGCTGCTCAGGCTTGTCAGATTACGCAACCCACTTTAAGCATGCAAATTCAAAAACTCGAAACCAATTTAGGCGTCGTCATTTTTGATCGATCCAAGAAGCCCATTCTCCTCACAGACATTGGTGCAAAACTTATCACTCAGATTCAATCTATCCTCTTTGAGGCCAATAAGATCGACAGCATCATTCAGCTCAGCCAAAAAGGAACGCTTGGGGGCCGATTACGCGTCGGCGTGATCCCCACCGTTGCGCCCTACCTTCTCCCTAGACTCTTGCCTGTAATCGAACGCATGTTCCCCACGCTTGAGCTTACACTGCTCGAGCTCCAAACACATCGCATTGTCGAAGCCTTAAACAATGATGATATCGATATTGGAATTCTCGCCACTCCCTTGAAGGCATCTCAGGTTTTTGAATTTGCACTCTACTACGAGCCCTTTTCGGTCCTCTGCAAAAACGATCACGAACTCAGCCAATTTAAGAAGGCGAGATACTCACTATTAAAAGGCGACGACATTTGGCTCTTAAGCGAAGGACACTGCTTACGCCACCAGATGCTCGATGTGTGCAGCATCAAAGAAAAACAAAAGAAAAGTACCAAGCGCAAATACGAGTTCGAAAGTGGAAGCCTGGAAACCCTAAAAAGTCTCATCGACAAATTTGGGGGCTACACCCTGCTGCCAGCCCTTGCACAAGAGAACCTAGGACCTCACACGGCGCTGATTCCGTTTGAGCGCCCCATCCCCGCGCGTGAGATCGGATTGGTCTATCGCAGAGAGCATCACAAGAAGGAGCTCATTGAAGCGCTGGGCGATTCGATCTTGCAAGCGATTCCTGAAAGTTTGAAAAAGATTCGAAAGAAGGATTTAGAGGTACTTCCGATTGAGTGATTCAGACCGCGTCTCATTATCCCAAACTCGCCCAAGATACGAGACTGACACCCTTATCGAGCACCATTCCATTCAAACAAGGTGCCGCAACCAGCACAGGAATCTCTCGATTTTTGGCCAAAAACGCATCTACTGACCGCAACTGGTAAGTAGAGGGCGCTTCGTTTTCCACAAGTTTAATGGCGTAGGACAATTTTCGAGCCTGAACGATGAAGTCGATCCGTGAGCCACGGGACGATTGATAATAGAAAACATCCGGCCGCATTTGAGCCGAATACGAAAATTGTGAGAAACACTCATTAAGGAAAAGCCCCTGAAGACGCCGGTCCGAATCCGCACCCGCGAAGCCAGCAATCCCTGAATCAAAGAGATAAAACAGCGATTTTCCGGCACTCGTCTTATAGGGTTCAATCTCATAAAAAACGAAAAGTGCCTTGAACGCCTGCAAGTAAGCTTCTATCTGACGAGGGTCCCGCCCTACTGCGCTAGCAATTTCTGTTCGATTAGGAACGTCAGCCTTCGCAGTCTCCAAAAAGATTCGCCGAGCCAAGTCTGGATTAAATCGCGGAATCTTAAATTGTGCTAAATCGCGCGTACAAGTCGTCTCGATCCAAGTCTCATAGAGCGCCTCTCGATTTTCAGTATCACGAACGGCAAATAGCCCCGGCATCCCCCCTCGCGCGATCCAAGTGGCGACATCCTTCAAATGAGGTTTGGTTTTCACATTTGGGGGGCGCAGAGGGTCGGTCAAAAAGTAACTGGGCTCCTCGTCAATAATTTCCGCCAAACAAAGCGGAAACAATCTTAACAAAGCAATTCGCCCCGTGAGGGATTCCATTATACCCGTCTTCTTTGAAAACTCCGTGGAACCAGATACCGCAAATCTCCCTGGTCTTTTGCGCTCGTCTACCTCCGCTTTGAGCGTATCAAAAAGAACCGGGGCCTTTTGAATCTCATCAATACAAACAGTTTGAACTTGGGAAGATTCCAGATTTGATAGAAACAAAGTCGGTTGCCGCTGAGCTTGGACGCGAACCTCTTCCCGATCCAGCGTGACGTAGGCAACCCGACGGCGAGTCGCGAGCAAATTCCGAAGTAAAGTACTTTTCCCCGTCTGCCGAGCACCTAAAACCCCCACAACCGGGAGCATTTTGAGCCGTTTTTCAAGAAGATCAAGCAAGTTTCTTGCTTTTTGGTGAGGCATAACCCTATTATATAAGTACGTCGATTTTTAGCAAGTTCTTGCAATAAATCGACGTACTTAGCCCTACGATTTGTACCTATTTGGTTATCGCGAAAATTCCACATCAAACGTCTCTTGCAGCCGCTTGCGCACCATGTAGTTCACGACAAAAGCCATGCAAGTCGGCGTAAAAGCTTTGATGCCATCAACAGCCTCACCCTCCTGGCCGGTCCGAATGGCCCGTGCCACTGCCGAAGAGTCAGCAATCGTGATTACTTTCGGAACCATTCCTGCTTTTTTGCTGTCAGCCATTCGCTTGAAAAACGAATCTATACGATCTCTGATGAGTCCAAACTCTTTAGTCGTCACCGCGACATTCGGATCTGACTCGGTATTTTGCTCGTGAGTTCCATGAAGACCGTACTCGATTTCGTGTCCCTTGGTGCGCTCCCAAGAGATCGGCTCAACCAAGCCTCCACGACCTTCGGAAACGAAGACATCAAGATCGATATCCAATAGGTATCCGTTCTTTTTGTCCTGCGCCGGAAAATAGTCCGCAAGCGGCGCAGGAGGCGTGGATTTCTGTCTCACTTCAAACATCTGCTCGCCCTGAGAATTTTTGAATGTTTCCACTCGCTCCTCATTGTTGCAGTCGACAATCTGAAAACGTGAGGGTGCTAGAACCTTCACGTTGCCTACTTGCACGTCCGACGGCATGAAAGCCTCAATATTCCAATATCCCGCAGGCACGTCAGTTACCGACATTTCGAAACCCAACTCCCCGCGCCTTTCAACAAAATTAAGCGCAAGGGGCGCAGGCTTACTCGTCCCATCGGCCTGCTTTACGTATTGAGTTCGAGGCAGCTCCTTAGACCAAGGAGGCATACACATTATGAAGTCTCCACTAGAAACCCCGGTGGCCTGCGAAGCTGCAAGGGGTTGAGCAATGTGGTGGACCGTCTTGCGGATTTGCATTTCGAGCTCTTGGCGAATTTCAGCCTCGGGCTGCGCCGCAATTCGCGCTACGAGACTTTGTTTTTCAGGAGCAGTCAAGACGGAACTCGCGTTAACTTTCTGAACGAGAAACCGAGACATCTCGCCTGCGGGCTTAAGGAGCGCCTCATGCGTGCCCTTAAAATCCAGTGCATGAGAAGACCAGTGTCCATGGGTATGAGTATGGACTTCTCCCATATCCGTATGGGTATCGGCATGAAAAATCGTCAAACCTTCAAGCGGAACATTGCCCTTCTGCTGCTCCTTTGCCCAGTAGTAGTACGACGCATTGTGATCATTCACATTATAGACCGGAATCTTCTTCGTTGCGGCGGTCAATTGCGAGCGGTTTTCCCCATCGTAAAAAGACGACCACACCGAATAGGCGTTCCGCAAAACGGCGCAGTCTTCGTCGGTAAGATTGGGCTTTTTCCAGAAGTGATCAAATAGGTCCTCGAAAAAACCCGAGAAAGTCCCTTTCATCTTAGAATTTTGAAGAGGAGACGAAGTCGAAAGACATTGTGAGACCTTTTCAAGCCCACGCAAAAGGGCTTGGTTTTTTGCGTCCTTTGCAAGATTGCGGGTCGCCTTTGCCAAGTCCTGCCTAAAAATACAAAACTCAGAATCTCGGGCGGATCCAAAATATTTGTCGTAGACGCCCTGTAATTCCTTTTTGATCTCAAGGAATTCTCGTTGATCCTTAACCGCCGTTTCAGAAACCAGCTTCTCCTGCCAAGTTTTCAGAGACTTAAGAACATACTTAGCGTTAATCATCCGATCTTTGTGCGCTTGAATGTCCAGTGGATCGTCCGAACATGGCAATCGCGAACCATGAACGCTTTCAAAACTCTTCAATTCGCTTGCGATTTGGTCGCGATACTCCTGCGAGTTGAAGACGGAGACTACGCGAGCGTTCGAATCGTAACCCAAAGGTTCAGAAGCAAAAGCAAAGTTCTCTATGGCTGCGAAATGCGCGGCAAGAGCCAACGACAAAATAAAAATGTACCTAAAACTCAAACGCAAGAATAGCCCCCAATGCTCTTCCAAGTTTACAGGAGAAACTTGGGGGCCTCAATGACAGTATTTTGACAGCTGAATCCATGATAGACAACCTTTATGAGCATGAAAAACAAGAAGGGCGCCCCCACCGTTCCGACACTCGACCTCCACGGGTTTCTCGTCGACGAAGTGTACGATGCGATCGATCACTTTTTGCGAGACTCCGAACGAAAGGGCCACGCGCGCGTTCGCATCATTACCGGCAAAGGCAGCGGCAAGGTCCGAGCAGAAACTCTAAGCTACCTCAAGACCGCACATTATAATCCCCAGCAGGAAAACGAGGGGTCATTTTTGGTGGTGCTGTAAGCCCCCCCTTATCTAATCCCCCCAAACAAAATACGTCCCTCAAGCAACCCCTGCCGCACCGACTTCAACCGATTCTGCACAAGAGGCAGTGAGAATAGGCCATCCACAGGATCGAAAAACCGAGGCGAAAGAAGCGAAAGCGTTAGAATCAACTCCTCGCGCGGAGTCTGCAGCTCGCCAAAGAGGCTTTCCATCCATTCGACCCTCTCAAAAAGCCCCGAAGCCAGCCCCTCGCGATAAACCGACACAGTGATGGCCCACGCGCGCACTTCCGTCAACAAGCCCCGATGCAAGCCAGCGATTAACCAAGAATCGAGCGTGATGAGATCAAGAGCCGGAAGCTCCAAAGGCGACTCATACTGGTGTCCCCACTTCGCAATCATCGCCACCGTATTATCATTGTTATAGACTGGCAAAGCCGCTGCGAGATCACTGTCCACGGCATGGGCCAACTCATGACAAAGCACCAACAGCCATTGACTGCCCCGAATGAGCCCCAGGTCCATAAAAATGGAGTGATTAGCCCGGTGAAAACCACCAGGGTTGCCCGTGGGATTGCTCTCGTCGTGATGAACGATGATGGGATGAAGCGCGCGTGTTGATTAATGAAAACATCGCCACAGCGAGAAAGGACGGCGCACGCCTTTTACTTGTGAACAGCCTCGAATGCCGCACTCACCTTGAGTATATGTCGGGAGACTTGAAGGCCGCGCAAGGCGCGCTTGCGACAACTCAAGCCGTAGCACTTGATCCATCCTCCCCTCTGCGCGATGTATTCTTTGTCGAAAAATGGCGCATTCTAATCGCTTACCGCGCAAAGCCCTCCATTCACTGGCTCCGAGAAGCTCGCGCGCTCCAAAGCCTCGCTCGCGACCATCGAGATTTCGAGACAGCACGGGCCATTGATTTTCACTTAGGCAGAGAGCTCAAAGATCCCAAGCGTCTCACTCAAGTCTACTATGGATCACCCTTTCCCTCTTACCGCCGCCGCATCGAAGAAACCGCAAAAGGAATAGGAATTGAAATTCCTGACACTTACCTCTGGCAGCCCTCGCCTTCTGGACGATTCCCATCGCCTCCGGTCGATATCACTCATGCGGCGCCACTTCGCGGATTGATTCCCAAGCTTTTAAATGCGCTTTGCGCCGATCATTATCGGCCACAGCCGCTGCTGGCTCTGCACGAAAGACTTTATCCCGGGAACCATTTTAGCCCCACTAGTTCACGAGATCAGATGCATCAGGCGTTTAAGCGATTGCGCGGCTATCTCTCGTCTCATTCGCTTGCACTAGATATTCACGAACGCAAGGGGACCTATAGTCTTGCGGGAGCACAGCGCCTCATTTTACATCGAAGGAGTGATGCGGACGCCCGCATCCGAGTTGCGCGAAAACGGCTGGGTGATCACGAGGAATTCGCGTCGAGCCTTTTTGCCTCACGCATGAACATTTCAAAACCCACGGCCGTTTCGATCCTTCGTGAATGGACAAGTGCCGGAGCAGTGACCCGCGCAGGAGCGGGGCCGGGAACGAAGTACAAGTTTGTGACGCAGACACTCCTGTCGCGATACAGGTCTTTTAACTAAAGCCGAATCAGTATCCCCATATCTCCGATCACAAATTCTTTGTTTCCACGCGCTGAACCCATGAGTCCCCAAGACTCATCAAGATTAAGGCTCACCCTTGCTCCCAAATGTGGCGAAATTCGAATCTCGTCTCTCACAAAAGAACTGATTCCCATCAGCCCCTATTTTCCGGATTGAGCATCCCTGTCCCCTGTTCAAAAGCCGGAAAGTCCAGCAGCACAGAACCCATTAAGCGAAACCTTCTGAATTCAGGCAGCTTCTCTCCTGGCCCATCCACCTTGGCGAGTGTCGAGCTTGAAACAGGGGCCGAAGCAAGAGTCGTCGTGAGCGTTGGGGTCCCACTCGCAGGCGCTTTGCATTCTCCACTCACCGAAACACTCGGCGTTGCCGTACTGTTATCGCCCTGCTCGGTGCCGTTAAAATTAAAATTGTAAGTCGCGCCCTTCCTGAGTTGCGAAATCCACTTCTAGCTGCGAAAATAGCGCATGTCTCAATCTTCAAAACGTGCGCTGGTCTTGGGCGGAACCAAATTCTTTGGACGCCATCTCGTGCGTAGCCTGCTGGATCAAGGTATCGAAGTCACTCTTGCCACTCGGGGGATCACGCCCGATCCATTCACAGGCAGAGTTCAGCACCTAAAAGTCGAGCGAACGGATCGCAGATCTTTGGAAAATGCATTGCGCGGTACGAGCTGGGACCTCGTATATGATCAGATCTGCTATTCACCCGATGCAGCCACCCTCGCTTGCGAAACACTCAAAGGCCGTGGCGGGCGATACCTCCTCACGTCCACTCAATCGGTCTATACAAAAAGTGGCACCGTCACAGAAGAAGACTACGAGCCCTGTCACTATCCTGTCCGCATGGGATCCTATAAAGAACTGGACTATGGCGAAGGCAAGAGACTAGCCGAAGCGGTGTTTTTCCAGCGCGCTGCTTTTCCAGTTGCTGCCATTCGGTTTCCCTATGTGCTCGGCATGGATGACTACACGGAACGTCTCAAGTTTCATGTTGACCGCATTAAGGCGGGAAAGCCTATTGGAATTCAAAATCTTGATGCTCAAATACCCGTTATTCAATCTACCGAAGCAGGTCAGTTTCCTTCGGGGTTAAGCTTCGGCACTGCCATCGCTTTGGTGCGCACCCCTGGAAATACTGCAGAGCGGGGCTTTTTCGCGGCGAGTATCCTGACGATTGCGGCCCCAATTGCTGGCCTCATCCTGCTAGAGCAAAATGGAAATTCCGGCCTTTCATTTTCGCCACTTTCTTTTGAACAGGCAACGGGCCTTGGCGTTTCTCCGGAAACCGCTGCCATTTACAATGCGGAGATCGAAGAGCTCAACGCTGTAGCAGATTCGGTAAACTCCGAACTGACGACAAATACAAATCCCACCATCGAACTTTCTGCAACTCTGTGGAATCAGTATAGACCTACCCTCAGCCCTGAGACTGCCGAAGTGGCAGGAAAAGTCCTCACCGCAAACTTCTCAGACTGACAATCTCCCCGCTCCAACCGTTACAACATGAAGCGGAACTTAAAACAGACTCACCCTTTGCATAAATATCGAATCAAAGTTTTCAGGAGAGCCATATTCAATTCCCCCATCGTTCGTTTCAAGATCAGCGACCAGTTCCCACTGAGGCGCGAGCCACCCTTTCTTCTTATAGAGCTGGACATGGATATTTCCCTTTAAGGTTTCATAATCATAAAACCACTGACCTTGGGGGGTCATAAACGGCAAGTTCATAAACTCGCTTTTGGGGGCATGAGCGGATATCACAATCCTCTGACCCTCGCGATTTTCACCAACAACTTCCCACTTTCCAAAGTTGATGTCGGCCTTCACTTTGTCACCATCATTGGGCCGAAACGTGTACTCAATGCCCTCATGGCGAAAGCCCACAATGACAGAACTCAAAAGCTCAACGTGATTGAAAATTTTCGGCCGCCCTCCTCCAGCCGTAAGCACGGTGCCTGGAGAATCTTTAAAATGATTGGAAACGAGCCAAGTCCACCACTTGGGAAAACTACGACCCCAATTGCGGTCTTGATAAGCGGGAGCGTGATCTAACTCCACTCGGCGAGCGACCTGCCCCTCCTGTGCGATCTCAACCCAACCGCTCATCACGGCACTCGCCTGCGCGGGGTACCAAAAAATGTTGCTCACCCAATCGTGAAACATCCCCCACCCCATGGCGTTGAAGCTCCACTCACGCTCCATCGTCAGGCTCCACTTCGCTGCGACTTTCGCCTCTGCGTCCACTATGGTGCCCTGAAGATCGTGATCTGTGGCCGTGTTTTGGCCCACTTGAATAAAGGTCCGGTCATAAGCGGCGCTAAAGTCACGGGGATTAAATTTCTCTTCACCTATGATCTTGGAAGAGAAGTCACCAAAACCCACGTAAGAGCGCGACGCAGGATTCGACGGGGCGGCGCCCTCTACGTCCCAGGGATTGACCACCCCGTAGACAAAGTAAAAAGACTGATCAGTGTTAGGAACAACGACTTTGTAATACCACCACTCATACCACTCGCCTTGATCGACTTTGCCGTTCCCGACGAGTGCGTTTTCGCGATTCCAAATGAGCGCGTTGTAGGGATCGGCACTGTCATCCGCTTGGGCAGAATATACGGATAAAATAGCGAAGACTAACAGCGCCAAAAAAAGCTGTCGCATTGGAACTCCCCCTTCATAAGGGTTATTCCACACAACCTAGGCAAAATAAAAGGTCGTATTTTTCGCCCGTTTTTTCATAACCACGCACTGCCCAATGAAAGCCGGTAAAGCGCACTTCCCAAAGTAAGGGGGTCTGTGTTGTTGGCTACCCAAAACACAAGATCGGTATCAGAAACCGGGTAGTTAGCTGACAGATGCAGCCAATAGGTCGCGCCCCTCTGAAACGTCAGCGGATTATCCAACACAAATATAGCGGAGCCCGCTGCCGCAGCGACACTTGTAGCTCAAGGTGGCCGTCGCGAGTGTCGCTCCATCAGGAGTATTTGCAGCGTCTTTTTGGACACGGAGGGTCAATGTTCCGCTGGGATTACCTATCTTGCTCAGCTTCAGCTGAACGAGAGAGATACTGGTATCAAATGCCGCAACAAAAGATTGAGCGACGTCGCTTCCGCCCACAAACTTTAAGGGGTCGGTATTGGCCGCGGCGATTCCGATTTTGGAACTCCCATCGCCTTCGAAATTATTAAGGAGACACTCTCCACAGCCCGCCATGAAAAGCAGATCCATAGAGGTGGACAGATTCAAGGACGTCCAATCATTGGGGGTTGAACTTTGAAAAAGCGCTCGCCCCTGTGAAAAAGGATTAGAACTGTTTCCCGCCCATTTGATGTGGTCCGCATCGGAAAGGGGATACGAAGAAGACAATCGCAGCCAATAACGAGTCCCGGCCTTCACCAAATAGGTCGCACTCCCGAGCGTCACGCCATCAGGAGCCCCATTGCCCGATCCACTGCTTCCCTGAACTTTCAAAGTCAGTAATCCGGAAGGTGCCCCAACTCGCAGTAAACCAAGTTGCACCATAGACAAAGCTGCATCGCTGGCCAAAACAAAAGATTGTGCAACCTCCGTCCCACCCGGAGTAAGCTCTAAAGTGCCCAGTGTCACACCCACCCCTGTTTCTGATTGCGTCACTCCAAGCAGACAGGAGCCCACATTCGAGGCGTCGGGCGCTGAGGACACCGTCGGGGTCACACTACAGTGAGCAAAGACGAGGACGAAAGAGACAATGGCTAAGGCCCATCGAGCAGATGCATTCATACTTTCTGGTCTATCGAAATAGGCAGTATCCTACAATTATATTCTACTCATTTCTCAATACTCTTCCATGTTGCTCACGGTGTTGACGAAAGTTGTCGTCGACTGAGAAAAACATAGCCCAGGATCAATCGGATTCACCGAGGATCCAGGGCCACTTGAGCGAAGCTTTACGGTAGTACCGATATCACTCTGAAATATCGAGAGTCCCTCCATCTGCCTCGATTCAATGATCAATACTGCTTGGTCTTGGCTTATTGTGCCAAATTGAGTGACAAGGGAGACGAGCCTTTTCAAACGATCCATCTTAATCGACGTAATCGGATGAGAGAGGTAATTTACGAACTCAGCCACTCCCACGACCTTAATGTGATGCACGAGAGTGAAGCTATTATCGTCCTTGCGCTCAATCGATACACTCCCCGTAATCGAGCTGTTATTGAGACTAATAGTCCTTTTAAGATATGCCTGACGTCCATCAGCACCTGTTAACTTCGGTAAGTCGGTGAGAAGCAAGTTGGGACGACCGTTAATTCCCTTCATTGCGGCTGCCTCATCGAACACCAGCAGGGCTTGATCAATGCTGCTTTGAGGGACTCGAACGGGCGCATTCACAAACTCGCCCGTTGCTCCCACCGTGCCCAAATAGGACATTGTTTTATAGGTCCCCTGAAGAGCAAATCCCAGCGGGGGATACAAACCCACGCATGGCTCACTAATCATTGCAGAGAAGGGACACGCATCATTGTCGTCGCCAATGGGCGCGGCAATTTTATATTCCTCCATATTACTCACCGAAATGTTGTAGGTTTCGGATTGTTCACAACCGATTGGATTGGGGTCCAGAGGTTCCTGCCAGGTACCGTGCCCCGATGACTTGAGAGTGGGCGAACTTGCGAGGTCTCCCTCGTTGAGAAACACGCCCTCCATCTGCGTGGCACGAACCACCAACACCGCGCTGTCATCGGTAACCGCAGAGAAGCTCTGAATAAGATTCCTCAGAGTCTTCAATTGCGCAATCTTCTGAGATGTCCCGACGTAGGAGGCCAAATACTTCGCAAAAGCGGAAACGCCCTGCGCCTTGATATAGTTGATTAATGTAAAAGTACCGTCTGAGTTGCGCTCAATCATGAGGTTTCCCGTAAGCGTTCCACCCGGTGCGCCCGCGGCCCCAGCCTCAAGAATAATTTTGCGGCTCACATAGGCGAGGCGGCCTAAATCGCCTGAAATTTTTGGCAGATGCCCTAGAATCATTCGGGGTTCATGCTCAAGCCCCATCATTGAACGGGCTTCATCAAAAAGCGAAAGCACATCCGCCGCATCGGCTTGCGGGACCGCAACACTGGTAGGAGTAAAATCGCCCGAAACCGATCCCGTTCCAACAAAAGACTTCGTCTTAGCGGTAGCCTTAAGAATGAATCCACCCGCGGCTTTTACCGCGGCAGGGCCCGGACTAGCTGTGGCCGCTATTGGGGTCTCCTCGGCGATCGTGAGCGGAGTCGTTGTGTCGGGCGAAGTCGTCGTGGTCGTTGTTGTAGTCGTCGTCGTGGTTAACGCCGCGTCCGTCGCAGACATTTCTGCAGGAGCCTCACCACACCCGGAAGCAAGCGCTAAAACACTGCTCATCGCACACAGGGCAATGGCGCGGGTAACGCTGAGCGGACGACAAAACTTTTTGTAATTTCTCATAATACTATTCCCTCACCTGCGCGATTTTGCACAATCGAGGCCACCGGCCCAAAGATCAGCACTTATCGCCTATGTCACTGGATCTGTTCTAGATTATTCCGAGCTCAAGTCAGCGCGCCACTAACTGTGCTTTTCGGCAAATACGCGAAGAAATAGGCTAGTGACTAATGGTTTGACAGTCTCTCTTTACGGATTGAGCCCGCAGGGTTAGTATGAAACCAACAAAAGAAAAGGAAACTCAAATGACTCAAATTTCAGTGGCGGGAAAAGCGCTTTTTTTGGTCGGATCATTTTTTTCGCTAGCCTTTACGCCAGCGGCTTATGCAGATCCTGCGACGACAACTCAAGCTCCAGATTTTTCAAAACACAAACAAGCGTTTATCGTTGAGCTAGACAGACACCTAACGGCACTTCAAACTGCGAAGAATTGCACCACGGCAGCCCAAGATCATGACGCACTCAAGAAGTGTCGCGACGAGCTCCACAAAACGCGCATGCAAATGCAATCTGAGATGAAAGACAAGCACAAACAGTCGCTCGACGCTCGAATTAAAAAACTCCAAGACGAAAAAGCTAAGATGGAACAACACTAATGGCCACCCTATAATGGCCAAGAGATTGCTAGAATAAATAGCATGGCCCGAGCGATGGTTCGCACACTCTTAGCACTTCTAGTTTTTGGGACGTCTGCTCCAATAGGACACGCCCTCGGAGCGGTAGCGACCGGCCCACACGGGGGCCAGATCCTTTCAAACTCGCACTATAAATTCGAAGTCAAAGTGAATGGCAAAAGTCGAGAAGTTTTGGCTTACCTGCTCGAGTCAAAAAAAGACCCTCCGCAAAGTGTTTCCGTAGTGCTACGCAAAGAAGGCGGTGCGGGTCCAGAAATTCAGCTAGAGCCCGTCACGCCAATTCTCGAGCCCACGCCTCAGTATCTCGGCAGAGCGCCACAAGACCTGGGATCCTTCATCGGTGTCGCAATCAAAATCCACGTCGGCCGCGAAGTCGTGCAGATTCCTTAGCCGTAGAGTGGAAAAATCATCCATGAAACCCCCTGAATTTGAACTCGTCACCCTGAAATCCGGAATCAAGAGTTTGCGCGCGCTCGATAATCTTGAAACCTTTCACCCCGTCACGGGGCCGTGGATCGAAGCCAATGAGCTTCATGTTGAACAGCAAAGACTTGTCGACCGCAGCGCCAACACGAAAGGACCTTTTGTCATCTGGGATGTCGGATTAGGCGCCGCCGCCAACGCCTTGGCCGCCATTGAAGCCCTCAAGAATATTAGCGATAGTGAAATCGAAATTCACAGCTTCGATAAGACCACGCGCCCCCTCGAATTTGCGCTGCAAAATGCTGCTGAACTGAGCTACCTTTGTGGCCACGAAGAAACAATTCAACTTTTACTCGCATCCCAGAGAGTGAAACTCGCACCTCGAATCACCTGGGCACTTCATTTGGGCGATTTTTGCAGCGAATTGAAAGATCGGCAAATTCCCTCCCCCCACGCAATAATCTACGACCCGTACTCCTCAACGGGCAATCCTGAGATGTGGTCCCTGACTCATTTTCAATCCCTGCAACAACGGCTCAACCCCCTGATCCCCTGCATGCTCACCAACTACACTCGCTCCACGGCTATCCGTGTGACGCTGCTCTTGGCGGGATTTTTTGTAGGAGTGGGCCGTCACATTGGCCAAAAGGCGGAGACAACCGTGGCATCAAATCAAGCGGAACTTCTAGACCAGCCCCTTGATTTGCGGTGGCTAGAGCGCGTACGCGTCTCGCGAAATGCGGCGCCCCTAAGTGCGACGGCCTCTGGCGTCTCCCCCATCACCCCCGCAGACTTTGAGCGACTCAAGAATTGCCCTCAGTTTGTTGTTTCCGGAAAGTGCTAATCAGGCGGAGTCATTCCATTGGCGTGGGAGACTCATCGGGACCAATAAAGGCGAGACAATGGAGCTGAATTTCCTGAATCTCGCTTTCACTCAGGAAAAACGACGCTAAGTGCATGGTTTCGTGAAAAATCGTACTCGATAGACTGTAGCATTTTCCAGTGAAGGCCATTCGATTCAGATGAATTCTATGAACCAGACCTCCGTAGGAACGTGTGTAGGCGCAAACATCATTATTCGTCTTGTCGTCAGGATCAAAGACAAAGGTAATTTCCTTGTTTTCAAAAATATCCAGGACTGCCTTCTGAATCTGCGGACGCTCTCTAGCTAGCTGAAGACAGCCCTGTGCAGTACTATGAGCATTAATGAGTCCATGCGCGAGAAGATCACGAAGTTCCGGCGGAAAACCCTCTGCCCTATAATCGAGATTCACTTCTTGTTTCTGGATGGATGCGAAGGTTGCGTCCGAACCCGTAAGTCCAAAATACAAAAGCAAAAAATCAACGAAGACGCCCGAACCCCAGAAAGTGCGACGTTTTGATTTCCACGAGAATCGGCTCCAAAAGTTCTTCATAGAGAATTGCCGCAGGGAACACATAAGCGAATATCGTGCCGAATTGCGGTCCCCTCAGATTCGATAAATGAGGCATTGGCCCCGCGTTGCGTGATATGAATGTAGATGCTTTTGACACCAAGACTTTTTCTGGACAAACCTGCGGGACGATCTTCCTTCTAAACTGCATCAAAACAGCTGCCTAGAAACCAAAGTCTTCGAATCGTAGCTTGGTCCAACTTTTGCTCATCTCTAGCGAGACTATTCCCGCTCCGAATGGGCTTTGGTATTTTTCGATCAAGTTGCCGTCATTTATTTAACGCGAATTGCGGCCCATCGCGAGGCCATCGAACGATATGAGTACAAATTCATCAAGAGAGGACTCCCCGCTAATTACGGCGCGCAAATGCAAGGAGTCTCCGAGAGTGATCGTGCAGGCTTTGAGAAAGAACTCAACCGCTGCCTTCAGGACATGCCCCACAATGTGTACTGCCTCATCGGCAAGTCTTCGTGCTTGAGCAAAAGAGGGGACCTCGAGGGGGCTCTGACGCGATTAACCCAAGCCTACGCCATTGATTCCACCAACCCGGAACTCCTCCTCGAATTCATCACCGTCTATCCAGCCAAAAAAATGCCCCGAGAGGCGGACCTAATGCAGGCTCGTTTCGACCGATTGACCTTTCACAACTAAAATCCGCCACTTGCAATCCCCACGAACCCCCGTTATGTTCAGAACACATTAGGGGAGAACTACTATGCTGTACTCGGATACTTCGATTAGTTGTGACGAACGCGGAATCACGATTTCAGATTATTATCTGCCTGTAGGCGGCGATAAAAAAATCGCTTGGAAATCCATAAAGAGTTTCAAAGAATTTCCCCTTACACTGCTGGGCGGAAAACTTCGCGTCTGGGGCATGAATTTGGGCCTCGCGTGGTTCAATTGCGATTTCAAACGCGCAACAAAAACCAAACTTTTTGTGCTTAACACCGGCAGCCTCATCAAAGTCGCCGTGACCCCAGAGCGTCCCCGAGAGTTCGCTGAAGTGCTGCGGGCTAAGATCAAGAAATAGGCAAATCCAGCGCGCTTTAGCGCCCTGAACCCAAGCGCGCAAAAAGTGCGGCCACCCCTGCCCGATCATCATCGGTAAGGTGAAAATACAGCGAATCCTTCATGACGCTGGTGGGCTGCTCCGCCGAGCGATAGGCGGGATCACACTGTTGATCCGCCGCATAGGTATCGCAAAGCCCAAAAGAATGTCCAAACTCATGAACAAAAATCCGGTACGTGCTCCAATAAAGTGCGTAGAAATTTAACCCCTTCTCTGAAGCCAACTCCCTCACTCCTTTTGGAGAAACAAACGAAACGGACTCCAAGAATCCGGGGAACGCTTCACCCGGCACTCCCACTAAATCAAAAAAATCAGAGATGGGCCCATTTTGGTCGGCAACCTTATATCTAAATTCCGAATCAATCTTCACCATCGAGTACGCGTAATCGCCCTCAACAGTGGCACTCTGGTAGGCCCCAATCTCAGGAAAAGCAGTCTCAGGACCGAACACGATTTTAAGATTCTTCGTCGTCGAGTCGCAAGAGACTTGCGCGACACTCACTTGGGGAAACCCAGCCTTATTCATTTCGGATAGCCAAACCCGGAGAGCCGATTCAATCTGAGGCACCACGGTTTCCATGCGAAAGCGGGGGCTCAAAATTTCAATGCAATACTGGACTGAGTGGTTTCTAAGTGCGGGAAAGACCAGGGAAGCCTTTGACCAGGCAGGATTGTTTAAGTCATTGTTTAAGCCCCAGCCAAAGGCCAAATGCCCGGGAAAAAAGGCTAGAAGAAGCAAAAAAACACAGCCGGAGCAGTTCCCCACAGTGACCCCCACTTGCGACCAAACATTCAACCCCTGAACATTTATCCTGCCGCAGTGCGGCTCGCAAGACCAAATCTTGTCAACAAAAAACATTCTCAAATTGCGCGCAAAGGTCTGGTATACTTTTATCATGGACCGACTACGACAGATCGAACTCATTCAGCGCTCGCTGGGCATTCGTCATAAACTTAAGGTACACGAAAGTATGAAGGCTCCTGAAACTCATGAGGATCTTTCGATTATGCTTTGGGGAAAATGGGAACTTGAAGACGAACTTCACGCCATCGAAGAACTCCTGGCGGAAGTCCGGTCACAAAATCGTGCGAAAAAGAAGAGTGCGATTATAAAAGACGACGGACCCGTAAAAGGCGCCGGAAAGAAAAAATCACCCCCTTGAATTCAGGGCGTTCTTGATCCAACCCTTAGCTACTTTGGAGCGCGGTACGCCTCGGGGAAACTCCGGCTCAAACCACATTCTCACGTCTTCATCTAATCCTGCGCTTTGCATAAAGTTATAGAGCGCGCGATTTAGCCCCACGCCCAGGAGATCATGATCCACGCCAGGCAAACCTTTGAGGTCTTTGAAAGCCAAATCGTTTCGAGCAAAAACGCGCGAACGCTTCGGGTTTTTTTCCAATTCAATTCCAAATCGGGCCGGCGCTTGCCCAATTGGGCTATGGGCCGTCACGGAGAAACGATGCCAAAAAGCAGACTGCACGCAGCCCGCCTTGAAGAGCTGCCGCACTCGCTCAAGTGCATCCACCGTTTCAAGTAAAGTCTGCCCTGGTACGCCGTACATTAAATAAGCGTGCACCATCACACCCGCTTGTGAAAAAGCGTGAGTCACGCGCGCCACCTGATCTACACTCACTCCTTTGTTGATCACTTTTAAGAGCCGATCACTGGCGACCTCAAGGCCTCCCGTCACGGCCACGCAGCCTGAACGCGCAAGGAGCTGCGCGAGTTCCCTCGTAAAGGTCTTCTCAAATCGAATATTGCCCCACCAGGTGACTTGCACTCGTCTGGCAACTAATCGCTCTGCTAATGCTTTGAGATGTGCCGGAGGAGCCGCCTCGTCGACGAAGTGAAACCCGCTTTGCCCAGTCTCCTTGATCAGTTCACACATCTGATCCACTAAATGGTCCCCGTTTTCGGCGGGCGCTTGCACATCGTACCGGGAAATATAGGGTAAGCTCACGTCACAAAAATTGCACTTCTTCCAATAACAGCCGTGCGCGACCATGAGCTTGTTCCACCGACCATCGGACCACAATCGGTGCATGGGGTTTTGCGATTCACACAACGAAAAATACTTTTCTAGCGGCAAACCCTCGTAACAGGGTGTCCCTAAATCCTGAAAAGGAATATCGTGACGGGGAATATCACCCAGCGCTTCGCCAGCTCTAAACACCACTTCACCCTTTTCGCGCACAAAGGTACGAAAAGGCCGGCCCTCGAGCACTCCCAGTAACGGCCGCTCTCCATCATCAAGCGTCACATAATCGACGAAATCAAAAACTCGCGGATCACTCAACTCGCGCAACTCGGTATTGACGTAGCCACCGCCAAGAATCACGAGGGGAGAGCCCCACTGTTTGGCCTCACGAGCGATCCAAAAAGCGCCGTAAACATTGCCCGGGAAAGGAACGCTAATTCCGATCAAATCGGGACGATGGCGATCAAAAGTCCCACGGGCAATCGCGGTCATCATTTGCTCAACCAAAGTGGGAGCGCGTGCGCCAACCTCAAGCGCGTTGAAAAGAGGATCAAAAGAAGTCTGACTTGCAGCCAGTTTCTCTGCGTAACGAGAAAAGCCAAACCGAGGATCTGCGCCTTCACGAATCACATCCACCAGGTCATCGATGAAAAGACTGGCCAGGTGCTTCGCGTGATCTTGAGTGCCTTCATTTGCCGCGGGCGCCTCGTCTCGCAACTGTTCAAATCGCGGGCCCTCAGGCAGATACTGCCGGCCGACAATCCTAAGCGCCAGCGTCGGATCGCGCCCCTGCAGAAACGCGATTACAGGCTCCACGCAGTCTTGATAGGCCAGGAACTGAGTGAGAAAAAAATCAAGCGCGGGCGAACGTTTTTTGGAGACCTCAACGCCTTCTCGCACTCGCGCCAACCCGTCTCGTGAAAAAAGTCTAAGCGCAAGTTCAAGCGACAGATCCGCTTGAGTGACGTTCAAATCGGCTATGATAAGGTTTCCACTCGCCTTAGTTTTCTTGAGAAACCCCGCCAAAAAAGCGATCGAAGGGTAAGTCGTATTGAGTTGAGTCAGGGGTGGAACAATGAGGAGGAGCCGTTTCATGAATTCCGCCTAAGATTTCTTCCGTAAATCAATCTTGCTGCCCACCACCAACCTAGAAAAACCCCGGGCCAATCGAGGCGAGAGCCGTTGCATCGCCAACAAGGCTTTGCCATTGGCGGTCGGAAAAATCGCCTGCTCGCCCGCGGCAATTCCTGCGACAATACGCCGGGCACAATCATCAGCTTTGGTGGTCAAAAAAAGTAATTCTTTTGGAAAGCCATTTTCCTTCCCCACCCGCATAATCTGAGTTTCCACGAAACCAGGAGACACCAACACGAGCTTCACGGGGGATTTTCTGATCTCCAACTCCGCCTGCAATGATTCGGTAAAACCGGTCACGGCAAATTTGCTCGAGACATAGGCCGTCAGACCCGGTGAGGAAATATGGCCAGCAACTGAGCCGATATTCACGATACTTCCGCCCCCCGTGGACTCCATGGGCTCCAACCAAAAGCGCACACAGGTGAGCATCGCAAAAAAATTGACCTGCAGAGTTTGCTCAAACTCTTCATCAGTCGTTTCAGCCATGCCCTTGATGGGCGCCACCCCGGCGTTATTGATCCATACACAAGGCACGCCGCGCGCCTCCCGCAGCCCCTTCAAAACTTGGTTGAGGTCAGACTTGTCAGCAAGATCACACCTCACTCCACTAAACAGGCCGGTGCATTCTTTTTCTAACGAACTAAGGCCCGCCTGATCAACATCCAAGCCCACGACCGGCAGACCTTGCGCGAAGAACTGCTTAACCAATTCTCGCCCAATTCCTCCTGCGGCCCCTGTCACACCCACAAATCTGGATTCGCTCACGTCACCCCCGCAACTTACCGGCAAGGTTAAACAGACCCTTGAGCGATATCTTAAGTGAAGTGTCTTTCCGCTCCGGCGTTTGCACTCCGAGCAGATTAGCCACTTTCATGGCCGAAAAGACCGCGTCGTTATGTAATCCATACCCAAAATGGCTTCCGCAATAATAAGAATTCAAAATCCCATTTAAGCTCGGCATCCGCTCTATGGCCGCCACGGACTCAAAACTAAATTTTGGCGTTCGCAGCACCGTTTGAAACTCAATAAGATCACTGCGAATGGGAAAATTGGGATGTTGAGTGCTAATCAAATCACTCTCATCAGGCACCTGGTGCTCAAAGCGAAGGGCACCGTTGACTGAGGTATTAATCTGCCCCTCGCCATCGCGCGTGTAAAGATAAGTATAAGCTTGAATCAATTCGCGGGCTGGAAAACTGGAGTGATCACGATGTACAATGACTTGACCCTCTTTGTACTGCCAGACCCCCAAAAGCTCCCGCTCCAAAGGGGTGGGGGTTTCGAGCAAAGCCAGCGCCTGATCGGCGTTGCAAGCAAAAATGACCGAATCAAACCGCTCCTCACTGCCGTCGTCCAACAGAACGGTCACCGCCTGCTCGCTCCTCTTTATCAACTTAATGCGAGCATTGAGGACGATCTTGTCGTGAAATGTTTTACGCATCGCCTCGACGTAAGTACGGGTCCCCCGTTTCGCGGCGACCACCGAGAATAAACTTTTCGGGGAAACAATATCATTGTGAACCTTGAGTTTACCCAGAAAAAAACTGGCAGGAGTTTTTAGAACTTCAGCCGCCGACATCGACGACAAAAGGCACAGGGCACAGATCAAGAAAAGAGTGGCGTTCTTGTCAAACGGAGGCGCCAACTTTAAAGCCTCCCCGAGCGTCATCCCCGTCAAAAGCCCCTTGTCCAATAATGCATGAAGGACCTTGATGCCCTTAAAAAACCCGTAAACGCTCTTAAGATGATCCAATTTGAGAAGCGAAAAATTCTGGGCAATCCCCCCCCGCAAAGTGGGAGTAAGGTAGATGCCATCCTGGGTGTTGATATCGTGCATGCTCATGAAAGTATTGGCGCAAAAATCTGTTGCCACCCCTAATTCATCGAGCAGCGCAAAGAAGTGGCCGTACCCTTCTTTGCCAAAGGCGGCGACCGCGATATCGACCCCTTTGACCTCTTCGGTATCAATGGAAAACGCATTGCCCCCGAGACGATCACTTTTTTCAAAAAGCTTAATGGAGTGAGCTTTGTTCACGTAGTAGGCGCTGGCCAGGCCCGAAACTCCTCCACCAATAATCGCAACTTTCTTTGGCTTATTCGGCATACTAGAAAAGTTACACTCAATTCGCGTTTTTGACCAGCATGCCTTCGCAGCGTGGTACATTCACATACCCCGCCTGTTGCCCAATTCTAAGAGTCTTGAGCTGTTCCGCTACCCCATGCTTCCCAAAACGCAGCCCCACGCGCGGCCACAAAAAGGATTGAGCGGCGACCAGCAAATGCATTTTGAACGTGGCATTGCTCAGAACCTGGCCTGCGACGTAGGTGTCCACGCTTAATTGGCGTTTCCACAAACCGAGGCGCCTCTTCTTCTTTTTCAACTTAGGGCACTCCAGTTCTAAGATGAGATCCAAAGTGGCCTTGTCTCTGAGCGTGCAAATGCGATGAGTTCCCGTATCTCGAAACGTAATATCCGCTAAGAATTTGGGATAATGAAGCAGTCCCTTGCCGCCCGCCACTGACAGCTCTGTGCTCACAGGCAAGTGAATGATGTGGGCATGAAACTTCGCTCTCACGAGCGATCGCAGGGGCTGCACGAGCACGGATAACGCCACTTCATTGTAAGGACCAATATCCGTGTCCTTATATTCAATACAATTGACAGCAAAAAGCGCTTTGCCAAAAGGCAGTTTTAGGGGTCGATGCGGGGCACATAAAACTTTTGCCTGGTCATAGTCACACAGGAAAAAAGCCCCGATCACGTTGGCATCCCGAATGAAAAATGGGGATTTAAAGACATGGCCTTCATAGGGCATTTCCGTTTGTACGACCTGGGAGAAAAACATTGAAGGATTCACTTGATTGGCTCCTTCAGCTTCGTCACGACTTCATTTTTGCTCAAAGCTTTTTCTCCTTCTTTGTTCAAAGATCCTTTGACGCAACGGAAAAAAATCAGACCGATCAAACCATACTCTTCGCAATAACGACGCGTACAGTTGGATGTCTTTCTTTACCAGCCACTCTATTTAGACCCTGTGTTCCTCCACCAAAAATATGCCATCGAAGGGCTATCCGCAACCCAAATCGCGTCACAAACAAGCCGCTGCCTCCGTACAATTGACTCATTCAGGCCACCAATGCCAAATCAATATCTTCCAAGACTTCTCTAACCCTGAGCAGGGTCTTTAAAGTCGGATTATTTTCACCCGACTCCAGCCGCTGATATGGCAAAAGACCAATCCCGATTTTTTCTGCCAGCTGCTGCTGCGTGAAGTGATGCTTCAACCTCGAGATTTTGATCATGACCGACAATTTCACGTAAGGGTCGAACATATCTAGTTCACTCAATCGTTCTGATGCCCCTTCCACACTGTAACCGACTACTTTCCTGGTTTTTTCAGAACAAATTTTAAAAATTCCCGCCTTCTTCGAACCAGACAAAGGGACGGCATAATTGGGACCTTTTTTTTCCAGCACTTCAAGGTAGTCAGTCTTGTCATCGTAATAAATGTACATAATCAAGTCCCTTTCTTATAAATAATGCGTCCCTCTTTGGGCCGAGTCGTGGTCAACGCTGTCGAAATAAAGTTCCCATCCGCACAAACTTTCACCACGACACAGATGTAACGTGTCCTTTTTTAAAAAGTGCGTAACATGAGCCGATTATTCTGATTACCTTTACCTACGAGGAGGAAGGGTATGAAGGAAACTGTTGGAGCGGTGGAAT
>JBBCAV010000090.1:0-4480 GCA_051382305.1 Bdellovibrionota bacterium FG-2
AAATAAAATCGACTTCCTTTTGAACGCTCTCGATCGTGACTTTGTAAGGAGCAAGTCCGTATTCGTTGAGGCCGCCTGATTTTGCGCGAGATTCGAAGATCTCCACATCATAACCAAGCGTCGCTAAGCGATGCGCACAAGAAAGTCCCGCAGGACCGGCGCCGACAACTGCTACTTTGCTACCAAGAGAGGAAGTTCGTTTGAAAGGTTGCTCGCCTGTGTTAAAAAATTCATCCGTCGCATAACGCTGCAAAAGACCAATTTCGACTGCGCTGTCATCAGCCTTCGTTCTCACGCAAGAGGCTTGGCAGAGAATCTCTACGGGACAAACGCGCGCGCAAGTTCCGCCCATGATGTTGGCGTCGAGAATCTCGGTAGCCGCCCCTCGGATGTTGCCCTGGGAAATGCGCTTGATAAAAGAAGGAATATTGATCTGGGTGGGACACGCACGAACGCAAGGCGCATCATAACAGTAGTAGCAGCGAGCCGCTTCAACTTGCGCCGTATGAGAATTCAAGGGTTTTACAAATTCACAAAAAACAGAATTATCCTCAGCTTGCGCTGAGACCTGTTTGGACGACAT
Source organism: Bdellovibrionota bacterium FG-2 (assembly GCA_051382305.1). Lineage (GTDB taxonomy): Bacteria > Bdellovibrionota > UBA1018 > UBA1018 > UBA1018 > CAIRTR01. The sequence continues at coordinate 584 of JBBCAV010000090.1, forward strand.
GCGTGTCCCCTCCTTTAAATATAAGGTAACTATCTTGTGCGAGTCTTTTCAATCGTCGAAAAAGCCCGGTCCATCGTTTCAAGCATGAAACCAACTTGATCCTTCGTGATCGAGATGGGAGGCGCAATGCGAACGACATTTCCCATGAGACCGCCCTTGCCCAAGAGCAAGCCGCCTTCTTTGCAAAGATCCATGAACTGAACACATTCTTCAGATGCATACGCCTTGGTTTTCGGGTCCTTCACAAGTTCAACACCCAAAAGAAGGCCTCTGCCGCGAACATCACCAATGAGCGGATACTTCTTCATCATTTGCGTGAGGCCGTCTTTGAGAAGGTCCCCCATCACTTTAGCGTTCTCGACCAGTCCTTCCTCTTCGATGATATCCATCGTGAGCTTAGCCTGAAGAACCTGGTAAGGATCAGCAGCAAAGGTATTGAAATACAATTTGCCTGCCATCTTCTCTGCAACTTCAGTTTTCATTAACGTTGCGCCAATTGCAGCGCCGTTTCCAAAGCCCTTGGCCATCGTGACCATGTCAGCATCAATACCAAGTTCTGTGGTGAGCAAAAATCTGCCGCCGCAGCGACCGGCTCCTGTTTGAACTTCGTCACTGATGTATTTGCCGCCATAGTTATGAACGATCTTCGCCACTTCATGGAAATACTCGGCAGGAGGGGAGATAAATCCTCCTACGCCCATCACAGGTTCCGCGATAAAAGCCGCGATCTTGCCGTGGGTGGTGGTTTGAATCGTGGTCTCGACGTTCTTGGCGCACTCAAGGGCGCAACTGCTGCGCTCTTTACCGAACGGACAACGATAACAGTTGGGTTCCATTGCCGATGTCGCTTGCGTGACAGGCTGAGCTTTGAATCGCCAGGTGTGATGTCCGCAGTGAGCGAGCGTTCCCGAGGTCCCACCGTGGTAGGAGTGACGAAGGTTGATCACCATCGTTTCGCCCGTGGCATTGCGTGCTGCCATGAACGCGAGTTCGTTAGCTTCAGAACCTGAGTTCGTAAACGAAACACGATCCAGCCCCGCAGGGCTTTCTTTCAAAAGCTTTTCAGCTGCATCCACAGCAGGTTCACTTAAATAAAGGAGGCTGGTGTGCTGGATTTGGTCGCGCTCCAGCATCTCCATCATACCCTTTTTGATTTTAGGATGATTATGTCCTGCCGAAATACAGACGATTCCGCCGATGGCATCCAAGTAGCGTTTGTCTTCGGTGTCATAGACGTACTGGCCTTGAGCCTTCACCAGATGAATCGGATCCTTGTGATAAAGGTAGGCGGTTGGCAGAAAGTGCTTTTTACGAAATGCGATTAATTCTTCGTTTGTTCTCATTTTCTTAGTCATTATATTTTCTCCTGATTTCTAAACGTTAGAGGGATCTCACCAAACCGAAGACTCGGCCATCCAACGCGTGGTAATGATTTTCTTATCCGTAAAGAAGTCCACAGAGGCTGCTCCATGGGCTTTGATGTCGCCATAAAACGAATCTTTCATCCCACCGAAGCTGAAGTAAGACATGGGGGCTGGAACGCCGATATTGATTCCGATCATGCTCGGGTCTGCTTCGTTACAGAATTTACGCGTGGCAGGTCCGCTCTGGGTGAACAAGGTCGTGGTATTGGCAAAGTTGCAGCGATTCATCCAGGCAATGGCTTCGTAAAAAGTTTTGACTTTTGCGAGGAGGACCACTGGGCCAAAGATTTCCTCTTTAGCCACACGCATGTTTTCAGTGACATTACCGATCACAGAAGGCTTTAGGAAGTAGCCGGGCATCTGATCGACATCTTTGCGTCCATCGACCAAAATCTTGGCGCCTTCATCTTGAGCCGATTGAATAAGACTCTTGATGCGATCTTTAGCTTCTTGAGAAATCACGGGACCCATCTGCACATTTGGATCAAGTCCGTCACCCACTGTGACGTCGGCAGCGGAGCGAATCATCCGCGCTTCGACATCGCGATAGGTTTCGTCACCGACACAAACGATGACCGAACCCGCGAGGCAACGCTCGCCTGCGCAGCCGATAACGGATTCCAATGCGGTGCTGACAGCTTTATCCATGACGGCATCAGGCAGTACGACCATGAAATTCTTCGCGCCGCCTAGAGCTTGAACGCGTTTTCCATGAGCCGCTCCTGTCGTGTAGATGTATTTGGCGACGGGTGAAGAGCCGACGAAGCAAAGGCCTTTGACATCCGGATGGGTGCAAAGTGCGGTGACGACGTCTTTGCCGCCGTGAACAAGGTTCATGACGCCTTTTGGCAGACCGGTTTTTTCGATGAGATCAAAAACAAGCTGAAAAGTCAGAGGGACGCGTTCGCTGGGTTTCAATACGAACGTATTTCCCGAGGCAATGGCAAAAGGCCAAAACCAAAAAGGAACCATAATTGGAAAATTAAAAGGTGCAATTCCTGCGAATACGCCCATAGGTTTTAGCATCGTATTGCAGTCGATTCCGCGGGCGATGTCTTCGAGAAACTCGCCCATCTGGAAAGTGGGCATCCCGGTCGCCGTCTCGACCATTTGAATGGCGCGCTTGACGCTGCCGCGGGCTTCGACCAGCGTTTTTCCGTGCTCACGGGTCACGGCGCGGGCAAGTTCTTCGACGTTGGCATCCATGAGATTCTTCATTTTGAACAAGAATTGAATGCGATCAGAAACGGGAGTTTGTTTCCATTCATGAAACGCCTTATGGGCCGAAGCCACGGCGCGATTCACATCTTCGGATGTGCCAAGCGGGCTTGCGCCCAATGCTTGTTTTGTGGCTGGGTTGATCACTGGCACAAATGTCTTGGTGGTTGATGTGACCCATTTACCGTCGATATAATCTCGAATCATTGTAGTTCCTTTGGTAGTTCCCATGGCAATTCCCTCCGCGTTTTACGCAAAAACCAATTTGTAGCGCAATCTGTAAGGGAGGACAATTTGATAATGCGAAGCTCGTTTGCACGTTGCGTTATGTTATGACGTTTTGCCCGTACTGGGTAAAAAGGTGCTTCTGAAAGCGTAAATGATTTGCTTGGAAAATCCTGGAAACACCTCTCGCTCCAAAGCGGCTAAAAGCTCAGGGGAAGATCCGTTTACTTTGCTTCTGTTCCTTGCTCATTTTGGACTCATCCTCGTCCTAAAGTTCTTGGGGGAGTTGATAGAGGCCGATATCGTGGAAAAGCGCGGCGACACCTACAATGGCAGCCGGACGCTCCATTTGAATTTCAAGTGAGTTACAGAGTATCCCCGCAATCATTGAGGTGCTGACTCCATGATCATAGGCCGCGAGGTTTGAAAGAAAGCCCTTTAAGAAGGTCTCTTTTTCCGCCTTAAGATCATTGACGATAAGCCGCACATTCGAGACGAACTTGGTGGCGTAGTGAATGTTGGCGTCCGAAAGTCCTTGGTTCTTTAAGAAGCCCATCGTTTCTTCGCCGGCATTGAGGACTTGGGCGGCTGTGATTTCGACACTCAGATCGGTCCGTTTTGCGAGATTGGAGGCGAGATGGTCGCAATATTTCAGGTACTCCTCTTGAAGAGCTTTTTGAATGTAAAAATGCGTCACGCCCTTGCGTAAATAGTTTTCGAGCCTGAGGGGTTCGAAAACGTCGCCTGCCTGGAGAAGTTTGATATATCGCCCAGAATTGATACGAACAAAGACGTCAAAAAATGATTTCGAACCCGATAAAAAATCCTCAGCCCGAATGGGAAGAAAGAGATCTTCGTTAACATTTTTGTCTGAAGGGAGATAAGCATTCTCTTGACCCTCGTCCAAAAGCAGAACAACGGGTGAAGCGGGCCGGTGGTGTAAAGCGGATCGAATAACTGAGAGCCCGCTGGGATCGGAAACGCGGGGATTTATAAAAATTCCGTAGAAGTGGTATTGTGGGTCTGCAAT
>JBBCAV010000091.1:0-2554 GCA_051382305.1 Bdellovibrionota bacterium FG-2
GTAGCCAGGGCGTATCCACGGTGGCCCCAAACATGATCTGATCTGCTAATCTTCCCGCGTCCATACTTTTGGAGGCAGGAAAATGAAAACTCAAGACCCATCCGTGATCGCCGAAGAAGTCCGCCAACTCTGTGCGCAATATTTGCGAGAAGTCCCCTCTAGCAGGCGCACTTGGCCCAAGAGCATCAAGGATCGGATATTCCAACTATTCGAGTTGGAGTTATCAAGTGCTGCCATTGCCGCGCAAACGGGAGTTCCAATTGCTACGATCTACAGCTGGAAATCGGTCTTAATCAAATCGCAAACTTTCCTGCCCATGAAAGTGGTTCCAAACAAAGGTATCGAGCGAAGATCCAAGCCGACCACAGTAGTTACCAAGAAGGAGCCCGAACGGCAATGTCGGGGGGATGTTCCAACTATCACAGTTGTAGCCCTGACTGGGATCCGCTTCGAGGGACTCGACGTTTCTACAGCTTTGCAAATTGCGGCGAAGCTTGGGCTTGGATTATGAAACTCAGGTTTCATCCCGAGCATCGCGTTTTTGTCTATCGGGAACCCATCGACATGCGTGCGGGTTTTTCCAAGCTACAGGCCTGGGTGACCGAGGGGATGAAGGAAAACCTGTTTGAGGGAAGTCTGTTTCTTTTTCTTGGGAAAAACCGCAGGCGCGCCAAGATCCTGATTTTCGATGGCACTGGACTCGTATTGATCGTCAAGCGTTTGGATCGTGGAATGTTCATGCTCGTCACGGATTTTTTTGAGGCTCGCGAAATCGAAATTGGGGAGCTTGAAAGGATCTTGGATGGTGCCAATCTTCGCGTGATTTATGCGGCCGCAAAAGCAAAACGTAATTCCACCGAGTTTGCTTGACGTCGTAAAAAAACATGCGATGACTAAGAAACACAATGAATCTAAATTTTCTCGATACAGAATCCCGCCCCGATATTCTCCGAGAATTTGCAAAGATTTCTGTTGTCGAAAACCTCCGGTTGATCAAAGAAATTTCAGAATTGAAAAAGGCCCAGGTCAAAAGTCTTGAGCAGGTCAAGCTTGGCTATCTGGACACTCTCACCAAGCTTCAAACAAAGTTGTTTAGCCATGGAACTGAGACCCTCACTAAAAATTTCCGTCCCAAGCGGAATGAGGATCTTTTAGCCCACGGGGACCTTCTCAATCCGTCCGATGAACCAACGGCTGATAAAAAAGCCAAGGATCGGGACATTGCAGCCGATATCTCGCTTTACGCGATGGGGGCTGCAGAGTTAAAAGACGAAGCGATGACGCGCGGGAATAAGAATTCAAAAACGAGTGACTGGAAAGAAATGCCCGGTCTTTACGACGAAGCTACCGAAATCACAGTGATTGAGCGCGTCTACAAGAAGACCATCCACCGCCGGAAGAAGTATCTTTTCCTGCCCTCGGTTGGCACGGACAAAGAGGTCATTGTTACGGCCAAGGGCCCGAGCAAGCTGCTGCCTGGCTGTGAATACAGCGTGGATTTTGCCATTGCCGTAACCTGCGACAAGTTTCAGCATCACACTCCGCTCAATCGGCAGGTAGAGCAAATGGTGCAAAAAGGGCTTTACGGCATTACGTCCAAGACCCTTTACGGATTGACCGATGCGCTCTCAAGCCACGCCAGACGGGCGCAAGTCATGGAGAAAATTCGGCAAGATATTTTCAGTGTTCCTCTGGCGGTGCATGCGGATGAGACGCCGTGGCCGATTCTCAATGACCACGATAGTGATGGCTATCTTTGGACCATTTGCAATATGGCAGGAGCCTACTACCGTTTTGAGCCCTCGCGCTCGGGTAAGATCATCGTCGAGATGCTCAAAGGCTACTCTGGCCCCGTGGTCAGTGATGAATTTTCTGGCTATAACCGGGTCAAAAACGAGACGAAGTGCGTGCTTTGTTATTGCTGGGCGCATGCCAGACGAAACTTTTATGACATTCTGAAAACCTATCCAGAGGACTGCGCGGAGATCCTGCTTCTCATTGATGAACTTTTTGCGGTCGAGCGCGAGGCGGGCCGGAGTTTTGACAAGCTCAAGATCCTTCGCGCGGAGAAGTCGCAGGTTCTGGCTGATATGATCAAGGCGTGGCTTGAGAAAAAAGAAGCAAAATACCTTTTATCGGAAAACGAAATGACCAAGGCCATCGGCTATTTACTCGGTCACTGGAAAGAATTTACGGTTTTCCTGAGCGATATTCGGGTGCCGCTCTCAAATAATCACGCCGAGAGAGCGCTTCGTCACGGAGTTCTCGGGCGCAAGAATTTTAACGGCTCCAAGACCATCAATGGGGCAGACGTGGCGGCCGACCACTATACGGTCATCGAGACCTGCAAGCTTGTTGCGCTAGATCCGGCCGTATACTACCGCTACCTGGTGGACACCAATAACGCGGGCGGTGAAGTCCTAAGTCCATTGGGTTATGTGCGCTGGCTCTGGGAGCAGAAAAAGGCGGCCCGAGCGAAGGCTGCCGCCGAGCAGGGCGCAGCAGCTTAGCACGGTTTTTAGCTCAAACCGGACCGTAAATACGCCCTGGGTAC
>JBBCAV010000092.1:0-9412 GCA_051382305.1 Bdellovibrionota bacterium FG-2
GTACCCCACCTCGGCTCGAAGCTTATTCACCTCGATCTGAAGCAAGATGCTTTGGTTAGTATGATTGCTCGGCGAGGATGAGTAGCACATGCGCTACAGAAACATTATCGCGGACTCTTTGGTGTGTTCAGCTCTTATTTCGGAATCATCAGAAAAACCTAACGCGGGTTTACTGAATGCTTACGAGTTCGAAGTATTTTACCAAAGCAATTCAGGAGCTTCGCAATAAACTCTCTAAACAAAACAAAGGAATCACGCTCGTCACTAATACTGGCGAAGAGTTCTTCAACAATCAGCCACGGAGTAATCAACGGCTCATCCGCGCCCTTCTCGATGCGCGTTGTCCTGACGCGATTGCCACGCTCATGAAACAGCCCGGACGCGTCCCTGCAAAGAGTTCCACCGCATTAAGCGGCATGAAGGAACCTCGGTGACGACTAGAGCTTATCAACCGCCTTATCATCCACATTGACCTTTGCCTGCTGCTTAAGCTTCCCAACCATCTCTTGAATGAGCTCATTGCGAAGCTCCATGCGCACACGGGCTTCAACATCGCTAAAGGGTAGCGCCTTACCTGGTTTTAACTCAATCACCTTGATGATGTGATACCCAAAAGAGGTCTTCACCGGGCCTACAATATCGCCCGCTTTTCCTGAAAAAGCCGCTTCGGTGAACTCAGGCACCATGCGATCGCGTCCGAAAAACCCCAGATCCCCGCGGTTATTTTTAGCCGATGGATCCTTAGAATTCTTCTCCGCTAACACTTGGAAATCAGCATTAGGTTCCTTGGCTTTCTTCAACAAATCTCGCGCCACAGCCTCGTCTGATACCAGGATGTGCTGCGCATGCACCTCATCGGTGCTGAAGCGCGACTTGTGATTCTCATAGTACTTCTTCACGGTGCTATCTGAAATTTTTGCAGCCAACTTCTTATTCAAAACTTTCCCAGTGAGATACTGTTTACGAAAAGAGTTAAGCGCCTCTTTATATTCCGCATCCTGATCCATCTTATCTTTTTCAGCTTCTTGAACCAGCAACTCCTGATCAATCATGCTTGTGAGGATTTGACGACGGGAACTCGCGTCTTTTAATAAATTCTCTCTCTGTCCTTCTGATACGCCGGAAAGCGCGGACTTGAGATCTTTGTCCGTAATCACCTTTCCATTGACCGTAGCCAAATCAACGGCCCAAGCTCCCGGACACGCAAAAACAAAACCCACACCAAGAATCCAAATCTGTTTTGAGAATTTCGTCATATAGCCTCTCGCTCCTCTGTTATCCCTTTGGTTTTCACAAATGATCCCGGAACAGTTTATTATAATGCTCCTGGATCTTCTTTAAATCTACCATGTTCAAAAAACTTGAAAAAGTCATCCACACCGCAACACCGTTCATGTCCCTAAACTGCGGGGGAAGATATTGCGGAGGGTCAATTATCCCTTCTTTATACTTTTGATACAAGAGGGGCACATCATCAACATACAGTTTTCCCGCAAAAAGAAAAGGAATCAACTGCGGCCGTCCCGCTCGAATCGCCGAGCGCATAAAATTATAATTCTCAATAAAGCCCCGACAGTAGGAGATATCCTTCGTAAAGGGAGCCCCCCCGTCAGGCATTCCCCCTCGAAAAACCCTCATCGCATTTGCGACACACTCGTCTTCGGTATAACCTTCGGTCCTAAAAAACTCGATCACCTCAAGAATATTCGCACCATCTTCGGCTTTATCGATCGATAAAATTCGATCGTTGATGTGCCGGGCTCTCTTCGGATAGGTCCGAAAAGTAAAAATTTCCATAATAACGGCCAAACCCTCTTGCGTCGACGAAACTCGTGGAGGCCCTTTAGATAACCATTTGGCCACGTGCTGATTATTCCCGTTTTGCGTCGTTCCGACATGAACCCAACCTTCATGCACTTCCAAAATATCAACGTCCCGGGTAGAAAAAGTCGCACCCTCTTTAATCTTAACGACGTCACCCCCGGCGGCGGCGTCTGCCAGGATTCCATCCGAAATTTTTGCCTCAACCGGATGGTCCGTAAAATAATGGTAAAATCTCTTATTGAGGAGGTCCACCGTTTCTTGAGCCGAAAGCGTCCGGGGATAATCAGCTCCGAGATCCTCCATTTTTAGCCCATTCAAAATTTTATAGAGAAGTCGCCCCAAATCGACAATCTTATTGCTGTCATCAAAAAAAGTATCTTTAGGAGAGCCATAAAGCTTACGACTCCATTCCCAAAACTGTTTCGTTCCGCGGGCGAGCAACATCTGGATGACGTCGCGATACTGTTCCGCAGAAGCCTTCAGAAGCTGACCCAGCTCATCTTCAACTCCCAAAGTCGCATCAATGTCTCGAATGATATCTTCAAGGTCGGCCGTCTTTTGAGCGGGATCAAACCCCAGTGGTACCGTTTGATAATACTCCGCATCGACCTTTGGCATATGCTTGAAGTGGGTGCGCCGAAGCTCTTTCTCTATTGAAGGATCCCACTTGATCGCGTCAAGGATTCGTATGGGCCGCTGGGCCTCAACAATTCGCTGAGAAAGCCGCCTGATTTTTTCTTTATAGCTGGTCCATACCATGTACCCAAATTTTAACGCCCCGGTACTCGCCTTGCAACCTCTGTATACAATTTCAACCCAAAACCCGTGAGGTGATCTATGCCGACCCCTTTATTCCCCCGTGGCTTCTCCCAAAATGGGCCTGAAACGTCAGAAAAAGAGCTTAACAAGGCATACAACTGCGTCATTGAATCAGGTGTGACCTATCATTGGGAGCGAAACCCCATTGCGGGCGTCAATCCGGACGAAGTTCCTTTTTTCTACCGCCGAGCATTTGCTGCCCAAGAGAAGGGCGACAGACTCTCCGCCGAGCGCTGGGCTCGCGTAGCAAAGCACTTGGCCTACGCACTCTGGCACGAAGCCAAAATCGCCTACTTGGAACCTAGAATCCACGATCTACCCTATCTTTCGCCCTCAGCAACTGAGGACGCCAAGCTACAGGAAGAAGAAAATACCGCTGCCGACCTTATCTTAGCGTATTCGACCCAGACCCCGGCAGGAGAGTCCTCCAGGCCTGAAACCATGCAGCGATACATTTTGCGAGCAAAGCAACATCTCCACGCACCCATGGTCAACCACGACCTACTCAAAGTCGAACGGATCAGGGCAGCGCACGAGTATGGACGCACCCTAGAGTGCATGATGCTCGCGTATGAATCTGAAGCAAACCTGCAAAAAGCTGCGTGACGTGTACTGGAGTACGGGCACCCCAGGACACGTCACGAAATATTAGCGCTTCGAGTATTGGAAGCGTCGTCGGGCGCCTGCAAGCCCGTACTTTTTACGCTCAACTTCGCGGGCATCGCGAGTGAGAAAGCCGGCCTTCTTCAGTATTGGCCGATACGTAGGGTCAACGGTCAAAAGAGCACGCGAAATTCCGTGCTTCACAGCCCCGGCTTGACCTGAAGGTCCGCCGCCTTGAACATTAACAAGAATATCAAAACGACCCACGGTGGAGGTCAGCTCGAGGGGCTGCATGATCAACATACGCGAAGTCGGACGTGTGAAGTAAGCCTCAAACGAACGATCATTAACGCGAATCACACCTGTTTCAGCCGCACGCGGGCGAAGATAGACACGAGCGATAGCGTTTTTTCTTTTTCCTACTCTGTGGATCTGCTTCTCCATCAAACTCTCCTTAATAAATCGATCTTAGAAATTATTTAGCGGCTGGCTTTGCAGCCTTCTTAGGGGCCTTCTTTGACTTCGGGGCTGCTCCCACAACTGTGTGGCGAGTCGCCGCAAGCGGAAGAACCTGGGGCTCTTGAGATTTATGAGGATGCTCAGCGCCAGCATAAATTTTGAGTTTCTTCATTTGATGACGAGCTAAGTTCGTCTTGTTCGTCATTCCCCAAACAGCGCGACGTAGAATCTCTTCCGGATGGCGAAGGAGCATCTCTTTTGCGGTCTTAGTCTTAAGGCCGCTGATGTATCCGCTATGATCGCGATAGAGCTTTCCGTCCCACTTATTACGGGTGAAAACCACCTTGTCAGCGTTAACCACGACGACAAAATCGCCAGTATCCGCGTGACGCGTAAATGTAGTTTTGTGTTTTCCAATTAGAACACGCGCCAAAACGGTTGCTAATCTTCCGACCACTTGGTCCTTGGCATCGACCAAAAACCATTTGGGTGCATTGGGCCCTTTCGTCTCAAAGAAATGAGGGCCGGACATCTTCGCCTGATAAGTCTTTCGTTGTAACATAGGCTGTTGGAATTACAGGAGCCACAAACTGAAGTCAACCGCTTTTTTCCTTAAATATCCCCAACTAGATAACGCCAATAGAAAAGTGAAATCGATAAGCATCTTCCCCCAGCTGTGGATGGACCTTGAAGCCCCATTCCGCATTCACAGGTCCGACGGGAGTCTGATAGTGAAACCCGAATCCCGTACTGTAACGCAACTGGCCGAGAAGAATCCTGTCAACATATATATTCCCTGCATCCACAAAAGGACCGAAGCGAACGGAGCCGGAAAAAGGAACCTCGAGCTGAGTGCGATAATTCACATAAGATGTTGTTCCTACAATGAATTTATCCGAAGTATTGATCTCTTGCTCAGCGAAGCCCCGAAGGCTTCCAATCCCTCCAAGGGCAAACTGCTTAGCCACGGGGATGGTCCCGCTTTTGGGATCATACCCGCCCGTAGTGGGATCAATAACGAGAGCTTCGTTGTTTCGGGCCCAGCCAAAGCGAAAAGAAAAAAACCAAGTCACGGTTTTTGATACAGGCACGAAATAATCGTTGCGAGATTGAATCCTCCAAAAACCAATAGGATAGGATTCCCCATGAGAATAGAGCCAAGGGGCCGAAAGCTCAGTCGTAAAAACAGAGTAGAGCCCCGAACTCGGACTCAAAGGATCATCCCGCATATCGAGTCTCAACGAAGGCATCACTGATCCAATCGTCATATCTCGCTCGTCAAGAGCCGGAACTGGAGTTCGGGCATTGAATTGCTTGATTCGCTCAAGACTGTAAGTGAACACACCCGTCAGATTGGGTTTTCGAACAATATTTCTCTCCAACGTCAGCGCCAATGCGGTGCTTAAACTATCAAAAGTCCTAAAATGATCCTTACTGAGAGTGAGCGTAGGGCGAAAGAGCAACTCCGGGAAAGCAAACCACGGCCAAAGATAAGCGAGTTGAGCTTGGTATTCTGGAAAAATGTTTTTCTCGAAACGCTGATTCACGCGCGCATTCAGAAGCAAAGAATGATTTCGCCCCCATAGATTGGTGTATCCCACTTGACCAAAGAGACGTAACCCCAGATCGCTTCGCAACCCAGGTCCGCCTGCGATAATCCCAGGGGTTCCTTCTTGAAGTGAAATCAACACCGTCTTGCGGTCTTTGTTTGAGACATCCTCTAAGGCCCGAACACTCACAACTGAAAATATCCCCAAGCGCTTTAATCGAGCCTCTGTCTCTCGAAGGAGGGCGTCCGAAAGAACATCACCCTCTTTAAAACCAATTTCATGGTGCACGACATCCTGATGAGTAAGACTCAGACCCTCGATCTCAATTCGTCCCACGTGAAATTGGGGACCTTCAGAAACTTCAAGCGCGATCGTGGCGCCTCGATTATCTTCAGAATACAAAACGAGGTAATCCGTTCCTTCGTTGAGAATCTGAACCCCCAAGAACCCCAAGGCTCGATATTTCGTCTTAAGAATTTCCAAGCCATCACTCAGGGCATAGAGGTTCAAAGGCGCGCCCACGCGAAGTTTCAGCATTTGATGAACCTCTTCGCCCAAGAAACGAGAAACCCCTGAAATCCGGACTTGCTCCACTCGAGTCTGTTCCCCCTCGTAGAGATACACCACGAGTCTCACTTTACTCCCCTGCAAAGAGACCCTCTTCTGAGGCGGGAAAACCGCGGTAATAGTTACCAATTTTGCAGCAAGATAACCTTGGGATTTCATCCACTCGATCACGAGTTCAGCTGTACCGTGCACGTCACGTTCGACGTAATAATCGTGATCTAAAAGAACAGATGCCTTCTGGGCACGGGCCCAAAAAATCGATCGAAGGGCTTCTTTTGAGAAAACAAGATTTCCATCAAAGTCGAGTGACTCAATCTTAACGCGATTCCCCTCCTGGATCACGTAAGTCACATGCCGTTCTTGGGACTGGGGGTTTTCAAAAACATAGGGGGAAATTTTCACATGGGCATAACCCGCAGTATGATATTCCTCCTCCAGCCTTAGGCGAATAGCGCCGATGTAATCGCTCCCAAATCCGACTTTGCGCTGAGCTTCGATGATCTCCGTTAGCTGAACAGCTGTATAGGCAATATTTCCACGAAAACCGAACCGCACTCGGTCGCCCAGATCCACGTGAATATCAACATCAACCCATCGCGCCGCGCGATTCCCCGTTTTTTCCATCACGGAAAGCACCGAACTTTTTACTTCAACTTCCTCGACACGCGCCCCTACAAACTCTTCTGAAGCGAGAAGATCCTGCACCGATCTTTTATTGGCATTGATACGGACTTCATCAAAGATCGCCTCTCTTGTGAGTCTTAAACGCTGCGCAAGCTCCACCTGAATCTTCTCCCAAAAACGAAGAAAATCATCACCATTAAGTTTGGCGGCTGAACCCTCTAAGACAAACTTAAACTGCCGAATTCGGGTCGGCAGGCCCTCGTCAATTTGGAATTCGAGGACGGATTCAAACTTCCCAGTCTCTGTTTTTTTTCGCGTGAGCTTGGATTGAATTCCTACCTGCTCATAACCATGCGCTCGAAAAAGAGCTTGTAGGTTTTCCGCGGTTCTCACGACCTTACTCCATATGAGTTTTTCGCCAGGAAATATTTGCAGAGCCGGTTCAATTTCATTCTGAGCAAATACGCTGAGCCCTAAGAACTCAATGCGATCAATCTCGACTTTAGATTCTCGGACCTCCCGCGAATCTGCAGAATCAGGAGGCGCAGCAAATGACGAAAACACCATCGAAAGCCCGAGGCAAACTTGAAGCAGAAGAAAAGAAATCCACGCCTTCCTCGTCATAGACTACTTGAACCTCTTTTGAAGCTTCAAATCAAATCCAAAGGATGCGTTGGAGTTCGCATCGTTGGTTTCAAACTGGTCCCAAACTCCGATTACGAAAACCCCCGGCGTAACCTTATATTCTGCATTGACCTCTTTTTGTCCGCTCGTACCGACCCCCACCGTACTTCCTGCGGAAACATCAAGATTCTTGGTTAAGCTTTTTTTAATCACGACTTTTGGAGCCACACTACCTTCTGTAGACTGCGGTCTAAAAGCACTCGTGGCTTGCTGCGGATTAACGGACTCGTTTAGCTGAATCTCAAAGCCCGTCTTGCTTTGAACCTCCCGATTGAAATCAAGAGAATGAAGCAAAAGTGAAGCCGCCTCTCCTTGTTCCATCAAACTTCGATCTGCGGAACTCAGGCGTTTAGATTCGCCCGATGTCAGTCCCATCGTAAGCAAGGAAATAATCTCCGATTCCGGCATCACCGGATTAGAAGTGAGTTCAATTTTCGGCAGGGGATCCATCCTTCCAGACACGTAAAGTTGAATCTTGTAGGGAGATAACTCCGTGTGCGCTAATAAACTGAGGATCGGGTTAATCTCCATCGGATTATCAAAGATAGCAGAAGCCGATTCGATCTGAAACATGCGATCCTTGAACACCATTTTGCCTTGAATCAACTCTGCCTTCCCAATGATTCGGGGGGTTTCAAGCGTATTCACAATCGTGACAGCCCCTTTTGCTTCTGCCTGAATAAGGTCATTGCGAATCATGATCCCACGATCAGCCGAGGCCTGAATTTCTAATACGAATTTTGGATAACTCCCCTCGCGCTTTAGACTCGGCGGCGGAGTATACTGAAGGGCTTTGAGCCCAACGACTTTCTGACTCTGAAGAACTTTCATCGTCGAAAGAGCAGAATCGGAGACCACCTCGCCCTTAACTTTGTAGGGCGGCTCATCTCCTTGAACCTCCAACTTTCCCTTGAGGGTCACAAAATCAAATGGGACAATTTTGAGTTTTGTCTGCGCAATTCGCCCGAACAAACTGACCTTAGGATAACGATCAGCAAAAAGCTGCACCGTCCCTTCCGCATCGACCCGCCCTCCCGCGAGATCCGCCTTGAGGTTCTGAACGGTAAGCAAATTTTGTCGAAGCTGGAAGGTTCCACTGATATTCTCAAAGGGGGAGTCGACGGCAGGCACTCTGACACTCACCCCCTCAACCGTCGCTCGCCCGAATATGAGAGGATCTTTGAGCGCTCCACCGATAGTGAAATCTAGTTCTGCAACCCCCGCTGCTTGCGAAATACTGGGAGTCAAAAACTCCACAACGGAAACATCCATCCCCCCCGTGACTCGCCCCTCAATCTCAGATTCACGACCTCGAAGATCCAAACGAGCACTGCCGTCGGTTCCCTTTAAGACGAGGTCATGCAGATCAAAAGCCCCCTCAGTCACCTTGAAGGAAACGGGATGCGCCAAGTGAAACCGGGCCCCCTTTTTTGCAAGCAGGTAATCTTGAATTTCAATTTTTCCACTTCCCTTCTCTATTTGACCCGATCGAAACGAAAGTTGAGCTGCAGCCGAAACGCTGCCGGCCAACTCCGGATCCTGCATCATTCGCGGATTAAGCAATAGCAGTAGCGGCGAAAAGTCTAAGCCCTTGAGCTCCGTTCTCAAAAAACTCTGCCCGCCTAAATTGAAATCATAAGAAAAATCCAGCCCCCCCTGGCCGCCTAAAGCCGTGCCCTGAGCCCGAGTCACCCCATGTTCGCTGCGAACAACGAGTTCGCTCGGCGGCAAGCTTTGCCCTCTGACCACCACCTGATTCAGGGCAATCTGCGTATTGGACTGAATAACCCCAAGCTTTCCTTTTCCTTCGCTGAAAAAAGAGAGCGCCCCGCGCATCGGGACATCAAGCTGTGCCACATGATCAAGATCACTTACCGAAAAACCACGCGTCACGAGCGACCAATCAAAAAAGTCCTGAGGATCAACTGAAATGCGCCCCTGGATTTCACCGGTTCTCTTCTTCGATTTCAAAGAAGTGATATAGACGCGACCCCGCTCATACCCTCCTTGCAAAGCCACGGTGCGGAAGCGCTCTCCCATGAAATCCCAAGCTTCGCCGTTGAATAAAGCCGTCACGTCCAAGAGTTTCAGATCCAAACCCCCGCCCACATGTACTTTTCCGGAAAAGGGGCCATTTAAGCTGTGAGGAAACCACCAATAATCTTTAACGAGATTGCGAAAAATTTGAATTAAATCCTGGACGTTTCCCTCCGTGATTGAAAAATCAAGCGCCGCGGTTTCTGCATCTCCGAGATCTAAAAACCCTTTACCCAGATAAGAAG
>JBBCAV010000093.1:0-5428 GCA_051382305.1 Bdellovibrionota bacterium FG-2
GAAATCGAGCGATCGACGTGGGATTCAGCGGCAAAATTGACCAAGGCATGAACCGTGTTTTTTTCAAAAAGGCTCTGAATCAGCAGTGGATCACAAATGTCACCTTCAGCCAGTTCGACTGATCCTGGTCCTTGAATTCCCTCGATATTTTCGCGATGTCCCGCGTAGGTGAGGGCATCTAACACAATGATTCGTTGCCCGTCACGGACGGCTTGACGCACAAAGTTACTGCCGATAAAGCCACACGCACCGGTGACGATCAGGGTTTTTTGAGATGACATGGCGGCGACATTAGCAGGGCATTGGGGCTAAAAACAATGTTCTTTGCCGAGTAAAATGATTTTAACTGAGCTGGTTTTAAGGGAACCTAGATTATGCAAACAAGAATCAAGGCTTGTTGGGAACCCTGCTCTACAATTAACACTAGCCATTTGCCCTGCGCTTGATTTAATAGTTTTTCAGGCTTTCAGGGAGGCCGAATGAAACATTTTTATTCCATTTCAAATGTCGAGCGTGCGGCCGAGATCGCTCAGGGCGCATCGGCGAATTCACTGCAGGGGTCCAAAGACAGCAAAAGGCCTTTGCCTGGGCTCTCTATCGTGGTTTTGAATCTCAATAAGCCCGAGTATATTGTTCCGCTCTTGAAGCAATTGAAGGAACAAGAAGCAGCGTTTTTGGCTGGTGGCGCCTCATTTGAATTTATCGTGGGCGACACGGGCTCGACAGACGAAAAGGTCTTAGCGGCTTATCGTGACCTTCCATCGTGTGGCCGCGTGGTTTCCGGTCTGACCTATCATTTTTCACGCTGTAATAACCAAATCGCTTTTGGAGAAGCCAAGTTCGATACTTTTCTCTTTTTGAACAACGATATTATTTTGCCAGATCGTCCGACGGCTTTGTGGGAGCTTTACTCTCATCTTTCTCATCATCAACAGGGCGATGAACCCCCCGTTGGGGCGCTCGGGACCTATTTGTATTTCGCTGATGGCACGATTCAACACGCCGGAATTGAATTGAGTCGGACGCCCGAGATTTATGGTTTTTGCTATCACCCTTTTGCAAGGCAGCGACTGGAGATTGCAGCTCTTCCTCAAAGATTAGAAGTTCCGGCAGTCACGGGAGCCTTTTTGATGATGTCAGCCCAGCTTTATTCGCGCATTGGTGGGATGGATCCCCTTTACGCGGCAGAATGTCAGGACGTGGCTCTTTGCTTGGCGGCTCAACGCTTGGGCTATCGAAGTGAGCTCCTGAATGTGGGCCCCGTGATTCATCTCGAAAATGGGACGCGCACACGCGGCGAAGAAAACTGGCCAGACCGAAAGCGTTTTATGCGAAAGTGGTCATCCTTTATTGAAGCCAGGTTTTTATGAGCACGATTTTATTTCTCACTCAACGCATGCGAATGGGCTTTGGCGTCAGCGTGGTGATTGATGAGTTAGCCAGGCGGCTGGTGGCGCGCGGCTATTCGGTGGCGGTAGGTTGCTATGACGTTGAAACTCAGGCTTCGACCCCTTACCCGGTTCATTTGATTGAACCTACGGTGGACTCTGTGCGGGATTTGGCCTTGAAGTTCGATCAACCAATTTTGGTGCCTCAAGCATCGCCTTTTTTTGAGATCTGCGGCCATTTGAGTGGGGACTTTGATGTTTGGGCATGGGAACACGGTGATCCTACTCCTTCATTTTTTGATCATGATGCGGCCGAACGAACAAAAATTCAGGAAGATAAACGCATTCATTGTTATCCCAAGTTTCGAGGCGTGATTGCGAGTTCAGAGTTTTTGCGTACAGATATCGATTTTGCTCCGGCCACGGTGATTTATCTCGCCTCTGATCATGTTCCAGACGTAGGAAGCAAAAATCTGCAAGATTTTCCTTTGGAACGTAATCGGCCCCTGCGGGTAGGGACACTCATGCGTTTAGGAAAGGGTGAGGCCTTCTATAAAGGCAATGAACTTTTTTTGAAGGTCTGTGAGGCGCTTCATGCTCGAAAAGTTCCAGTTGAGCTTTGTGTCATGGGGCGAGGCACGGAAGAAGATGCGCAAGAATTTGAGGCTCAAGGGATCCGAGTACTTCTGAATGCGCCTGATCACAAAAAAGCCGAATATTTGCGAAATTTAGATGTTTTTTTGTCGTGCAGTATTTGGGAGGGGTTTAACCTGCCCGTGACTGAGGCGCAGGCGTTGGGGACGTTGTCGTTGGCCTTTGATGCGGGTTCTCATCCCGAAGTTTGTCCGTTTTTATTTTCCCATGTTGATGAGATGGTCGAGTTCATTTGTGAGATGCATCTGAACCGAGGCCTGCTTAATGAATATTCTCGAATGACCTATCATTTTGTTCGAGGCAAGTTTGGCTGGGATCGCACCGTAGATGCATTTTTGAATACGCTGGGCTTAGCAATATTGCCCGCGCAAGGAGTGGGCTATCCAGTTTTAGGGCGTATGGGGAGAAAGCTACGTTCCAATAGCAAGCTTCGGAAGTTTGTGAAGTCATGGTCACAGGATGGTGCTTTAGAGACCTTTGCCAAGGTGGGGAAGTTTGTGAAGAAGAAGTTGGGGTAGGGGCGGGCATGCTTCGTTTGACTTCAATGACTTTCAGGGCGCGAGTCCAATCTTTGGCCGCAGTGATTTCGTCGATCCGGCGTGGCCCAAGTAGGGTATGGATCCCAGGAGTCGAAATACACAATAAAAACGAACCCTTCAAGGCTTGAAATAGCGTGATGATTTTAGTGATTTCAGTGATGACGCTATTCCTGGGGGTTCGGCGAAGGGGCAGTCTTCGCACTTTGTTGAAAAAATCCTAAATAGAGGCTGTCCGGTGATTAGTCCCCATTTTTCTTCATAAAAATTAAAACATTTGGTGCATTTATAGTGAGATTAGATATGTTTTATTTATCTTGTTCACGTTAAAAACCCAGGTAAAACATGAAGAAATACATACCAGCCCAAAAACAGGACAGCTTGTTTGCGCCAACTCTGAGAAATATTCCGATCGCAATCGATCCTTCGCACCCGATGGTTCGTTTAGCAGATATTTTAGACTGGGACGCCATCGTTGGTGTTGCGGAGAGGATCAGAGACACCAAAATTTCGAGCAATGTTGGAGCCAAGCCCCATTTACGTGCAAATGTTGGGGCAGTTGTTGTTCGATCAATGAAGTCCTGCGATCTAAGGACCGCGAGCGACTTGATCCAAAACTATTTGCCCGCACGCTACCTTTGCGAGCTTCACGAGTCACAATGGACCCCGGATTTCCGAACACTCTCAGACTTCGAGATCATGTTGGGCGACGAGGGCCTGGCGGAGATCAATATGATCGTACTTCATGCAGCCAGGGACAACAAATTTTTAGACGTTCGTGGACTTTGTTCGGACACTACAGCCCAAGAAGCGCAAATGCCCTATCCGAACGAAGTGGGGCTCATGCAAAGTTTTGCCGACTCAGTCAAACGGGGAGTCACGGTGATTGGCGACGGAGTAAAGAACGCGTCGAGGAAAATTTCAAAAACAGTGAAGTCGATCAAGAAGCTAGTCAGAAAACACCGGTTGTTTGCCAAGACCAAGGAAGCGAAAAAAGAAATCGAACAAACCTTGTCAGAGCTAACGAAGACGCTAAGCAAAGCCTTGCAAGAGACACTTTCGAAATCAGCCACAAATTTATCTGGAGCGAAAGCTTATGCTGTAAAACGACTGACCGAATTAAACGAAGTAATGCGAAAGTTGCAGCCACAGATCGATCATTACATTTCTGACTCAGCTTTTCCCTGCGTTTTGCAGCTTAAACCGGCATGAGCACGTTCGCATATCCGCTTAGATCCTCGCCAGGGTCCCGGGAGCTGGCTCGGCCCCCAGCAAAGAGGTGGTTTGAACGGGCTATACTCTCGGAGACGGCGGGAGTTTATGGGTTTTCGGACCTGGGCCGGTTTTCGCACGCACTGGAGAAGGCCGCGGAGAAGAGTGACGTCGCTGAGATTGAGTCGAGCCTGAGACGGATCGCGGATTACCTGGCACGGGTGCGGGTGGGTTAGCCTGGGGTTTGCACGGAGAGCTGCTTCGAGGTTGCCTGACTCCGGCATGCCGGACCGGGCTGCGGCCAAGCCGGCCTCGGGAAAACTGGCCCTTGACAACACTCTCCCGCTCCCGTTCAATGAAACGAATGAACTCCAAAACCTTCCACGTGACGGACATGTTTGCGCAATTCCTGCTCATTGTAGCGGCTGTTTTCCTTCTGTTGGTTGTCGTGTCCTATTTCAGGGGTAAAAGTGCACGTGTCTCTTTGAGAGAGGCGGCCGCGAGGGTTTCGGAGGTCCGCAGTGAAACGATTCAGGCAAAAGATGAAAAAGGCGAACTGAGGGAACAAGGGCCTTTCAGAATCGTGTATGTCGAATTCAAAACCAATGCGGGCATAAAAACTTCGGCCAGACTCAAATATGTGCTGAGCTCAGGCGTGGGATATTACCCCATCGGCTCGACTGTCCCGATTCAGTACAACCCGGAGTTTTCGGATCAGATCCGAGAAGTGAGTTTTTTTGAGAAACACGGGCTCGAGCTCTTTTTTGGGGTTCTTGGCGCAGTTTTTTTGCTCGGTGCACTTCTGATTGCCTGGCTCTCAAAGGATCTGGTGTTTCCTGTATCCGGGAGCATGACTCAAATCCGTATTGCGGAAGTTTGTTTCTTCCTCGGGCTTGTCATTGTGGGTTTTGCCATGAAGAGTTTCTATGTTCAGAACAGTTCTTCTGGATATGAACAGGCGACTGCGACGGTTACTGGATTCGAGTCAGTCAAAAGCAACCGCGCGCACTATGACATCGACGATATTTACCCTGTTTTGCGGTTTCAAACTTCCCAAGGGCGCATGATGACGGTGCGGTCGCAAAGCCAGATCGATCATGCCCGTGACAGGGAGGGTGCGCGCTACCAGGTGACTTACTCGACCCGCGACCCGGCCATCGCCAGCCCTGCTGCCGATGATCGCCCCATCGGGGGCGTGGTTTTTCTGATTTTTGTCGGCCTGTTCCCGCTTGGCGTTGGTGGAGCCTGGTTGTTGCAGCTGCTTCGGCATTAGGCATCTTCGGTTAAGAATTTTTAATTCGATTTTCATTCTCTTCAAAGCCGCTTCCTTCAAAAGTGAAGGATGGGAACTCGTGTCTCGTCCGCACTCGTCCGTTCGCTTACTCAGCTTTTCCCTGCGTTTTGCAGCTTAAACCGGCCTGAGCACGTTCGCATATCCGCTTAGATCCTCGCCAGGGTCCCGGGAGCTGCCTCGGCCCCCAGCAAAGAGGTGGTTTGAACGGGCTATACTCAAACCGCGTTTAAGAATGCGCTCACGCCCAAACTCCATTGATTCGTAAGTGCATAGGTAACGCCGAGCTTGGGTGTGAGCAGGATTGCCGAATAGGGATTAAGGCGGGTTTCGGTGTAGGTGAGCTG
>JBBCAV010000094.1:0-1532 GCA_051382305.1 Bdellovibrionota bacterium FG-2
ATCTGCAAGGCGATCCTTCTCGGCGGTCACTCGAAGGATGGGCACGTCGGTCCATAAAGCTTTCTTGAAATCAAACCCATCTTGGGAATCAATACTCTTATGAGACACCCATCGAACAAAATCTTTGATGAGATCCGGATGCATTCCGGAAAGGCCCTTGTACATGAGAAGAAAAAACTCCGCATACGACTAAGATTTGAATGCCTTAAAACCCCTCCCGGAATCTCCACAGGACTCCGTTGGAGCACCTGCCCCAGAAGTTTCCATACCCGGCGTTCAATCTCCCTAACGCCTTGCTCACTTTGTTGCTGGGTGGGCGCAATGTCCGGCCCGACCACCGGCAAGGCAATCCCTCGCTCTGCCAAAACTCCAAGAATGCGAGTAAATATCTTAGAAAACAGCGGCAATTCATCAAAATTAAAAGGCGCCCCCAAAGTAATCACCCCTTTAACTTTTTCTGCAATCTGGCCGCGTCTTACCGCACTACCCACGAGCGGGCTCTTAGGATTGTGTGGATCAGAGCGAATAACACCAGCGGCATATTTCTCAGCAACCAGTCCCCCCCAAAAGAGTGGCCCATGATCGAGATTTTTTGGCCTGTAATTTGAAAGATGCGTTCTACGCTCAAAGGAAGATCTTTTGTCACCAATGATTCAAAAGAATAGTCCCCTGTTTCAGGACTGAGAACGGTGGACTTTTGATCGCCCTTACCATGCCCACTCCAATTGATCATCCACACGTCGTAACCCTGGGCATGAAGTGCTTCGCCCATTTCCTTCCAAACGCGTGTATTTTCAAAAATTCCGTGCAGCCAAAGGACAGGAGGTCCTTTGGCAGGATACCGCACCCCTTTGACGACTCGCCCTGCCCCTTCAAATGAAATCTCCTCAAGCGGTGGGGCCGCCAAACATATGACGGCAGCCGCGCAGGCTAAAAAGAGAGACGCGGTGAGTGCTCGAAAAAGGGGCAACCTCATCAAGCCCTTTTCGGAGGATTTGGGCTATTTCTTCATTACTTCTTCATTAAAACTTCGATGAAGCCTGACAAAGTCTTCGAATAGGCGTCGCCAAAAACGAACCAAGGCACAACGCCTACGCCGATGACCAAAAATAGGATCAAAGTCCACGTCTTGACCCACAGCTTCTTAGCCCAATGATTCGCGCGCGAAAGTCGCCACGCTCTTAAGATAAGAAAAATCACCAGCCAAGCCCCCTGAAAATAGATCAAATTCATCCGATTGGGGTGGTTTACCAACTGCTCAGTGCCCTGGGAAAATTCGGGACTTGAAAAAAGTTTAAGGTAACTTTTTGTCGCAGGATGATTCAGTAGTTTTTGAAGAGATTCCATCACCGCCGGCATGTTTTGAGGCGCCGCTCCGGGTTTCCCATACTGCGTGCTCATCGGGTTCAAGGCGTTAATCGAGTTAAAGGTCTTTTGCCGCTCTTCATTTATTTTTTGAAGCTCAACCAGGGGATCATCGTTAACTTGAGCCGGTTGGGTTGAAAAAGCAGAAGAATTCAAGCAAAGCGCTA
>JBBCAV010000095.1:0-3997 GCA_051382305.1 Bdellovibrionota bacterium FG-2
CCGCCAGGTTCCACAAAGACCGATTATTTGGCCCTGCTCCGTTCCGATTTTGAAGCCAGAACTCCTGCCAAACAGCGTGAGCCCTAACAAATAATGAACAGGGGCGAAACATTCTCCCGTACTGCTCAAAGCGAGGGCAAAAATCAGTGATCTCAAATTCACTGCCATCTTCAGCAGTAATGTGGGTAATCAGTATATTCGTATTAGGAAGGTAACTCTGCCTAGAGGTTGACTTTCCCGCAGTCTCAATTGAAAAATGCCCCCCGTCCTCGTCCAAGAGGCGACCGAAAACAGGAGGACTGTCAGGGCGGGGTAAACATAACCAGTCGATGGACCCTGTCGTATTCACTAAAGCCGCGATCTGGCAATTACCAATGAGTCCGTAATTATACATTAGCCGCTTCAATCCTCCATCATTCGCTCTTGCTCACGCTCGTTCAAGCAGTGTTTCAAAAAAGGTCACCCTATTGCATTGATATTTCCAATGTGAAATAATACTGAATCTAACATGCCAATGCAGCCAATCAATCAGCATAAGCAATGGAATAAAGAACAGCCGTGAAACAAGCCTCGACCCGCTGGGGAAATGAAATCAACTGGAATCACGTCTTCTATTTTTCTGAAGTGGCCGCTTGCGGCTCCATCAAAGATGCGGCCCCAAAGCTAAACCTGAGTCCTTCAACTTTGAGCACGCATATTTCACAACTTGAGAAGAATTTGGAAGTTCAACTTTTTCACAGGCACCATAGGAGAATTAGCCTCACATCCCAAGGGGTGAAACTCTTTCAGTATGCTAAGCAGATGTTTGAAGCCGGCAAACGACTAATTGACGTCGTTTCGCCCGTTTCGCTGGGCGACTATCCAATTTCAATTGGACTGGTGCCATGCCCCTCAATGCAGCTCGGTTATCAGGTTGTTGCGAATTACTTAACAAGCTATGACTCGGTCAACATCCGCGTGTCCCAAACAAGACAAGAGGAGCTAGAGAAAGGCCTGGCCGAAGCTCGTTTCGACTTTGGGTTTTCCGGAAAAATTTCAGGACGCAAAGAGATTGCACATCAAATCGTCACCTCGTCTCCACTCCACTTCTACGTTTCTCATGAGAATGCCAAAGAAAAGTTCACGGATCTGATCACACGGCTTCCAGTAGTAATTTGCAGCACTGAATCAAGTGGTCTAAACCTCCTCAACCAACTTCTTGAACAAACAGAATTAACCCCAAAGTCGGTCGTCACGGCAGACTATCCTGGACTCGTGTTTAAGCTCTGCGCGAAGGGATGCGCCATCGGCGTTTTTGGCGATGAATCTCTCAAGAAGACCGGCATCGATGCACCACATCACCTGACAATACCAAAAGGTGCCCCCACAATTACCGACAACCTTTATGTACTTTGGTCAAAGGATTCGGATAATTCACAAGCAGTAAGACACCTGAAAATGTTACTTATGAAAAGTGAAGAAGAAATTCGAAGAAAGAGAGTTAAAAATCCCTTATGAGAAGTTTATTGAGATTCTTGGCTGTGCTTGCGCCCGTCCTCGCCATTATTGCTTGGGTATCCGTCAATCTTTTCGAAAAATTGCAAGATTCATGGATTGAGAAAGATCTAGCACGCAGATCCCAGCTCATTTTTTCATCTGTTGAGGAAGGAATCCAGACTTCGCTGGCATCGGGAAATCTCGCTGGAACAAAGCGGCTTCTCAATCGACTTGGCCGCGATGAGCTTATCCACGGTATTCTCATTTGCATAAAATCAGACACAGCCGAAAACAAGGCACTGCCAAAAGCGATTTCCAATGATTCATTAAGTCCTATTCTTCGTTGTGAAACCCTTGCCTCACAGCCTGAGTCATCCATTGTTACTGCGGGGGACATCAATCTAAATGTTTGGAGATTTGAACTTGCTGAAACCACTCTGGGACCCGCAAGTGTCTACATCGTAAATGACTCCTCGGCTTGGTACAGACGAAAAGACAAAACCCGCGTTTACATCTTCGCGCTGTTTATAGGCATCGCGATCATTGTTATCTTTTTTTCGACACTTATCGGGAAATGGACAATCAGTCGCCCTATGCAAGATCTTGCATTCATTCTCCGAGACGCCATGAAGCTTGGTAATCCTAGGGCGCGCTTAAAAAGCTTGGCAAAAACCGAATTCGCACCCCTCGTGCGCGACCTCAACCATATTGCGCAAGAGTTTCAGCGGCTGAAAAGCACGGATACAACCTCTGAAGCCGGGATCTGGACTGCAGAAAGGTTGCGTGATTATGTGACCCGCAATCTGCGGGACCTTGAAATCGCCGTCATTGCAAATCGCGAACCCTATATTCATGATAAAAAACCAGATGGAAGCCTGCAGCTTCTCCAACCCGCAAGTGGTCTTGTGACAGGTGTTGAACCCATTCTAAGAGCCTGCAATGGAACCTGGATTGCGCACGGGTCCGGCAGCGGCGACAGAGAGACCGTTGATTCAAAAAACACCTTGCGCGTCCCCCCAGATAAACCCGAATACTCTCTTCGCAGGGTATGGCTCACTCCGGAGGAAGAAGAAGGGTATTACTACGGCTTTTCAAACGAAGGCCTCTGGCCGCTTTGTCACATTGCCCATCAAAGACCGCGGTTCGATGAAAATGATTGGGAACAATACATCAAGGCCAACAAACGTTTTGCTGAAGCCTTCAAAGAACAATATGGAAATAAGCGGGTGACCGTATTAATTCAAGATTATCATTTTTCACTTTTGCCCAGAATGATCCGAGAGATTTCACCTGATTCGCTTATTCTATTATTCTGGCATATTCCATGGCCAAACCCCGAGGCCTTCGGCATTTGTCCCTGGCGGAGAGAAATTCTCGACGGGATGTTGGCCGCCGACGTACTGGGCTTTCACACCCAGTTTCATTGCAACAATTTTATAGAAACTGTCGATCGCTATGTTGAATCCAGAATCGATCGGGAATTTGTTAGCATTCAAACCCAAGGGCATGAATGCAGAGTTCGCGCCTTTCCCATCAGCATCCGTACAGATCGAGAACGCAAACCAGGCACAACCCCCGACATTCGAAGTGAACACGGACTTCCTGCAGACACGCTTGTTGCCGTCGGTGTTGACCGAGTCGATTACACAAAAGGGATCCTTGAGCGAATCAAAGGCGTGCGCAGATTTGCAGAAAGAAGACCTGATCTTGCGAAAAAGTTCGCATTCATTCAAATCGGCGCACCTAGCCGTATTCATATTCCCGTCTACAAACGGCTCAACGAAGAGGTGCACGCCCTGGTTGACGAAACGAATCTGCTCTTTCGCGAGAAACTGGGAAGAGACCTCATTATTTTAAAACTGTACCACCATAACCCTGAGGACATTCAACCGTACTATGAACAGGCGAATATTTGCCTGGTCACCCCGCTTCATGATGGAATGAACCTCGTGGCAAAAGAATACGTCGCAGCTCGCACGACGGAGGATGGCGTTTTGATTCTAAGTCAATTCGCCGGAGCGTCGCGCGAGTTTAGGGAGGCTTTAATCATTAATCCTTACGGCCCGGATGACATCGCGACCAACATCATTACCGCATGCGAAATGACACACGAGGATCAACGCAATCGCATGCGAAGAATGCGAAAAACGGTAAAAGAAAATAATGTCTATCGCTGGGGACATCGGTTACTCAAAGAACTCAATGACGTGAAGCAGTTTCGCCAGATCGGGGGGCCGCCGTCGTGATATCACCTGGCACGTTCCGCATGGTCGATTGCAATAACACCATGATTCTATATCAGCTACCACCGGCAATGCCGGTGGTTTGGAAAGCGTGGACCGCTCAAAGCGGTTGAAAATACTGGCGCCGGTCCTACTGCCGGCGTTTACTTAAACAGCGCCAGCTGATCAACGCGCTGATCCTCTTTCTCCTGATTTCGGATGTATGCCCGGATCACTGTTGCGTCTCGGCCAACCGTTGACACGTGATAGCCTCTGGCCCAGAAGTGATAGCCAAGGAA
>JBBCAV010000096.1:0-2183 GCA_051382305.1 Bdellovibrionota bacterium FG-2
ATCCAAGAGTTTCGATGCAACCTATAAAATCCTGGAATCTCAAGAAGTCGGCAAAACTAAGAGCGTTTGCAGCTCAGAGAAAAAATCCGACGGCGGCGAGGTGAACGGGCTTATCCGGCTGCCATTGCCACTAGACTGATAAGAAAAGCCCAAGGGCTTTAAAACAACCTGCGTCTGCCCAAGCAGCGCATCCACGCGCACAGCGAGCGCGCGCCCCGCGACCTCCACTACAACTACGGTTTTCCTGCGATCGGAAACTACATCCGCCTTTGCGCGCCGCCCACCCAAGGCATGCGCCATATCTAAAACAGGGAGTAGCTTTCCTCTCACGTTAATGACCTCTTGGCCGTTACTCATTTCAGTAATCGCCGACGCGCCATTCGCAACCAGTTCGCGAATTCCATCCATCGGCAAAATATAGGCCTGCTGATCCACCTCGATCATCATCCCATCCGTGATCGCGGTCGTCAGGGGAATTGAAATTGAGAAGCATGTTCCCGTCCCTTCGGTACTGCTAATGGAAACTGCCCCCTTGACTGACTGTGTTTAACGAGCTCAATCAGAGTCAAAAGTCTGACAACAACTCGCGGGTTTTTTTTTGAAATCGCTTCACTTCTTGACGCAAAACACTTAGCTTAAGATCCATTTCAAGCTCCTGTTTTCCATGAGGGTTTAGTTGTATCAAACAAAACATCTCAGTGAATCAGGAGCTTGAAAACCTTTATTTCAGGGTTTTTCGAGCTTTTTACCACTCTTTCTCTGACAAAACTTCCTTCTGCGAAGACGGCGCTATGCGATTAGAGCTAACATTTTAGTGCAATTTTCCCGATAAAGTTTAAAATGGACGCCACAAACCCGGCTATAAAGCCTCCACTTGTCCCACATGCGGATACCCGACCCGCGGTCATCTTTGGATGCCTAATCTTTGCCGTACTCGCGAGCCTCTTAGGATTTTCGCTTTACTTTATTTCAAAGCAATTCTCTGAAAAAACTCGAGCCTACAATATCTATGTGAACGAAAGAACCTCTGAAATTCTTGAAAACCACTTCGAACAAGGAAAAGATGCCGGTGTTAGCTTCTATTTTCGCCCCAAAGATGTGCTCAAGACTCACTCCATTCGCGCGATTACGATTTACCCAAAAAACCAGCCCAAAATTCGAATTCTGCGGGAAGCTCACGACCCAGACTACATTTCCGAAAATGAGCTTTCTGAAATCGACCGCCGCTTCCCTCCCCTCATTGCGCGAATCAAGAATGACGAAACAGAGCTGAGCGCCGCTCCCCTAAAAAGCGGTCTTCAGATCATTCGTCTGCTGACCCGATTGGAAATTCCTGGCAGTCCCGCCGCCACAATCGATTATGACGAACTTGAGCTCGCCACACTTCTTGCCCCCACTCCCTCAATGCAAATCTATCTTTTTAGTCCTTCGAGTAAGATCATCCTTCACTCCAACGTCAGCCCCGAACTTCTCAAAGAAGACAACTCCCACCTTACGGCTATCGCAAAAATTCGCGCTCTCGCTGATCACCCGCAGACGGGAGACTTTGACTTTCGCGAACAAGCCGGACGCCCGAATCAATATGCCGCCTTTCAAAAGTTGGATTTCGGAGGACTCACGCTTGTCACTCAAACCTCCTCCACTCCCTTGCGCAACTTACTGGCAAAGTACACAGCCTTGGGAAGCTCAATAGCCATATTTTGGGCCTTTCTATTCTCGGGACTTTTTCACCACCTTTTCATTAAGAGAAAATGGGGAACGCTCATGCTGGCAGCCGCAAATGCCCCCCCGATTTCTGCATCGGAGCGAGTAGAGGCAAAAAAGAAGAAGGACCTAGCTCCATCTAGACCCAAGAAATTCAATTCTGCCCTAATTTTGTCCATTCAACTTGAAGGTCTTGAAGAGGTTATTCGAACTACCGACGCAAAGAATATTGCCAAACTGATGAGCTCCTTCTTTGAAAAGGTCGAGGCTATCTTTTCGGAGTGCAAAGCAAAATCCTTTTGGCGACTTGGAAATTCCCTCGTCGCGTTGTGGGGTATCCCCAGCGAAGGCGAAGGCGACGGCGAGCGCGCCCTTGATGCCGCCTCACAGCTGAAGCTGGGGATACCCCACAACGCGACGAGGGAATTTCCAAGTCGCCAAAAGGATTTTGCTTTGCACTCCGAAAAGATAGCCTCGAC
>JBBCAV010000097.1:0-3132 GCA_051382305.1 Bdellovibrionota bacterium FG-2
TTCAAATAGATCATTTTTGATCCTTTGATTCACGCGCGCAACCACGACTCGAAGGAGATAGTAGTGACCAAAGCGAATCACAAAGTTTGCGCCATACATCGCAATCACAATGAACGGAAAATACAGCAGCTTTTGTGCATCGCGACTCACCAACAAATCATCCACCACGTACTTTACTAAAAGAACGGGTCCAAGACGGACCGCGGCAAGTGGAATCGCCAGCACACTGCTTGCGATAATCAACCAACGAAAAGGATATAAATACGGCTTCAGCCGAGCAAGTGAAGTAAACATGAGCGTGATCTAAATCTCTCATGGAGCCCACCGGCAAGCAAGACTGTGTTTGCGCTAGCTGCGAGCTTCGACTAAAGTGCATACTCAATGAGTCTAAAGAACCTTAAAATTCTAGTGGTGGGCGGTGCGGGCTACGTTGGATGCGCCGCGTGCGCCTACCTTATTGATCGAGGATGCAAAGTTTGGGTTCTAGATGATCTTTCTGAAGGGCACCGCGAGCTATTGCTAGGCGAAGGATTCACGCACGCCCGGGCCGGTGATCGGGCCAAAGTATTGCCCTTGCTTAGGGAGCATCAGTTCGACTGCGTTATGCACTTTGCCGCAAAAGCGCTGGTCTCGGAGAGCGTGAAAAAACCCGCACTTTATTTTGAAAATAACGTCGATCAGACCCGAGCACTGTTAGAAATGATGATCGAGACCGGCACGCGCAACTTCATCTTTTCCTCGACCTGTGCCACATTTGGGGATCCGGGCGATACGCCCATGGATGAGAATTGCCCTCAAAAACCCATCAATCCCTATGGGGAATCCAAACTTCGCGCCGAAATGCTGATGCGAGATTTCGCGACCCACAAAGGGTTGCGCGTAGTTGCGCTTCGTTATTTCAATGCGGCAGGCGCCGAACCGGGGCTCCGCGTGGGCGAGTGGCACGATCCGGAGACGCATTTGATTCCGCGAATTTTTCGGGCCGCCCATAAAAAGGGGGCGGTCGAGATTTTTGGGACGGACTACGCCACTCCCGATGGAACGTGCTTGCGAGATTACATTCACATTTCCGATCTCGCGACCGCTCATGTTGCGGCGATGTCGCGGCTACTCGCTCAGGGCCCCAGTGCCCCGGGTTCTTTTGAAGCTTTTAATCTAGGAACCGAGACTGGGTTTTCTGTTAGAGAAGTGATCCGGATTTTTGAAGAAGTTTCGGGTCAAAAACTTGAAGTGATTGAGCGCGCACGCCGCCCGGGTGATCCGCCCAAACTTGTGGGCCAATCTGCACTTGCGAAGCGCGAACTTGGCTTCAAAATTACCGGCGCGGCGCCGGGTGATCCCACTGGGCCTCTCCGGCATATTCTTTCGAGCGCTTGGGCGTGGGAAACCAAACGCCGAAGTATTATGAAGCGCGCGCTGTTTATGGACCGTGATGGCACCGTAAATATTGATCCTGGCTATCTAAGCGATCCGAAACAGGTCGAGCTCATCGCGGGTGTTCCCGAAGCTTTATCGAGACTCAGAAAGGCAGGATTTTCGCTCGTTGTGATTTCCAACCAGTCCGGGGTCGGACGTGGCTTAATTCGGAGCGAGGACGTTCCGGCCATTAACGCCCGTTTTGAGGCTATATTGGGGGGGCATGACGTTTCCATGGATCGTTATGCTTATTGCTACCACATGCCCGCTGATGCGTGTGATTGTCGCAAGCCAAATCCCACTCTCATTTTCCAAAGCGCACGCGAGCTCGGAATTGACATCACGCGCTCTTACATGGTCGGTGACAAACCCGTAGATCTTGGAGCAGGACGTGCTGCGGATTGCGGAGCCGTCGCACTTGTTCGTACCGGTTATGGGCGAGAGACCGAAGCCGCACTCAAACCTGGCGACACGGACTTTATCGGGGATTCTCTGCCTCAGGTGGTGGAATGGATTCTAGCCCGAGAAAACGCAAACTCTTAATCGGTTGCTGGTCCAGGCGATCCATTCCCGGCAGATGATACGCCATGAGCCCGTACAAAAATCCGTAGAGTTGTTGATGATCCGCTTCAGGCGCACGCATCGCTTGCGGCGCTTGCCGAATAGGCATATTGAGGCCCATTAGAAAATCATGAATCGACCAAAGACTCAGGCAATTGCTCTCACCAGAATCTTTATACCCCTGAATCCCACACGGCGGGCAAAGCCACCCGGCCTGCGCAATTCGAAACAAGGGCCGGTCTTCTTCTTTCAATTCGCTTAGGGCTTTTCCGCACTCCAGGCAGGCGTTCATTCGAGGCTGAGTGCCCCCCCAATGCAGCAACTTGATGAGGAATCCATTCAAAACCCTCAACCCCACACCCTCGCCCACTGAGTTTTCATCTAAGAACGCAAGAGCGTTTGAGAGGAGCTTAAATAAGTCGGCGCAAGGCTGATTCTTGGGTGCAGCTCGCAGGATCAGTTCGTTCATTGCGCTGGCATAGGCCAAGCGTTCAAAGTCGGCGCGAATTCCTTCAAAAGCTCTTCTGACCGTGGTTTCCGTAAGGCGCAGAAGTTCTGCGCCTGGTTTCTCGATAAACACCCATTCGCTGGCCGTGAAGAGATCAAGGGTCCCCCCAAAGCGTCGCGATTGAATCGCATTTTTGGCAAGCGCAGAGACCACACCATGATGCTCAGTCAGAGCGGTCACGATACGGTGTCGCTCTTCGAAGGCGACGGATCGCAAGACAATGGCTAGGTCGCGCTGGGATTCCATCTTATGAGTTGTCATAGCACACTTCCCTTGCTCTGGCTTCGAGGTTGAGGTAGGTTTTTTGGACCAACCTCTTGCGTGGGGCTATAGCTCAGTTGGTAGAGCGTTGCATTCGCATTGCAAAGGCCGTCGGTTCGACCCCGATTAGCTCCACCAAACTTCTTTTGGATGCGATTTTGCCAGTAGATCAAAAGGTTTTTCCCAGTTAAATTCAATATTTCCATTCCGCAAAACATGGTTCGATGAGAGCAAAAGAACCATTTTTCGTTTTATTTCTGGAGTGGAGTTTTTGTAAATGGTTTGTAACTGGTCAGCCCCTATTTCATAAAATTGGGCAGTTCCCCGTCAAAAAGCAGTTTCAACGCTTCAGTGGGGCCGACGCCGTTTTTTCTACAGGTTAAAAT
>JBBCAV010000098.1:0-2735 GCA_051382305.1 Bdellovibrionota bacterium FG-2
CAACTCACCGCGAAACCTCAAAATAGCTTTCGAGAACGATTAGGTATTTTATGAAAACTGAGCATTTACTCATCACCGGTGGTGCGGGCTTTATTGGGTCAAACCTCGCCGCTGAGCTCCTCACCCATCAGGTCAAGCTCGTGGTTTGCGCGGGGCGCACGTCGAAGATTTGTCCTATTCATTGGGCAGTCTAGAATGTGGCAAAATCGCTTCAACTATTCGATACACATGCGTTCCGACTCCTTGCGGCCAACGATCGTCGGGCGAGACATCGAGTTGTTTTGCTCTACCTATGGCAGAAACGATTGCATCTCTTGGAAATTTCTCGGGCTTTAGATTGGCTTTGTTATATTCCCCTACCGCTCGACGAATAGCGTCTTCAAAATCTTTGCAACTAGAAATTCCGGTAGTCCCTTCTACAAAGTGAAGGTGTATCCAAAGCTCGAAACACGGATTACTCACAGCCATCTCGTGCCCCTTTGTGGCACATTGTTGGGCGACCTCGCTGAGCGCTTTATCCGGCCACGCATCGCGGTCAATAACTAGAAAAAGACGATCCTCTGCGTCAAGGCGATATTTTGCCACGTACTCATCTAGACGACCTAATACGGCTTTGGGAGCGGATGCACCACCCTGGGTTGGTAGCACTTCGATCTGTATGCGTGTGGAGCGGAACATTTTGAAATACCCAGGTTCAGTTAGCTCACCTTCGGTCGCAATAATGAAAAGTCGTGCATCTCGAAATGCCACCTTAGCGCGATCTAGTGGTCGTCTTTGCCTAGAGGTCAGACTCATTTGTTAGGCACTCCACCCAAGGCTCTTTACGTCTCCAAAAAATGGAATCGCTCCGAATCGACCATTGAGGTAGCCTTTCTGAATTTCTAGATCGGGTCGAACTTTGAAATCGGTCAATGGGTAACAGTGCGATGCCTCTTCGGTATCCTTTTCCATGAACCACACTTCATCGCGACGAACGAGGTCAAGGTCCAGTAAACACTCCTCGTGAGTGGTAATGATGAGTTGGCTGGTTTTCGCCGCATTTTCTAAGAACGCCGCGAAGAAATGCCGTGAAAGCAATGGATGCATAGATCGATCAAGTTCATCGATAATAAAAACCTGATTCTTTTGCGACAATGAAAACAATGCCGGAAACAAATGGATCAATCGCTTGGTACCGGCAGACTCTTCTGAAAACGCAAACCTGACATTCTTTCCATTCTTACCTCTATGAACGGTATGAATGCGCAAGAGCTTGGGGTTTTCTCGGCCCCCGGTAATCATCGTAAGGTCGTCCTCTGGACTACTTTGTCCAAGCAATAGACTTGTTTTTTCATTTAGGTCGGCCAAAATCTCCTGTCGGACTGTGATCGGCATTTCAGGAAAGTGTTTGTCAAAATCCAGATCCTCTTCGTTGGTTTCAACAGTTTCTATACCTGTCCCAGCAGCTTTCAAAAACTGAGCGAGGGCGCAAGTAAAGTTTTTGTCGCGACTGATTCGAAGAGGTAATGGGCCATAAGTAGCTGCAGTGCGAACAATGCTCAGGGAATCTCTGAACCAGTCGATGAATGGCTGTATCTGTTTTACATTTCGAGATTCTGCTTCAGCAATAAAGGGTTGCTCTGGCCGCGTACCTTTAGCGAGAAAGGTAAGAAAATCCTCCCCATATTTTATTTTGAGCTGAGAGCCAAACTTGATCTGTGTATTGCCGTCAGAAGTAGTGGCTCTCTCAAAGTACGGCACCTCTCTGCCATTGGGGCGAGTTGCGAAGAGCCATTCTTCGCGAACGGTAGTGTCATCCAGAACGATGCCATACGAATAGCGAGTCTCATCCTTCAAAAGTTCGACCTCAAATCGCGAGGGTTTTTGTGCGGATTCATCACTCAGCTTGAAACGACGCAGTGGAATTTTCTGTTTCGGCTTAATGCCGTTAGTGACGAGACCCTGGATAAACTCCAAGGCCACAACAAGGTTTGTCTTGCCGGCGCCGTTTGCGCCATAAATTGCCGTAGAGCGAAGCAACGAGAGCTTTTGAGACTCAACAGTGAAGACATGGTCAAGATGCTTTGCGTCACTCGTTGCGGTCATCCGAAATACGGCCTCGTCTCGGAATGAAAGAAAGTTTTCAACAACGAATTGAATAAGCATTAACACCTCATTTAACCTGTAACACACTAAATGGTCATTTTGGAGAAAAAAACTCCAAAAACTAGTTTTAGTCGTTAACTATTTGATAGGAATACAGGAAGGCCGACCCCGACATACGGCGGCTGCCAGCAAACCTGCGTTGCCATTTAATCCAACCTTCACCCCAACTTAGACATCAAAAAAATTCAACAGGAGCAATTCCGTAGGTCTGCGGTTTTACGCTATGTACCATAGGCACTACACTTGCGCCGGGGTGGGGTAACTCCCTTGTTTTCGCCCGTAAGCGCTCAGGCAGTAAACCCAGCTCAGTACCAACCCACCGCGCTCCTGCCCCCGCGCCCGACCCCCCGCGCGCACGATGCGCGTTTTGGCGCGAAGGCAAACTTCCTGTTTTTACCCAACTTTCGCCATCCCCCTTCGCGGGCGATCCTGTTCTCGAAGGGCTGTTGTGATTTTCGCGCAACAACTCACCGCGAAACCTCAAAATAGCTTTCGAGAACGATTAGGTATTTTATGAAAACTGAGCATTTACTCATCACCGGTGGTGCGGGCTTTATTGGGTCAAACCTCGCCGCTGAGCTCCTCACCCA
>JBBCAV010000099.1:0-1543 GCA_051382305.1 Bdellovibrionota bacterium FG-2
GGGGAGACTCGGTGCAGGCCTTGGTGAGTTCCATCAGTGCCCCTGAAAAGATCCAGCCGATGTTTCGTGAGCTTCCTTTGAGTGCAAAGCCGGGAAGTGATGTCGCGATGCGCTTTAAGATGGATAAAGAAACCGTGACCGCTTATCGCATCGCGGATGATGCTGGATCGATTCCGGCACGTGAGTCTGAGCTTGCAAAGGTCGGCGAGGACGGAAAAATCCTAGTCCCCGTGTTTCAATATAAAGTTAAAGCATTCGGAACTCTTGTTCGCGTGAAGAACGATCTCGGTGTGGACACAGCGACCTTGAGGCTCAAGCCCTCGGAGTGGCAAGAGGCGACCCACATTCAGGTTTCTACCCTGACGGCTGATCGCTTGATGGTGGCTTTTCCTGAAGGACAAGGCGATGAGGTTTACGAAAAGACCGCGTTCACTTCTGCGGACGTCACGGCTCAGACCGGTGATGCATTGGCGAAATCAAATACACTCCTTGAGGCCGATGAAACGGCTGCAGTGAAGGTGTTATCGGTTTCTGCTCCTAAAAGAATTATGCCGTTGTTTGAGGACCTGACTCTGTCTGCAAAGGCTAAGTCATCGGCGCAGATTCGTTTTGAAATTGATAAAGACAATCTAACGGCCTTGCTCGTAGTAGCCGATGTTTCACGTCTATCGATTCTAGAAAAACAGCTTACCAAGGTTTCAGACTCCGGTGAGACTCTGCTCCCCATTTTCCAAACCAAAGTTAAAGGTTATGGCATAGTTGAGCGAACGAAAACGGATGCAGGACTCGAGACGGCCGCACTTAAGATGAAGCCTACGACGTTTGAAGAAGCAACGCACATCACCGTGTCGATGCTTCGGTCAGACCGAGTTAAGGTGGGTCTTCCTGCTTCGAGCAAAGATATGGCTGAGGCAGTCTTCGTGCGATCAAAAGTTGAAAATGCGATCTTTTCTAGGAAACAGCTTAAAAATGATCTCAACATCTCGCTTTCAGCGGGCACAGATGAGAGTTTTTTCTACACGACTCGAGATTCTGATTCGTTGAATATTTTCGAAGTCGTCTCAGATTTAGATTCTTTAGAAAAAGATCAAAGGCTCATCATCAAAGCGCAAGATGAAGGCAAAAATAAGGATCAAAAGATCTCCCGCTGCACTCCGGATATACTTTCCAAAGCTCAAGCGGCCGGAGTCAAGACGGACGCGAAGACTTGCGTGATTGTACTCAAGGTCATGGTTGGCGCTACTTTGGTTAAAGCAAAGCGCGAAGTCGGCTCCTCGGAGGATGCCTTTGGGTCTAGCGTGAGCTACGAAAAAGCGCTTGCCTCTGAAAATCCTCAACTAGTACACATATCCAAAGAACAGACGCCAGTCGAAATCCGCACTACCGGGATGGTTCCCGCGAGGATTCTCTCTCTCGACGCCCTCAAGGGGCGCGAGTTCTTTATGCGAACAAGAGTTCCGAATGCTTTAACTTTATATTGAAACACGGGGACTAGGATTTTTCCGTCCTCGCCGACCTTTGCAAGCTCAGACTCACGTGCCGG
>JBBCAV010000100.1:0-2633 GCA_051382305.1 Bdellovibrionota bacterium FG-2
GTGCTCAATCTCGCCTAGAATAAAAGCCTGTCGCTTGATGACCTGGTCATAGGTTTCTTTGCCTTCAATTACTTTTTGAATAGCGACTTCATCGAGGTTGCCCGTCTGCTCTTTTCGATAGCGAGCAATAAACGGAATAGTCGCCTCTTCGGCGGTCAGCTTTAGTATGGCCTGAGCGCCGGGAATCGGGATATCGGGGTGCAGGTCTCTGAACCAAGTTTCAAAATTCATTGTTTAAGAATCCAATTCATTCTCCACATCGTGTACCGTAAAGCCAGTTTCCGGGTCCAACGAAAAATGCACCAAAGCCAAAGAAGGGACGGGCGCTCGACGTTGCGTTCCAACCTGAGAGGGCGAAATGGATAGGGGGGGTGCCTGCAAGATGTGTGTTGACTCCCTCAAAAACGGCAGAAAGCTCGAACCCCCCTGTATCGGGGCTTATTCGATGGGCTCTCATAAGCGCTCCTTGGGTCGCTTGGCCTCGAGTATAAAAAATCAGGGGTGCGCCCTGGGCGTCAAAGTCCAAAGAGGCTGCGAGCAAGGTCTCGCTCTCAAAGGGGATCCCTTCGACGCCACTTGCGGCATCAACCAGGGTCACTTCCCAGGGGGCGGTGGTGGAGCATTCTTCAATTGATGATTTGCAGTGGCTAAAGAGCAGTTCTCCGGAAACCCGGTCATAGAAGCTCACCATGGGCTCAAGCGTTTGAGGGTGAAGTCGAAGATGTGCGCCTGCACCTTGAAAGGCAGCGCCAATTGCACGGGGAGTTCTCCACTCGTTAAATTTGGGATTGTAGGAACTAAACATGAGGGTGTGGGAGGTGAGGTCATAGTAGCTTACCCCAATGTTTCCTAGAAAATCGACGTCGGCACTCAGGTGAGTAGCGCCCCCATCCCCAAGCAGATTAATTTTGCCAGTCCCGACCCACGACCAATTGCCAGTTTGAGGATCAAGTCGGGCGGCTCGGAGGGCTTTGGGGGTCGAATTATCAATCACGATGAGCACGGGGATATCCTCTCCTGTGCTCGTTTCAAATACCAAAGCGGTTTCATTGGCTGCAGGGAGAGGCGCGGCAGAGCCCGGGTTGAAGGGGGATTCGAAGAGCGTCCACGGTGCAGCTTCGGAAACTGAATGGGTGGCTAAGTAAAACTGTCTTTGAGTTGAATCAAAGTATCCGACCCAGGGCCGACCTAAAGAATCAAACCTGAAAACAGGTTGCTGAGGGCTAGGCGCAAAGGATAGCGGGAGATGTCGCCAATTTGAGGAGTTATTTGAGGAGTCATATTGAAGATAGGCAAAACTGAGTTTGCCTTTGAGCGAGGATCCCGCCGAATAGTCGACATAGGCGACGCCCATGTCTCCCGTTGCGGACATATCAGCGCTCATGAGCTTGCGTTGCGAATTGCGAGCGGAGAGTTGTAATCCCCCCGTGGTGTCGACAATGAGCGAGCTGTAACTTCTCATGCTGGGAACGGTCCCCGAAGGGGCTCCGGGATCCGCGAGGATGCCAAGTTTCAGGTCATAGGGAGATGCGTTGACTCCGTAGGAAATCAAGATTGATTTTTTATGGTCGCCAAAGACAACGCCTCCTTGGCTTAGATTTGAAAATCCGGAGGAATCCAGTGCCGTCGGTGAATTCCAGGCCTTCGTGAAGTCTTTTTTAGAAGAGTTGAAATAAGAAATCCCTATGTTGCCTTCGTTTGCCACGAGGTGGAACTTTCCTGCGTCATCCCGAAGCAGTTTGAGCCAACGGTTTCCTATTCTTGGATCAGAAGTGATGATCTGCCTTTTGAGGATGCAAGAAGGTGTTCCAAAGACGCACGCGGGATTAATTTCTAGAACTTGAAGTCCGCTTTGGGTGTTTTGGAGTGCGATTCGAACGGGTTCCGCTTTTTTAGAGGGCTCTACGAAAATGCTACTTGTGAGGCTAGGAGAGTTTGAAATCTCAATGTGTCGCCAAGAATCTGAGTCATACACCGAATACACGGTTGAATGTTCAAGAGAGTAGGTAAGGGCTGGATAGGAATTTCCGCCTTTAGTAGTAATCCAGGCGGCCCCTGTACTCTTTTGGTCTCGAGAGGGCAGGTCTTGAATAGCGGTGGCCAGTTTGATGTCCAAGGGCGATCCGCAGGGCGTAAGGCATGATCCAAACCTCGCTCGCCATCCTCGTTGAGTTTTTGAGACAAACGAGATCAGTAAATCATCATGAGAGCTAATCGCAAGTTCGACGGCCGAGTACTTGGCGTCGGCCGACCCAGCGGTTTCTAAAACAGATGCAGACCAAGTCCCCGAAGATCCAAGGGGGGCTGTACGAAAGGCTGCTTTAAGATAGCCGTTTTGGGCCCATATGATGATGGGAACGCCGTTGGCGAAGAATCCGAGTTTCACACTGCTGGCGTTTCCATCGCCTGAGACAACTTCGGTTTGAAAACCTTTGCCATTGGTCCAGGAAAACTTGAGGCTTAACGCTCCTGGGTCGGAGTAGGCGACGCCGATCCAAGAATCGGGTGACCTGGGCAGAATTCTTACATCCGATGAAGTACCGCGCGCGACGGTCGCAAGCGCGCCTTTTTGGCCATAATCGAGGATCTGGGTATCGCATTGAGGCGCTGATGGCGTGGGGATTGGACTGGGG
>JBBCAV010000101.1:0-2075 GCA_051382305.1 Bdellovibrionota bacterium FG-2
ACTTGGAACTCTCCGGCCTGGATTAACCTATCGAGAAGTCTACAGCGTTGCGCGCAGCGCGAAATCTTCAAAAACATCAATTAAGTGACAACCGGATAAGCAGGGAAAAATAGGTCTCGCAAGAGGTCATTATCCTCCACGAGGAGCGCTATTGGCTTTGTTTTTTTCAAACCTCATCCTCTCATCGGGAACTGAGTCATCGTAACTATCCAGTTTCTTGTTAAAATTTAACTTTATTCAACGCTAACATTGACCTTTAAAGTTTCCAACTTCCTCAAATCTACGTCAATTCGAAAATCTAGTTCGCTGTCAGCGAACTATCAATCAGGATAAAACGCTAACGTCAAGCCTTGGAGTTCGCCCCCTGCGAACTGTAAACCCCATGGCAACACTAGCAAAAACTCTCGGAAAACGAATTTCACAAATCAGAAGACGAAAAGCCCTAACCTCAGAGCGGCTAGCCTACGAAAACGGGATCTCAAAGGGGTATCTCTCCGACATTGAGAACGGGAACCGCCTCCCCAGCCTTAAACTTCTTGAAAAAATCGCCAACGCCCTCGGAGTTCGTCTTCGAGACCTTTTTTAGCGGCGAACTCACTTAGATTACGCTCCCCGTCTCATTAGGCCATCCCGACGAGGTAAGTCCAGCAATGAGGGGTGAAACTATTTAATACAATAACATCAGACCTTTGACAGCATGAGTTTGAGCATTTTTGACTGAAACCACCCTTTGGTCAGCTTATTCAGACTCTTCCTAAACCTCTCGGCGTCTCCCCGTTGCACGAGAAAGGCAAAGCCAGTATTGGATCCTCATTCTCTCGAATCCACCGACACTAAAACCCCTCTTTCGATAACATCCCAAACGCCAAAGCCGGATCACTCGCGCCCAACATCAGCGCGGCCGTATCGTAATAAGCCCCCTCAATACCCACCCACGATTCGTTAAATATTTCCTGGTATTTCGCTGGCGTGATCCAACGAACTGCCTGTGCCGCATTGCCAAACCCGTCACCCGTTTTCTTAAACCCCTTGAAGACCCCTTTGTAAATTTCCGACCAGCGTGCTTGACGCGGTTCAGGCTTGTCCTGACACAAGATCAATCCGGTGATGCCGTAGATGCTATTGGCCCCGATTCTGGCATCGTAAGGGGGCACGCCATTAATCAGCGGTCGGATTCCAAAAACGAACAAGCCCGGATTGGCGTTCATCGGCATTGAACAAAACGCCCAAGTAAAACTTTTGGGCGCATCGGCAGGCCCTTTAGCAAAGCACGGCTGAAGCTCCGGAAATTTCGGGCGCAATAGCCCATGCAGCCAGTACGGGTTGATTGTATACGCTCCAGCCCCAATGATCCGGGGGGTATGTCGAGTCCGATGATTGGGCTCCCAAGTCGTCTTGTTGAATTTTTCGAAGTCGGCGACGCTGACAAATTCAAGGTAGGTACCGGTCAGGTGAATAAATCCATTTTCGAGTCCGGGTTCATGCTTGGTGTACCTCGGCGCGAGGATAAAGCCCGCCCGCTGCCAGCGCTCCATGTTGGCTTGAAGTTGGTTGTCGGCGATGAATGACAAAAAGTGCTCAAAATGGGTAATCATGGTTTCTCCGTGAATATTCTAGCCTACCTTTGGGTTGAGAGTAAAATCATGCGAGGTTTCGAATCGTTTTAAGGCTGAACATCGTTCGGCACCAAGGCAAAAGTTAGGCCAAGGAGCCAACAACGGGGAAGGTCAAAGAGGCTTCGGAAGAGACTCGGTTAAATGCCGATTGGTGAGAACGATTCTCGAAATAGTTGTAGGGGGTTCCCAATAAAGTGTGGGGTA
This sequence comes from Bdellovibrionota bacterium FG-2, assembly GCA_051382305.1. GTDB lineage: Bacteria > Bdellovibrionota > UBA1018 > UBA1018 > UBA1018 > CAIRTR01. Next base: position 1,821 of record JBBCAV010000101.1, read on the forward strand.
ATGACTACAACGCGAAGCCTTTGCTTGAAGATGGGAGAGATGCGATTATGAGGTCTATGAAAAATGGCAAAAGGGGTCTTGTTGCTATCTGCCTACTATTGAGGAGCACCACGGCCTTTGGGGATCACATTTTTTTCATTGAACTGAGCAACGTCTTAGCGTCCGCCCAACAATAACTTTACATTTTCTGAGGTCGGATCGTGTAGTTCCACTTCGGCAGATTTGGATGAAAGTCCATGCGCAGTTTTTGCATTT
>JBBCAV010000102.1:0-18835 GCA_051382305.1 Bdellovibrionota bacterium FG-2
ATATAATATATACTGTAAAGGGTCGTTTTTATTCTAGGAGATAAGGCATTTCTCGGTGAAAAATATTGTGGCTGGCAGAGAATGTTTACATATTTTTCATTATGTAAACACTTATGGTAACCTAGTGGTGGAGGGGTTATGGCAAAAAGCAAATCGGTCGCTACTCGAATGGATACCCGAACTTTAATTGAGCTAAAGAAGATATTTCCGAGCGAAAGTCCATCGCAGATCCTCCGAATTCTCGCGGAAGAGCGCATCGCTATTGAGCGCAATACGCAAAGCCTTTATGCGGCCAGAAAAGCTTTGGGTGGAAAGAAATCAAGTAGAGACTTTCTGTGATCGTCGTCGCTGACACGAGCGTGATTCTCGATTTTTTGGATGGAGATATTTCGGATCCGTACGCCCTTGTTCGCCCCTATCGGCTGATTCTGATTTCTCCCGTGGTTCTTCATGAAGTATTGCGAACCTTTCCTGATGATTATCATTCACAGCTATTCGAAGAACTGCGTCAAGAACTCCTGCCCGCTCCGAGGCTTGAGCATTGGATTGAAGCTGCCCAGGTCATGAGAACCCTGTATTCTCGACGGCATGAAAAGAACATGGCTAGAATGCAAAATAATATTTTGATCGCGTTAGCTGCCCGTGAGGTTGGCGCCCCCGTTTGGAGCAGGGACGCCGACTTTGAGATTATTTGTAACCACTTAGGAATTGGACTTCTTAAACAATAGGGCCGATTTGAAGCAGAAGCCCAGGAACCGCTTGAATCTAGGGAATTTGTTCGCGATCTTTACCAATTTTCGGGTGATTTTATAGGGTGGGGTTTCAAGGAGTGTGTGAAGTTCGTGGATCTGAAGCTGACGCTCGTGGATTCGCTCATGCAGCCCTTTTCCTTCAAGCTGCAGTTCATGGATTCGTTCGTGTAGCCCTTTTCCTTCAAGCTGCAGTTCATGAATTCGGCCATGCAATCCTACGGCTTGAGTCTCAAGCTCCGCGTTTCGTCTGAGCGTTTCTTGAATCTGTTCAAGTCTCCGAGCCCGGCTGTATTCTTCTTCTGCTGTCCTAGGCAGGTAGGAGTGATTTAGCGGGTGTTCAAAGGCATTGAGCAGGGCGGTTTTTATGCGATCTTTCGAAGGCCAGCGCGAGGCCGCTTCTTGAAAAAGAACTTCTTGCTCAAGATCTTCTGCAAACTGAGGATTTACTCCAAGCACCTGGCAGGTATTTTGGTACAGCTCCCTAAAATTTGAAAAAGGAGGCGCGCCTTGAAAGACCTCAAAGTCCCTGCAAAAAGCGGTGACATTACGAAAGATAAACCAGCTCGGGGACACGAGGTGAGGGGATCGCCATTCGAGATCAAAGAGGAAATAGCAGGGCGTCTCTTCTGACGTGAGCGCGTTAATAAATACTGCGTCTATTGCCTGGGGGTCGAGCCCCCCTGCTCTTTTCCAGTGTGCAAGAGACCACGCTAAGAAGTCCTCAAACTCTTTGGAAAAAGCCGCCCAATTCCCAAAATAGGCGTGATTAACGAGGATCGCTCGCAATGGAGTTCTCGCTATGACGGGCTCAGGTGAGGGTGCCTGCCATTCAAAATTATGGGGAGCGATCGTCGAAGAGGCGCCTTCAAGGATTTCTTTTCGAGCCACGAGCTTGTCGCAATTTACGGGAATTTCAAAGACCGTTTTGACGGGCGTTCTTCTGCTGAGCGAATAATGCCAAGCGAGTTGTTTCTTTCCAATCTCTTGGTTCCTGAGTTTGTTCATTACGTTGGAGCTAGCAGCCAAGCTTGAAACGAGGAGAAACGAATTGGAAAACTCAGGCAGAAGTCCTGCTTCTGCAATGCCCCTAAGAGCTAGGTAGTCTGACATGAAACGGGTTTGGGGGCGGCCGTAGTTTTCGAAGCTTTTTGAAGACGCGAGGTCGGCCAAGAATCCTGAGTGTCCAGGGTCAGAAGAGTCGAGAAGGTTTTTTGAAATCACGGTTGAAGGAATTTTGTAATCCGGAAACGGAAAGTACTCTTGCGATTGAGAAAATCCGGAATCAGTCAGAAGAGACAGAATCTCTTTTCGGGAAAACGTCCGAGGAGATGGGTTGCGGGGGTACCCTGATATGCCATCAAAAAGCCCGCCGGTATGGTCTTCGGCGCAACCGGACCAGTATTTTAGACCCAAGCGGTTTTCGATGGCAAGTATCAGGCAGCCCTCGGGCTTCAGATGCTCTCTCGCTTGATGGAGGAACGCATGGAAGGGTGTTTTGGCCCCCGAAAGATTTGTAAAAAAGAGCTCTGAATATTCTAAGACTCCAATCACACACACAACATCAAATTTGCGCCCCAGGTGAACATCTTGAATGTTGGCTACTTGCCCAGTCCAATTCTTGAGGTCTCTTAAGCGCTCACTCAAGGCGCCGAAGCGTTTTTGGGTTCCCTCTACAACCGTAAGCGAACGTGCATTTTCTGCGATGAGGCGCGAAACCGCTCCCATGCCTGCGCCTAGTTCCAAGACGTCAAGGCCGGCAAAATCGAGATGTCTCAGCAAATTAGAGCGCTCAGGAGAGAGGTGGTATCTCACTTCCCACTCCCCATACCGATCTGAGGCGATGTCGCAGGATGCGTCGAGCTTGGGCGCTCTTCTTAGAAGATCGAGGACTTGATTCTCTTGGGGGATCCCGTCGCAGTAATTAATTGACATTGATTAAGGTGATCCTACCGCGCAAACGTATGGCTGTACCACTCCACCGTTTTGCGCACGCCTTCATCGAAACCATAGCGAGGTTTCCAGTTCAAAACGCGCTTCGCTTTATCGCTGTTGAGGCACTGAACAGGAATTTCGTTGGAAGCTTCGTTAAGAACTTGCGCCTCCACATCCTTGCGTCCCATCACTTCAAGAATCTTCTCAACGACTTCCTTAACGGTGAGTCTCAGGCCATATGAAAAGTTGAACGCTTCGCCCGCGTGCTGCACCTTTTTGGTGAGGGGATCCTCTGTCATCAGTTCCGCAAGCGTGAGGTAGGCATGGGCCCCATCTTCGACGAAGATATAGTCGCGAATATATTTGCCGTTACTTCGAATCACGGGGCGGCGGCCTTCAATCACGTCGCGAATCGTGCCTGGAAAAATGCGACTAAAATTGAGATCGCCTGGACCAAAGAAGTTCCCACAACGGGTGACCGCAACGGGCAGTCCATACGAGAGCGCATAGCTCCGCGCTATCAAATCTGTACAGCTTTTTGAAACATCGTAGGGGTGATCGCCCATAAGCGGAAAATTCTCGTCGTAGGCCTCACCTTTGAGGTTTCCATAGGCTTTGTCCGAAGACGCGATAATCACACGGCGCACTTTCTTTGCATGAATTCGGCAAGCCTCCAACAAATTCCACGTGCCCCCAATGTTTGCTTCAAAAGTCGCGAGGGGATTGCGGTTAGCGGTGCCCACAATGGTTTGGGCGGCTAGGTGAAAAACGGAATCGATTTCGTATTCGTTTAAAACGCGCTCAAGCAGAGCGAAATCTTCAATTTCACCCCTTACCGTAACGACCTTCTTATGAAGAGACCACTCTGGGGCGTCGGAGAAGAAGAGGGATTTAGGAACATTGTCACGAACGAGGGCGACGACTTCTGCGCCGTTTTCCACGAGCATGCGGGTCAAGTGGGAGCCCAAGAGGCCGGTGCCACCGGTAATGAAAACTTTTGAGTTACGCCATTTGCTTGGGCCTGAGCTTTGAGGTAGGGTCATAGTGAAAAGGTCTATAAAAACTATGACAAAAAAGCAAAATGTTCCGGTGTTTATTTTGGCAGGGGGCTTGGGGACCAGGATTTCTGAAGAGACCGACCTTAAGCCAAAACCGATGGTAGAGATCGGAGAAATCCCGATCCTTGTGCACATCATGCGCTGGTATTATGCCGCTGGTTTTGATGATTTTGTGATTTGTGGCGGCTATCGGTGCTGGGAAATCAAAAACTACTTTTTAAATTACGAGTTTCGACCCAACAATCTTGTGATTGATCACCGAAACTCTGGCGATGTGCCGCCGGCTGCTTTTGGACGAAACTCTGCGCAAGAAAAATGGCGAGTGCGTGTGATCGACACCGGACTCAACTGTATGACCGGAGGTCGAATTGCTCGCGCTTTTGACTTGGTGAGTAACGAAAAGGGTGGAGACACGGATTGCTCCACTTTTGCTGTGACCTATGGGGATGGTTTGTCGGATGTGGATTTGGTAAGCGAGCTTGAATTTCACAAGACGCACGGAAAACTTGGGACCGTTTTAGGTGTTCATCCTGCCGCCCGTTTTGGCGAAATTGAACTTCAGGCAGGGGGGCGGGTAAAATCCTTCGCAGAAAAACCTCAGTCTCGTGAGGGATATATTAACGGCGGATTCTTTTTTTTCCGCTCAGGAGCGCGCAAATATCTTCGCGCCGAGCCTGATTGCATTTTGGAGCAAGGCCCGCTGGCGAAGCTCGCGCAGGATAGCGAACTGATGATGCATAAGCACGATGGTTTTTGGCAGCCCATGGATACGATCCGGGAGAAGCAGCTCCTGCAGGGGCTTTGGGAGAAGGGCGCGCCCTGGCTGGCAAAGGCCTGAGTCGCGGTGCAGCGTTCCTCTCCAGACCTTCAGTTTTTTCGTCGCTTTTTGGGCCTAAAATAAGTAGGGTTCTAGATAAATTTCTGAGAGGAGCTAAAAAATGGGTCGCGAAAAGACTTTAGTAGATCGCATTGAGAAAAAAGAAGCGGTGATTTGTATTTTGGGGTTGGGCTATGTCGGTTTACCCTTAATGCTTCGCTACAACGAAATGGGTTACAAAGTCTTAGGTTTAGACATTGATAAAACTAAAGTCGAAGCCCTTAATCAAGGCCGCTCCTATATTGATCATATTCCCTCTGCGGCTATCCAAAAGGCCGTTAAGAGTGGTTTTCGCGCGACCACCGATTTTTCTGAAGCCAAGAATACCGACGCGATAATTATCTGCGTGCCTACGCCGCTGAACAAATACCGAGAGCCGGATCTGAGTTATGTCTTGGATTCGATGAAAGGCGTCTTGCCCTATCTGCAAAAGGGGCAGGCTGTTTCGCTAGAGAGCACCACTTGGCCCGGGACGACCGACGAAGAGCTTAAGCCTTTGATTGAGTCACGTGGGTTCAAGGTCGGCGAAGATGTGTTTCTCCTCTTTTCTCCCGAGCGCGAAGATCCAGGGAATCCAAAATTTGAAACCCGTGCGATTCCAAAAGTCGTGAGTGGAACAACCCCCGCATGTCTTGAGGTCTCAAAGGCCCTTTACGGCTGCGTGTTGGACAAGATTGTCCCGGTGAGCACCACTCGCGTTGCCGAGATGACCAAACTTTTGGAAAACATTCATCGGGCGGTCAATATTGGTCTCGTTAATGAGATGAAGATCGTTTGCGATAAGATGGGGATCGACGTTCATGAAGTGATTCGGGCGGCAGCGACCAAGCCCTTTGGTTTTGTGCCCTATTATCCAGGTCCAGGCCTAGGCGGGCATTGTATTCCGATTGATCCTTTTTATCTGACCTGGAAGGCCCGTGAGTTTGGGATTCATACTCGTTTTATTGAGCTGGCCGGCGAAGTGAACTGCGGTATGCCGGAGTGGGTAGTGAACAAAATGGTTCTGGCCTTGAATCACGCAAAGAAGTCCGTGAAGGGGAGCAAAGTGCTTGTTCTCGGGCTTTCGTACAAGAAAAATGTGGATGATTTGCGGGAATCCCCTTCCTTGCAGGTCATGGAGCTTTTGCGCAAGCTTGGCGCCGACGTGCAGTACTCCGATCCGTTCTTCCCTCGTTTCCCTAAAATGCATGAACACACTTTCAACTTAGAAGGAGTGCCTTTGACTCCTGAAACGTTGAAGTCTTTTGATCTTGTCTCCGTTCTGACGGATCATGAGAAATTTGATTACGATTTGATCCAAAAGCATGCTTCGCTCATCGTGGACACGCGAGGGGTGTATACGAAGTCTTTTGATAATGTCGTGAAGGCATAAGCGATTTCGTGATTCACGTTATTATTGGGACCAAGGCTCAGTTGATTAAAATGGCGCCCATTATGAGGCGCCTGCAGGATTTGGGTATCCCCTATAACTACATTTCCACGGGCCAGCACAAGGACACCATGGAGGAAATCCTCGATAACTTCGAGCTGAAAAAGCCTGATGTTCATCTTTATCAGGGGCGGGATATTACGGCGATTCCGCAAATGGCGATGTGGAGCTTGAGGATCTTGTGGAAGGTGCTCTTTAATCGGGCGGCGGTTTTTAGGCAGAATAACAAAGATAAGAGCGGGATTGTCCTCGTTCACGGCGACACCTTTTCCACTCTCTTGGGTGCGCTCATGGGCAAGCTTGCAGGACTTAAGGTGGGGCATGTCGAATCGGGCCTTCGTTCTTATAATTGGTTTCAGCCTTTTCCAGAGGAGCTCACGAGGCTTGCTACATTTAGGCTTTCTGATTTTATGTTTTGCCCAGGTCAGTGGGCGGTGGAGAATCTTAAGCCCTATTCTGGGGAAAAGGTAAATACCGACGCTAACACGCTTTTGGATTCGTTGTCGTACGCCTTGCCCGGAATCAAAAAACTGCCCGGTGATTATGTGCCCACTCGCAGTTTTGGGATCGTAACCCTTCATCGGTTTGAGAATTTTAGAGACGAGGATTCGACGCGGCGAATAGTTGAATGCGTAGAGCAAATCGCTAAGACTCAAGATCTGCTTTTTATTTTGCACAAGCCCACGGAGATCAATCTCCGAAAATATGGATTTTATGAGCGGCTGAGAGCTAATCCCCGAATCGAAATGCGCCCGCGCTATGATTACTTCAAATTCATTAAACTTCTGCTGGGCGCACGTTTCGTTATTAGCGACGGGGGCAGTAACCAAGAAGAATGCTATTATCTTGGAAAGCCCGTGCTTTTACTTCGGAATGTGACCGAACGCAAAGAGGGTTTAGGAAGAAACGCGGTCATTAGTCAATTTGATCCTAAAGTTATTGATGAGTTCTTGGGCTCCCTTGATCGTTATACTTTTGATCTTTTGAATCAGGAAAAAAGCCCATCTGCCGTAATTGTTGAAACCTGCAGGCCTTTTGTGGGAGCGGCAATTGGCTAAGAGCTCTTGGATTCAGCGCGCGATGATTGGGTTAATTTTGGCCGCCGCTTGTTTTTTCCTTTTCCGTTATCGCAGGGAGTTTTTAAATATTCGAATTCATGAACCCTGGCTTCTCATCCCTCTGAGTTTTCTCGTTGTTGGGTTTTTCTTTACCAATGGATTGCATAATCGGTTTTTTCTCAGGGCTTTTTCGCTGCGGCTTACGCCCACGGAGTGGTTTGGCCTCTCGGTGGTTAATACCTTGGGCAATTTGCTAACGCCTATGCGTGGGGGGGCGATTTCGAACGCGGTTTATCTCAAGCAAAAATACGGATTTTCTTATGCTTCTTATGTGGGCGTGTTGTCCGCGACCTACGTCATAATGTTTTGGATTAATTCGCTGATGGGTTTGCTTGCACTTGTGGCGGTCGGCGGAGTGCTTGGAGGCGCCGCACACCCCCTGGGGAAACTCATCGCATTGGTTTTTGGCGGAAGTTTTCTGTTTTTTACGCTGATTATTTTATTCTCGCCTCGCTTTCCAGCGCCTCAAAACCGATTTTTGGCAAAATGTGTGCATGCTCTCAATGATTGGCATCAGGTGCGGAGTAACCGCCCAGTTATTGTGGCAACCGCCTCGATTGGTTTCGTCAATGTTCTGCTCATGACTTTGATGGCCTATGTCCAGTTGCGCCTTGTGGGGAGTGCGGTCAGTCTCGAGAAGTGTATGGTGATTTCTGTGTTTTCATCTTTTTCGCTTTTTCTGAGCATTACGCCTGGAAGTTTAGGAATTCGTGAAGCCTTCGCCGCTGTGTCGGGCTTCGTCGTGGGGTTGTCTCCTGCGGTCATGGTGGCAGCAAGCGTGATTGAGCGGTTGATTAATTTTGGCTGGTCGCTAGGCCTTGGGTTAGTGTTTTCGCGGGCGCTGATGCTGCGGGCTTCGAAGACAAAGCGGTCTATTTGACAAAGTGTGACCCACATTAGTTACCCATGTTTCGAGAGAATGTGGCTGCTTCAGTGCACGCAACGTAATAAGGAGCCGTAAGTGGTGAGTGCCAAATTCACTGGCAGGGTCACTCATGGGGGAAACTGTGCCCGGGCCGTTTACCGTTATGCCGTAGAGTGAGTCCAATTATGGTGCGGAGTGCATAGACTGGTAAGGTTTTCCAGCGTGTTTGTTCCTCCTTCGGATATGGGGATTTTATGATGAATCTCAATCCACCTGCTTTGATTGCATCGTTTTCCATGGGTAGATGCTCCAGGGGTGCCTGGGGTATCTGCAATATAGGTACATCGGCCTTGGTCTCTTAATCTCACCTGATGCAGGAGATTAGCCGGGATAGGGACGCGCTTCGCGCGCTGCGCGCGCTCCGCAGGCCGAGAGGCAGCCTGTATCGAGTCAGGTTGTGCGTCTTGGGTGCCCACAATCGCACCCTTTTTCGCAATCTGCCTTTCGGCGCGACGTACGGGATCACGTCGCCTTAGGTGCTCCTCGGTCATAGTGGCTATCGTCTCCTCAAGTGAAACCGCGCGCCCCTGGGCTTGACTTAAGAGATCTTGGACGCGCCTTAAGGCCAACATGTCCTTTTCGGAAAGTCCGATCTCTAGTTTTACGCGGTTCTCGGTCACGTAACTTGCCCGCTCAGGCGTGGCGGTTTGGGGTCTGATTTTCGCGACTTCTTTTTCAAGCTGCCGCTGGGACAAGGATGTGGCTTTCGCTAGCCACTGTGTTTTGTTCTGTTTTGTAAGGATAGGCGCAATTCTCCTCGCATTAGACAGAGTCATTGAACCGCCGGCAATAAGCTCTTTAAGCTCTGGCACCTCTCGAGCCTTACGCGCAACCGCAATGAGGTTGTAGGCTACGCTTTCGGACAATCCAAGCTCACGAACGACGTAGAGGAAAAGACTTGAGTGTCCGTGCTTGAGATAAACGCGGTGACGATCCACTTGATCGAGGATTTCCAGTAATTCAGCCTCGGCTCTTTTGTAGCGGGCGCTAAGTTCTACGGCGCGTTGATGGATTTGCAGGGTAAGAGAAGGGATGGGCGTAGGCGACATGGGCGCGGTTCCTTTCATGAAAGAAGGTTATATTGACGTCATGAAAGTGCGCGACAAGTGTATTAGAAAAAAACAGTGTATTAAAAAGTCGCACTTTGACCGTGTAAAGTACCCATTTTGTTGCATGTCTCGAGGCCGTTTTCAATAAAAATTTCGCCAAAAACCGTGCTGACGAGAGTTAAGGCGGTAAGCAGAACAATCTTGCAAGGTTCAAAAAACCGCGTTTCTTTACCCGCTCGTTTTCCCGAAGAGCCACCATTTTTTCATGGATCAAATGAATTTTGCACAAGGATGCAAAATTGGCTTATAGATGCGATTTTGGGTCAGCAGGCATCGATGCGGGCGAGCCTTGGACGGAGGATTGAAGGAGGCGGCAGGATGCACATTTACACTACGCTATACCACGCCTCTGGAGGTTCCTTGCCCAGTATCCCCGCCAAGAAGTCGAGGCCCTGAAACTTCTCGGGTTCATACCCGGTTGCGAGGTAGACCTTTTTGAATCCGAGCTCATAAATCTTCCTTGCAACTTCTTCGCCTTTGATGCCCTCGCCTAAATTGGCGTCGACATAGACGGGAGAGCCTTTTGCAAGGCTGGTTGCGATTTTAAAGAACTGGTCGGGATGAGAAAATGCACGAAGCTTCTTGCCACATTGTTTGGCCGAGATTTCCCAGTTCATATGGACGAGGCTGTCGTCGTCGAGCAAAATGGCATCGACTAATTCCGCTGCCACCCCAAAGGAGATCGGCACAAAACCCGCCAAGCCTTTTGGGATGAGGCGCACCTTGAGGCGCTGGCAACCTTCCATGATCTGCTGTTCTTCAAACCGGCTGGTGACAAGAATGCTCTGAGGTCCCAGATTGAGTTCCTCGATAAGTTTCAGTCCTGTTTCCTTAAAGCCTAATAACTCAAAGTCGGCAAGATAGAGTGCTTGCTCAGCTGCTGCTGGGTTCTCAAAAATCCAAGCCCGCAACTGCTCTGGAGTTGATAGGTGATGAACATCAATTCCTTTATCCGAGATTCGCAGCGAATCAAACCGGCCTTGCCAGATTTGATGAATACTTGAGTCATCATCAAGCACAACGATTTTAGAGTTTGGAATCAGTTTGAGCTCTGAGACGAACCAATCTGGCGAAGGGGCTTGAGGGAGGATGACTCTCACCGTGGTACCTTGACCAACTTCTGATTCGATATCGAGTTGCCCGCCCCAGGATTCAACAGCAGTTTTCGCATGATAGAGGCCAAGGCCTGAGCCACCTGTTTTGCCGTGAGTTTCGCCTTTTTTGCCTAAGTTTTTCAAAATCTCAGGCGTAATGCCTGTGCCATCATCTTGAATCGTGATGGCAATCGTGGATTCGTGATTGGTCATGCCGATCGTAATCGCCCCTTTTTCGCCAAGAGCCTCAACGCTGTTGTTGATGAGGTTGGAGAGAACGCGCTTGAATTCGGTGGGTTGAATTTTCGCAAAAAGTCCATAAGAAGTCACATCAACGCGGCCGTCGATATCGATGCCAATTTTCGAGCGGAACTGCATGCGCTTTTCCGTGACGAGGGGTTCAAGGAGACTTGAAAGCAAGAGTGTGGCGGTGGGCTCCGCAGTTGTGGAGTGCGGCTCTGTGTTTTCGGTCAGTGCGCCGGCCTTTAGTTTGGCGGTTGCTTCTCGGTTTTTCTGAAGCAAATTGTTGGCGATATCGTGAATTCGATTGACCGCACTTCGCAGCATGACTCTTGTGTCTTCGGGGAGTGCGGTGAGATCTTTTTCCATGGAATTTATGGCGGCAAGCGGGGAGCGGATGTCGTGGGCGACTTGGGTTGCTACCTGATTAATGGCATCTTGTTTCTTTTTTTCTGATAATTCATTTTGCATATTTTGCAGTTGATGCGCTTTGTTGACAAACGCTTCAAAGATCAATGCGATTTCATCTCTCGGACCTTCAAGGCTATTTGTACCGCCGTCGAAACTCAAAATTCTTCTCTTTAGGAGGATGACTCTTCGTGAAAGTCTCATCGCAATGGTGCCTAGAACCAAAAGAAAGATAAAAAAGGAAATGAACAGAGAGGTGAATACCGCCCGTCTCTCAGAATCACCATCCAAGAAGAAGTGAGAAGCATTAAGTTCTGCGTTGACGGTGCCTGCCTTAATGTTTCCGTCCGAGATGACCAGGTGAAGTGTAATGCGTTTTGATTTGATTTGTTCCTCAAGAGAAATCTGACGATCCATGTTGGCAACTTTGTCTATGTCCGGAACTTTTCCAGCGGAAAAGACTGGGACGCTATTGGCATCCGATACAACACCCCAAACAAGCGATCGCCCCAGATACACTGACAGGATTCGTCCAATCTCCTTGGAGTTCTGCAATCGTAAAGGGTCTACAAGCGCATCCTGGAGTGCAGAAACAATTTCGTTTCTCTGGGCTTCGATTCTCGAGGCGGCTCGGTCATTAAGTTCCTTTGAATACCAAACTCCGATAGCTATCGACATGACGACAGAAGCGGCCACGATGATTGCAAAGGATTGTCCTATGAAGCTATCAGTGATCTTTCTCAAGTTTGACCTTTCCAAGATAGAAATTCCCATTCATGCCGTTGATCATTGTTAGACCGGACCACTGCTCAGGGATGAGAAATGTGTCGATTCTTCGCGCGAATGGAACCACCCATGCCTTTGAAATCAGGTGATTTACAAACTTTGCAATCCACTTGGTCCTCAGAAGGGGCTCTGAATCCCTATAATGATCGAGTAAGTTTGCTAGGTCTTTGTCCACAAATTTAATGAGTTTGTTTTTATCCCTCTGCGAATATACGAAATCTGCCAAAATTCCCTCAGCTAATGGAAAGGGGGATCCAACCCCGCACATAAAGAGTTCATAGGTGCCCCCAGTGATGTCCTCTTGAGCTTCAGTAAGGGTGCGGCTGACGATATCGATTTGTACTTTTCCTAAACGTGAATTTAACTTGGCAACGATGCCTTCGATTGCCTTAATATCTCTTTCGTCGCGGTAAATATTGAGAAATCTAAGTCGGGTTCCTCTTTTTCCTTGTTTCGCCAGTTTCTCACATTTTGCCAGATCAAATAGTGAGGAGATGGACTTCGAAGGGAGGTAGTTCTCAATCCCGCTGGGGACTACTGATGAGTAGGGAACAGAGTTGCTTTCGAAATAGGGAATGCTTTTAAGTTCGCTTGGATCCATGCAGGCTGCGACTAGAGTTCGTATCGTTTGATCAACCATGTTGAGGACCATGATATTGACCCTGTGGCTGGGATAAATGACGCGATTAAAGCCGAGGGGTTTGTTGCTCCCTGTATTGACCTGTAAAAGAGGAAAGAATTGAATTTGCTTACTTAAAAGTTCATCTATTGAGTAGACCAGTTTATCAAGTCGAACGGCAACAATTTTTGAAATGTCACCTGCCGTAAAATCAACGTTGTTGGGGTTTCGTTGCAAGGTCATTTCGTTCGCATTCGCTGAGGTTATGTAGAAAGCCCCAGATCCCAAGGGAAAACCCGCTCCGTCCAATTTCTTTGAAGTCACCGCAAATGAAAGATCAGAAAGGCGTTCAATAAAAATTGCACTGGGCCTTTTCAATTCAACGGATAGAACTTGATTCTTGATTGTGATTTTACTGATGTTAGGCAGCAGTTGTGTGCCGTCCGGTGTACTTCGCTCAAAGGCTTTCTTTATGTCCTCTATTTCTATTGGGGTGCCGTCAGAGAAATGTAGGTTTTCGCGAAAGGTGAATTCATAGATTCGGCGCTCTGCAGACGTTTTCCAATTTGTGAAAAATGGACTTGATAGCATTGCGTTTTCGGTAATGAGGAAGAGGGGTTCGTAAACCTGTCTTAGAACTTGAGTTTGGTTTGTAGACCTGGAAAAAATATTAAGTGCGGCCGTTGGAAGTAAGTTGACTCCAAGGCGTAGGGCCGTATTGGCAGCGCCAGAATTAGCGCTCACGGCTAGCGACAGATTAATGAAGACCGTTACCCAGCGAAAAATGTTCACGCGGTGACCTCCCACTTTTCATAGGCGATATCTAAATTGGTTCGTCTTAGAAAGAATCTAAGAGCTTTGTGGTTGTTGGCAAAAACCTGGAGGTAAAGCGGCGATCCTAGGGTGACTTTTTCTGAAATTTTCTTCATGAGTATTTCCTTGACCGGGCCGTCACGGAAGTTCTCGTCGACAATCAATCTCATAAGGAGGTTTATGGTTTTGTTGCCAAACGTTGAGTCGGGGACTACTGCGCCACACGCATGGCCAATCAACTTTTCTTGGTGATAGATTTGAACCGTATAGCCATGGTCCTTGATTACTTTGGAGTTCTGTCCAAACAGGGCCTGCATTTCTTTGGGAAATATCACGGAGTCTCGGTTGTTTCTGGTGGCGAGTTCTAGAACACTTTTGAAATCGTCAATGGGATAGGTTTCCTCAATTCTGTAGTCAGTCGGCAGAGGCTGTGCCTGTCGCTCAAAAAAGTTTATGGAGTTGGAATGAAGAAGGTAGGAGTAACGTTTTCCAATCGCGAACTCTTCACCCTTTTTTTGAAGGTAGTATATCTTCTTAGCTTTGCCCTGGTAAGACTTGATAAGGTCGCTTAGGCGCGCTGAGGAGCGAGGTAGGAACTGAATGATGTTTACGGTTTCTCCGTTTTCTGTTTGAAAAATTTTTTCGGGAGGGCAAATGGGTAATTGTTGGTTAGTCATAATGAATGTTTCGTGTTTGATCGGATTTTGGATAGAATAGATTTGCAGGATGCACAGGGTGAGGTTACGTCGAAAGGCCCAGTGACGCCAAGATGACTGGCGATTTCTGATAGACTCTTGGAATTGCGGAGGTTGTGGTATGGGTCAGTTCGATTTTTTGATAGGAAGGCGGTAAAGTCATCATGTCTTTCGACTAGCCCGCAGCGAGCTGAATATGCCGAACAATTTGTGATTTTGCCATTTGTCCAAATGGTGGCTACGTTGGGTTCTCCGCAGCAGTAATCCGATGGGATATAGTTGTCTGTATATTGTCGCGAGTTCTGAACTTGTGTTGCTCGCCCAAAAAGGGCAATTGGCTGCTTAATGATTTCGTTGTATTTAAACTCGTTGCTGTGAATTATCTTTAGAGTTTGGGCAAGTTCGCTCATGGTTTTGTAGGTGATCGAGTATGTAATTCGTATCGGGAGTTGACGGCAAATTGTGTCGAGGTTCTTGTAATTCGCGAGTGGAATGTGTTCAAGGTGGTAGTTATCAATCGAAACCCAAAGTTCCGATAGGCGGGGGAATGTACTTATCATGGCGGCTGTGCCTTCGTAGGTCTTGAATTCTCCTGCTCCAGTTGCAACCTTGATAGTTTTTTGTTCTTTGTAGGAAACGATTTTGGCTATTTCTTGCATTAGCGGCAGATAAAGAAATGGCTCGCCCCCATTAAAATGAACTTCTCGTATTTGTGGGAGCACAGCAACTTGGTGCGCTAGATTTAGTGCCGTTTGCTCATCTAATTTTGATTGGCTGTTGGGGGTTGCTCTAGCAAAGCAGTGCGAACATTTGCTGTTGCATCGGTTCCCCAGAATAAAGTTTACGGCCGATACTTCTGACATTTTATGCTGCAGATTTTTAGTCGCCATCCCATGAGCGGAGTTTCACTTGGCGCTGGATGGAACTCAGTTGATCAGGTGTGAGGTCACCCATCTTGATTGCATATTCCTCTTCGAATTGTTGAATTAGAGCGTTTCGCTCTTCTGGCAAAAGTGAGTTCCAATCTTGCTGGATTTGATCATTGAATTTGTCTGAGGGGGACAGGCTCAATAGAAAGGCAATTAGCATTGTATTCATATGGACTCCTTTGAAAATCGCAGTTCGTAGTACCGCGCGTCAAACTATAGTGCAACGTGTAATTTTGTCGAGGAGGTGTTTTGCAAGCAATTATGGGAATCCCTTCGGTATCCGAGATGTTGTGATGGGTGTTCCTGCTTATGCACTTGACGAAACCTGCTATTGCGGAAGGGGAACAAGATCCGATCAAATCCGAAAATTGGATAGCGGCTCACAGAAACTTCTATCCGTGGCGTAGAGCGGAGGGCTGTTTTGAAAGTCATGCTTACTTCCTCGTACACCAGGTAAACAGCATAATTTCAAGCACATATCAGATGACGCAGGCGCTCCTGTCGCGATACAGACCTTTAGACTAATATAGTCGGACATTTGCAAGAGACCCGTTTCATTCTAGACCTAGGAAAAGGCTGCAAAGAAGGCGGCTTGATTTTCCCGACCTGACCTAAAACAACTTCTGCGCCTCATTAATTCTCGTCAACGTCGTAATCGCATCAAGCCCAATAGTGTCGCAATACCACACAAACGATTCAACCCGTGGCGCATTGCCGGTCTCGGCCTGTTTCAAGCCCTCTTCACGGGTGATGAC
Source organism: Bdellovibrionota bacterium FG-2 (assembly GCA_051382305.1). Taxonomy (GTDB): domain Bacteria; phylum Bdellovibrionota; class UBA1018; order UBA1018; family UBA1018; genus CAIRTR01. Next base: position 15,540 of record JBBCAV010000102.1, read on the forward strand.
TCCTTCACGAATTTGATTGCTGCGAAACGTGTCTTGCTCCGTAAAACCAGCCATCGTGTAGTAGATATAGTTATAGAAGGCGGCCGTGCCATCTCCAATTCGCCAAGAGGATTTTGTGTCTGTCGCGAGTTCCCAGTCGTATTGCCCTAAAAGAGTTTCTTCGACATCGCGCTCTTCCCAAAGTGTATAGCGGAACAAGTAGACGTACTCTTTAGGGACAACATATGAAGAGAGATAGGCCGTAAAGGTGTCAAAAAGCGAAGCATTCAAATAGGCGGGATTCGTAAGGTATTGTACGCCATAATACTTGATGAGTTTAAGCGAGTTGAATCGTCCGATGTCATAGGCCTTGCCAACTTTTGAATCAAGCTCGACGTTTGCAAAACCATATTTGAAATCCGTTTTTTCAAGGGCATTGTCGGCATAAATCACAAGCTTAATGCCGGTGTTTTCCCGTACTTTATTGAGGTAATAGAAATACTGTTTATCCCCCGCCATGAAAAGTGGGATCATCCCAAGCGCGGGTCTTTTGAGCCAAGCAAGAATGTTTTTTTGAATGTAACTTCGCTTCTTCTGAATGTCCGCAGATACCAGGATGTGCTCGACCCCAAGATCGCCAGTCATGCGGGCCTGATTGCGGCGGCCTAAATCGGTGAGCATGCCCCAATCATAGGAGAAGGCGACGGGCTGGAGGCCAAGGACCTTTTTGGCGTAGTGAAGCGCGTAACTGCTGTCGCGCCCACCACTAAAAGAAACAATGCAATCCGGCTCGCCCGATTTTTTTCGGTAAGGCGCGATGGCTTTTTCAAGGGACTCTAATCCCTGCGTTTCGCGGGGTTGATGGCGATAGCAGTAGCTGCACACGCCTTTTTCATCAAAATGTATAAACGGCATGGTTTCAGGAAGAATGCATTTTGTGCATCTTCTGAGGGCACCGATCACGGGTTTGATGGCAGCGTATTCATCCAGCGCGACCTTCTCGATCTCCTTAAAGCGCGGAACGTTGATATGCACCCGTGGAATATAATCTTCGGATCGATCGTCCAGCAGCCGGATTTTCCGCGAGCAGGTGATTTCAGGCAGTGGAGGTGCCGACGCGTCTGGCTCCGTAAGGGAAAATTCAAATTTCGCAAAATCTTTGAACGAAAGCAGCATCCCCTGTCCGGGTTTCAATTGCCGGATTTTGAGGTGAGATCGGTGAGCGGGCAGAATTTTTTCCAGCGCGCGATCGACGAACAAAAATTCTGAGGCAAAGGCGAGGAATCCTCCTCTGGAATCTTCCAGTAGGTAGAGGCTCCCGGTATTGGTCGCTAAAAAGAGCGCGTCGAGATCCTCGAAGAGGGTTGCAATGGAGAAGGACCCTTTTAGGTCGCAAAGGGCGGTCCGAAAAGCCTCTATTATCGCTTGAGGATTTTTACTTGGAGCTTTGGAGAGTTCGCGTCTCAGCAGTGAGTTGATCACTTCGGTATCTACATCGAGCTCTCTTTTGAGGTCGGTGTTTCGGGCCCAAAGTTCGGCGTCATTGACGATGATTCCGTTATGAATGGTTGCGCAGCCGTCTTTAATGACCGGCTGGTTGTTATAGCTTAAGCGAAACGAACCATTGGTCTCCATTCGGGAGTGACCCATGGCGATAAATCCGGAACTTTGCCCTTTTTGAGCTTTCAGAAGTTCGCGGGTCGCTTCCTGCGTGAGAAGGAGGTGTGCAGTGACAGATTTCTTTAAGACGAGGATCTCGTTTCCGTCAATAGTCGCAAGCCCTGAGGAATCTTTGCCTCTTGATTGCGACTCCAAAAGTAAAAACTCCAGCGTGTTTTTACACTTTTCTAAGTCAATTTGAGATGTTACACTCTTGAGCACTCCAGCAATTCCGCACATAGACCTGAGATTATCGAAAGGTTTGATGCGATTGCAAATGAAAAAAAATATGCTTTTGGGAAAGACTATAGCCGTTGTTGTTTCAGCCTATAACGAAGAAACCCAGATCCGGGACGTTTTGGAGTCCCTGCCTGAGTTCGTCGATCGAATTGTGGTGGTTAATGACCACTCTACCGATCGAACGGCTGAGGTCGTCGCGGAGGTTATAAAGGACCTAATCAAAGGGGGAGATGGAGCGCCCCTTTCGACTCGTATCTCGGCTCTGAAAAAAAATCGGTATAATGCTGCCGAATTCATGAAATTTGCTATCTATGCGGAAGAAGCCAAACAGCTTGTGCCTCATGAAATTGTAAACAAGACGCCTGAGACGGATCGAGTTATTTTGATCAATCACCTCGTAAACGGCGGTAAAGGCGGGGCGGTCGCGACGGGATACCACTGGTGTCGGGAGTATGGGATTGATTGCACGGTGACCATCGACGGTGACGGGCAGATGGATCCCTTTGAGATGGAAAAGATTTGCAGGCCGGTCGTGGATTTGAACATTGATTTTGTGAAAGGCAACCGCTTGGCTCATCGGGCGGCGTCTACGGCGATTCCTTTTATTAGATATTTTGGAAATTCCGTCTTGTCGATTCTAACAAAAATGGCTTCGGGCTACTGGACGGTTTCGGATACGCAGACCGGCTACACGGCGATCTCGCTGCGGGCTCTTGATACCCTGAAGCTGCATAAACTCTATCGGCGGTATGGGGTTCCCAATGACATCTTGGTCAAGCTCAATATCGCAAGTTGCAGCATTCGCGAAGTGGAGATCAAGCCGGTATATGGGGTTGGCGAGCAGTCTAAGATGAAAATTGGCAAGGTCGCTCCTCGCATCAGCCTTCTCTTGCTCAAGAGTTTCTTTATCCGGCTGTGGACAAAGTATTTTTTGAAGAGTTTTCACCCCCTATTTTTGCTCTATCACTTGGCTTTTTTTCTTATTTTGGTCGCCGTCCCCGGGTTGATTGATGTGATTTATTACGTCTTTATTCGGGGTGGAAAACTGCCGGTGGGAAACTATATCGCTTTTGTCTTTGTCGCAATCTTGGCCTTTCAGAGTCTGTTTTTTGCGATGTGGATGGATATTCAAGATAATTCAAATCTGGTGAAGTGATGGCTCAGCCTTTTCGTGTTCAGGTTGTCTATCGAAACTATATTCCCCTGAATAGTCCCTATAGTTCTTTTTGGAATAATCCGCCCGAGGGCGTTGAGTTTTTGATTCCCAAGGCGAAACCGTATCTCCAGAAATTCTTTTGGATCTACCGTTCGTTTGGGAAATTGCCGGGTGTTCGCTGGGCCGTTAAGAAGGCGAATCAGATATTTTTTGAAACGCCTGGCGGGGGCGGGGCTGCGGCGAAGTTTGATTGTCTTTTTTA
>JBBCAV010000103.1:0-1878 GCA_051382305.1 Bdellovibrionota bacterium FG-2
TTTTCAAGATGCGCAATATTTTTGATTTCCGAATCAAGGAATCGTGTTGCTGCTTGGATTTCTAAGGTTTCTCTCGCATGACGAAGGGCTGCACCTGAGCTTTTAAAAGGTCGTGGAACAGGCGGCGCGGTTGCCTGAAACGCCGTATTTCTGTACCGTTAACCTGCAGCGACGGTAAACCGATTTGCGGAGTAGATTCGATTTTGCCGCAAAAACCCCAACGGATTTTGGTTTTTATTGAGTCAGGGGATTCAGGTGAGATTGCCCGCTTTTTTTGGGTCGATTTCTCCTGAGGTGCGCCTCTCTCTCGGATAGCAGGGATGGTTTTCCGCGCATTGGTGGCAGACTTGACGTTTACAGATGGGGCATTCTTGAATGGCGGGCTCACGTTTGCAGTATTTACAAATTTGGGTCATGGGTCCACTTTCGCCGTTTTCTACGGTTCTGAGCCAGATTGACGATTAGAGGAGTTTCGGTGCCCGTGTGGCGGACGCCAGGCAGTGGGGTTATTCCGGATTCCCGCGAGGAGAACCCGGATTCCCTGAATTACTTCTTCTTTTTTGCAGCAGTCTTCTTTGTCGCTTTTTTCTTAGCTGCTTTCTTTTTGGTCGCCATAAGTGCCTCCTTGTTAGTGGTTACTTCTACTAAATGATAACGGACAAGCGTGGATTGGCAAAACTATTTCTGAGGTGCAGGATCGCCCTCACTCCACATCTTCTCGAACCTCGCTTTGTATCGTGCCACTATCGAGGGCGTGCTGAGGTAAATCTGGTTTTCGTTGTTCTTGAAAGCGGCCCCATTGGTGTAGTTGAGGGAGCCTGTTTCAAGCATCTTTCCATCCACAATAACAAACTTGTTGTGCATGATTCCTCGTTGATGGCCGATTTTGACCGTGGCCCCCGCTTTTAGAAGAAGCGGAACCAAGGAATGATCGGATTTGGCTTGCCTGCGATCAACGAGAATTCTTACTGGGATTTTCTTTGTCTGGACGAGGATTTCGTGGACGAGCCTGTCGAGATTAATGTCAAAGATCGCGATGTCGAGAGAGCTTTTTGCTGATTGCATGAACTTTGTTAGCTTGATATCGCAAGGGTCCTCGGGTGCGAAGCAGACCTCGTCGGAGACGGGGGCTACGACTAAAGCTTCGTTGATCACCGCTTTTGCGGATTCCACAAGGCCGTATTTCTTGGAGCGCGCTTGAGCGGTTAAACTTAATGTCGATAAAGCTAACGCTGGCAATAGCCACGCAACATTTCTATTCATCATTCCTCCAGTTTGGGATGTTTTGAGCGCCTTCGATCTCGGATTGACTCATATTGGCCGTGTCTCTGCCAAACCCACAGGATTACGAATACAAGAGCAAGTAGATCATGAAGTCAAGCGGGTCCTCGAACATTCGCGCCGTTCGCAGGAGCTTTAGGTGTGGAAATGGCCAAGCCGAGATAAAGGCTTTAAAGGTTCCTCAATACCTCGAAAGGACGGACTCGATAAATTTTGGAAAGCTCCAAGAGCGTCAACATCGTTATGTTCGCTTCTCCAGCCTCAATCCGCTGAAGATGCTTCCAACTTTTGACGCCATACTCCTCTGTTTGTTCAAGGGTTAGCCCACGGCTATTGCGCAGTTCTCGTAAACGAAGCCCCAATGCCTTAAAGAAGCATCTTTGTGATCTGGTTATGACCGCCGCCATAATAATGATATTGAGTGGCACTTGTCATAAAGAGTACTTGGTATAACATGTATTAGAGAACGCTCTCGTCAAGATGGCGGCAAACCGATTTTTGAAGAGGTCAGCTCTTCAGTTAATGGATAATGCAAATTCACTATTTCTAATGAAAGTATTTACAAAGTATGGAAAAATAACATGAGCGCGATAGGAG
>JBBCAV010000104.1:0-1120 GCA_051382305.1 Bdellovibrionota bacterium FG-2
ATATTCTGACAGAGTGCGGGATAGTGACGCTACCAGGTAATTCAACCAAAACTGCGCACCGCATCTAAGTAACAGATATTTTGAGGCAATTCGTGGGCTTCGCCTCAATTGCGAAATTCCTCAATGAAAAACAGATTCCCTCATCACAACGCAGTCAAAAGATATCAGGGAAAACCTACAACTGGGGGCCGACCAATGTCCGCAGAATCCTGACCAGTGCAAAGTACGTTGGGCGCTGGACCTGGGGCAAATCGAAACTCGTTGCTGATCCGGATACTCAGCGCCTGGTGGCTCAATTTCGTCCACAAAGTGAATGGGTAGACCACTATGGAGGCGAAAAACTTCACGAAGAGCTGATCATTGTTCCTATTGATAAATGGAACCAAGTCCAAGAGATGATCCGCCAAACCAATGAGGAATTTGTGGGATTGAGAAATCGAAAACAGGCGCTAGTCGGAACCAATCGCGTCGGCCCGAAAAGCGAAGCCTTATTAGCTGGGCTTTTATTCTGCGGCGAGTGTGGGGCGCTTATGCCGCAGATCTGTGGCACTCGCGGAGGCTTCTATGGATGCTACATGCACAACCGCAAAGATCCCCAACAATGCTCGAACAACCGGATGATCGCTCGCTCAAAACTAGAGCCAAAAGTCATTGAACTGATCATGGCCACCCTACTTGATCCCGCAACTCTTCAAATGGCCGCTGATTCGCTCAATAAGATGATTCGAGAGAGACTCAGAGAGGCACCAACCGAGTCGATGCACATAGAGGAGCGACTCAGAACGGTGACCAAGGAAATCTCTAATCTGATCAATTTCATCGTGGTTAACGGTGACTCATCTTCAGCGATCAAAGAAGCCCTAGCCCGTAAGGAATCGGAAAAGCAGAACCTGGAAGAACAGGTCCGGCAATTAAAAGTGGTTTCGGCGGATAAGTTACTGGTAACCCCGTTTGCGCTTAAGGCTCACTACCAAAAACTCTCAGAGTATTTCGCGAAAGATCCGGTTCAAGCAAATGCGGCTCTCAGATTACTGCTTCCAAACGGTCTTAAAGCAACCCCTGCGGCCCGCGACGTTAACGATAAATGCAAGAATCCCAAACGTTTATGGCGTATTGAGGG
>JBBCAV010000105.1:0-2572 GCA_051382305.1 Bdellovibrionota bacterium FG-2
TGAACTCTTCCCCTTCAGATGCTGCACCGCCCGCGATACCGAAATGTGCGGGGGTATACCGATGAGCATGTGTACATGCTCTCGGTTAATTGACCCTACGTATATCTTCATATCCAGACTTCGCGCAATCTCTCGGAGCAACTCTCTGGCCCGCACCCCAACATCCCCAATCAACAGCGGATAACGATATTTGGTGATCCACACAAGATGGTATTTACAATCCCAGGTCGTATGACTTCCTTTTTTGTGGTCCTGCATTCCCCCAACATGAGGCACCGGTCGCCTAAAGGCGAGGGGTCTTCAGATCCCGGAGGGGGGACTCTAAAACCTTGAGATGAGACTGTCATTCTTCACGCCCTACACCTCTAAAAGTCCACCAAAGTCTTTATCAGTTAGCTTTTTCTTTTTTACTGTTTTGCGCCCCTCTTCGGCCAAGGCGAGAAGATTTCGTTGGGCCTGATACCGCCTGAAGGATTCACGAAAAAGCTCGCTCACCGTTCGGCGTTCTTCTTTGGCGACCTTTTCAATTTCCTTACCCATAGCAATCGGCAATGAAATGGTCACGGTTTTGAAAGCTTTGGCTGACATAAGGGACTTCTTTGTTTCTGATATTCTTCTGTAAGTGACATATCAGTACTGTATCAACTCGATCAAGACGAGCAACTCCTATGCAGCCAGCCCAAGCTCTATTCCGTTGAATTTTGCGATCGGAATCAAAGTTTTCCGATTGCCCTCTTCTTTTAGTTCGATCAATCCCAGGTCAGCCAAGAATTTCGCGTCAGAGTAAACATTCTTGAAATCCTTTTTCAAAGCCTTGGCGAGCGCAGAAATGGATTTTGGCTTTAGAACTGGAATCATCATAAGAATTTGGAGCCGGGGGGGCGAAAGGATCTTGCCTAGGATCTCCCAGCTCGAAACGGTGATGACCTCCTCAGTAGAGATTGACTTGGCCTTGCCTTGTAGAGCTTTCAACCAACGCTCGCTCGTATCTTTTAGGGGCTCAACAATAATTCTGACCTTCTTTAACTTCATGATTCAAAACCTGCCTTTCTAACTAAATCCCAAAAATCTGAGATGAGCCTCTCGTCGTTGCGATAAAGATACGGAAGCTCACGATTCCCAAGATGCAAATGAGAACCCTTGGGTCTATGGTTGTCAAAACCAACAACGACTTCGCTCTCTGCCACAAGGAATAGCGAAAATTTCCTGCCGCTTGGGTAGTCTTTCGACTTGGGTACATCCCAAATCTTGATTTCAGCCACAGCCGCCACTTCTGACGCTGAGCTTGAGACGAGCCGTTTTTCTTGGAACACTGGTCGCGCCTTCACTCTATGGTTATACAGCCATAGACCGGTAAAAGTCAAATCAGATCTTTGTTACGGCCCATAGACCGGTACGTTGACCCCAAAACCACAACACCAACGATCACTACCCAGCATCACTCGGATTTACTTTTCCATCCCCGAATCAGCTCTGCGGCCTTTGTCTTCTTAACTTTAAAATATTCCTCAACTTCCCGCCGTGAAAAGTCCGGATGAGCCTCAAAAAAGCTTCGCCCCACGATCGGGGTTTTGAATCCTTGCGAAACGGCGAATGGCGCTTTGCTGCGGGGAGGGCTTCTGAGCCAAAGATGGTGCTCTGTGAAATCAATTTCTGCCTTCTTTGCGCGCGGGAGGAGCAGGACTTGGTGTAGACGATCCTCGAGATTCTTGAAGCTAAAAAGTTGCTCGGGCCAAAGCGTTTCTAGCACGCGATTCTTAGGGATGCCGTAGGTTCCCGCAAGCGCGAGCATCCCTAGTAGGTGGGACGTCTTATTGAATGGAATTTCTGCTTTGCCCTTTATCCAGTGAGTTTCCGAGGTGAGATCAATGGTGTTGTCGTGTGAGTTCGTGTTCCCAAGAGCTACGATGCCCTCAGGATTTTCTTTTCGGATTAGTTCTCCATAAGGCAAAAAGGTGGTGGGATAGACTCCAACAAATGAAGCGAAATTCTTATCCAGCTCTCGAAAAAAATAGAGCACCTCAAGCCATCCTTCGGGTTTTGCTCCGGGTCGGCACAGAACTTGGATGGCCTGATCAAAATGTTGCCGTGCCTGTGCGTGATCGCCCGTTTTAAGCACAGCCGCGCCCATCCACTTATTCCAAATACCCGCATCTGTAGAAGGGTCGTCAGCCGCGAGGAACGTGCCTGTCTCCCTCAGAATGACGATTGCGGCTTGGGTTTCGCCGCTTCGAAACAGGAACTCACCCCAGGCGCTCCCGGTGATGAGCTTCATTTGCGGCTCGTGTGATGATTGATAGAGGTGTTTGACGGTTGCGATAGCCGAATCGAAATTCCCCAATCCCGCTTGTGAATCGGCACAACTGACTTGAAGGAGATCGAAACGATAGGGGTCGGCATCGCGCCTTGCGGAACGCAGCACGGCTGCAAATAACTCGTGTGCTTTTTTGAATTGATAATTAGAGACAATGGCAGCCGGATAAGCCCGTTCACCTCGCCGCCGTCGGATTTTTTCTCTGAGCTGCAAACGCTCTTAGTTTTGCCGACTTCTTGAGATTCCAGGATTTTATAG